>JAMONX010000121.1 GCA_027066435.1 Campylobacterales bacterium
TCTATAAAAAACATATCATGATGCATCCATACAATATCAGCTTTATAACTGAACCAAAAGCACATAATCTTTTTGCTCCCATGAAACTACTTATAAAATAGCTTATAAAATTCTTTAATAAATTTTTTATCTTTTTAATGCTAGTATTATTTAAAAAGGAGTCGAGTGCAGATATTTTTAACTTTAGATTATGAACTATTTTCTGGAGATAATCCTGGAACTGTGGAAAACTCTATTATTTTGCCGACTGAAAAATTATTAGAAGTTGGAGATAAATATGATGCAAAATTTGTATTTTTTGTAGATAGTGGTTATCTTGATAGATTGAGTTTCTATAAAAAGAGATATGAAAAATTAGCCAAAGATTATGAAAAAATCGTAAATCAATTAAGATTTTTAGATGCAAATGGACACGATATACAACTTCATATTCACCCTCATTGGGAAGATTGTACATTTGATGGTGAAAAGTGGTCTATGGATACAAAAAGGTTTCGTATACATAGTTTTGAAGAAGATGAAATTGAGGATATTGTTTGTCGTTATAAGAAGGCATTGACAGATATTGTGGGAGATAAAGTATTTGCTTACAGAGCTGGTGGGTGGTGTTTGCAACCATTTGATAAGTTAAAAAAATCACTGAAGAAACATAATATTTGGCTTGATAGTACAGTTTATGAAGATGGATTAAATAGTTCTGATACACACTATTATGATTTTAGAAATGCTCCTAAAAAATCACTTTGGAAGTTTGAAAAAGATCCAGTAGTTGAGGATATAAATGGTTTTTTTACTGAAATTCCTATAAGCACTTATCCTGTTAGTCCACTCTTTTTTTGGAAATTTGCTTATCATAAAAAGTTTGCAAAAAATGACCATAAAGTGTATGGTGATGGAGTTACAGCAGGTGGTTCGTCAAATAGTTTGATTTTGAAGATGCTAACAAGGTATAGTAAGTCATTGGTTTCCTTGGATGGATATAGAGCATCCCTTTTGAAAAATGCTTTAAAAGAAAATAGTAAAAAAGAGCTAGAAGGAAATTTTGTAGTGATTGGTCATCCAAAGGCAGTAACGCCGTATTCATTAAAAGAGTTAGATAATTTTTTGGACTTTTCTATTCATAGTGAACATAAAGTAACAACATTTGCAAGATTTACAGCAGATAAATAAAATATATTTAATAAATTTACACTAATTTAATAATAGTTTAAATCTTTTATACTTATAATGATACCAGTCGCACTTCTGTGCATCTCGTGTGGATGCACAGATATAAAGATTAACTAATCTTGACCGATATTTACAATACACAAAAATAAGGAATTTTATGAAATTTTCATTTGATAGCGTTGTCCATCTGTACAGAAGCACTTATTATAATATGCCCCAATCTCTTAAAACATTTTTAGGAACGATTTATGGAAATATACCTATAGGGATTCGTTATGGAAAGCTTTATGGTGAATATATGAATCGTTATAAAACATATGAAGAGGGAAGTGAGCAGTTTAAGCAAGATTTTGTTTACAATAAAACTTTAGAAACTTTGATATTTGCTGAAGAAAACATACCTTATTATACTGAAGTTTTTCAAAAACATGGTGTGAGTTCAAAAGATTTCAAATCATTAGCTGATTTGAAAAAATTTCCGACTATCTCAAAACATGAGATAAAAGCTAATCTTGATAAACTTTATACAGATAAAATTGAAAAGCCAATTGCCTATTATAGTGGTGGTTCACTCTCTACTCCTACGAAATATTTCCAACCACTTCACACAAGTAGAGCAAAACATAAAGCCTATTCGATGTTTACACTGGGAAAAATTGGATACAAGTATCGAGATCGTACTCTGCTTTTAAAAGGTAGAGAAGTTTCAAAACCTGACCAAGATATATACTGGGAGAGAGAACCTGTTGATAACTATCTCTATCTTTCAAACAATTATATGAATAGTGAAAAATTTCCATTGATGTATGCAGAAGCGGTAAAATTTAAGCCAAAATTTCTTTTTGGTTATCCAAGTGCAGTACTTAGTTTTATAGCAATGTCAAGAAAATTTGGATTAGAGCCTATAAAAGTAGAAGGTATTATCGTTGCATCTGAGAGTATATTTGAACCTGATTTTGGTGTTATCAAAGATTTCTTTGGAGATGTAGATATATTGGCTGATTATGGGCATACAGAGAGAGTTGTAAGTGCTTATCGGATGAATTATGATAATTATCAATTTATAAATGCTTATGGGACTCCTAGAATTGTTGATAGGGAGATAGTAGGAACTTCATTTGATAACTTTGTTATGCCGTTTATCAATTTTAAAACAGCTGATGAAGTATCAGGAGATGTAGTTTACTTTGAAGGTTCAGATATCGCAAGAGAGGTAAAAAACATCGAAGGAAGAACACAAGACTATTTAGTTACTGATGACAATAGATTAGTTTCGATTACCACGATGTGTGGTGGACAGCATTTGCCTTTGGATTTGATTAAAAACTTGCAATATAAACAGAGTGAACCTGGTAAAGTTACTGTACTCATCGAAGAGAGAGGTGGAGTAGTCGATAAAGAGCATGTGATTTCTGGTATGAAAGCATTGGTTCGAGATGGTATCGATTTTGAGGTAGAGGTGGTTGATGAGATAGCAAGAAGTGCTACTGGAAAGAGAGTTATTTGTAAACAGTCGTTAGATATTGAAAAAATTAGACAAAACAAGTAAGATTTAAATAGTGATTGCAAAAGTTAAACAGTTATTCAAAAACGATGCAACGCTATTTTTCTTTTCAAATTTAGTCTATAGTTTTTCAACCTATCTTATTGCACTGCTTATTCCTTATAAGCTAAATACAGAAGGTTTAGCTGATTTTTCGGCAGCTTTTAATATCATCATTTTGTTGATATTTGTTTTTGAGTTTGGGTTAAGTATCTCTTATCTAAGATTTAATCAAATCTATAAAATATCAGATAAAATTAATTCAGCTCTTCAAATTTTAATATTTTGTCTTCTGATTATTCTTTCACAAACATTTTTGGGAACTTATACAGATGTGGTATTTGGAACTCAAAGTGTAGGCATAGAACAAGAGTATATCTACCTCTCTATCTTTGCCCTTTTGACTTGGATATTTTTTAAAAATACAATGCTTGCAAGAAAGCGGATAAAATTTATAGTTTTTAACTCTTTTGTTATCCTTTTTGCAAGATTGGCTGGACTACTCTATATCTTTTTGAATGATATGCCAATAGAACTTAACAATATCTTCTTATATCTTTTTGTGTTGCCTTATTTGTTAGTAATAGTGCTTAATATGAAAGAAAATATTGTTATTTTGGCACAAAATAGCACAGATTTTAAAAACAGTAGATCTTGGAAAATCTTTTTTAAACGAGCTAAACAGTTTATTGCTTTTTCAGCACTAACATATATAATTAATGGCTTGTATGTTTACACAAGTAGATATGCGATTGTATATTTGGCTGATAACGAGATGAAAAGTATATTGGCGGAGATTGGATATGCATTGACTTTTGGAGGGTTGATTTTGATTTTTATCGGCTCTTTGAGAACTTATTTTATCTCAAAATTTAATATCTCAAATACTGATGAAATATCAAAATATATAGATATGTTACTTGGCTATAAAATAAAGTTTTTATTACTTGGGTTTGTTGTCTCTGTTTTGGTTTCTGGACTTGTTTATCTTATCAAACCTTCATACTTGACGATAGATTCTGTTATATATGTATTTATATTGATTTACTCTAGTGTGATTGTGGCATATTTGAGTCTTTTTACACTTTTGTCTAAAACATTTAATTTTAATAAGTTAGAATTAATACTAAATATAATTAGACTCTCTCTGGTGATTGTAAGTGTGCATCTAATCTTTGCAAAGTTTCCAATTATAGGTTTTGTTATAATTAATCTTATCATCATTCTTGTTGAACTATATTTTGCAAGAACAGTAGTAAAAAGAGTGTTAAATAAAATAGAGTTAGGAAAAATAGATGCAAAATAAAAAAAAGATTATAGCCATAGGTCCAATGTATGCAGATGATATGAAAGCAGCTGGTGGTGTTACCGTGCTGTATGAGCAGTTGTTAGAAGATTTTAAAGAGATGGACATAGAGTATCTATCTATAAACTCTAATAAAAACTGCTATAAAAATATTGCAGAGACTTTTTTTGTTGTAATGAAAGAGTTTATCAAAAATGTAAGGAAATATGATCATACCTCTTTACACGGTACAGCCAATCACTACATAATGATAGCTCCTTTTATTATATTTATTTCAAAAATATTTGGAAAAACTGTAAGCCTTAGAAAGTTCGCTGGAAATTTTGATGAAATTTATGAAAAATCTGACCCAATAAAAAAGTTTTTAATCAGATATGTACTAAAAAATGCAAATCAAAGTTTTTTTGAAACTAAATACCTAGTAGAGTATTTTAAAAAATTCAATCCAAATACATTTTGGTTCCCAAATGTTAGAAGAAAAGTAGATGGATTAGCTCCTAAGAGTGAGTTTAATAAAAAATTTGTCTATATCAGCCACTTAAAAGATGAAAAAGGAACGCAGGAGCTTTTAGAAGCTTGTAAAAAACTAGATGATAGTTTTGATGTAAAGATTTACGGTCCTATACATGAAGATAAATATACAAAAGAGTATGTTGCTGGATTTAACACAAGTTATGAAGGATCTCTTAGCCCAATAGAGGTGATAGAAAAATTAAAAGAGGCAGATGTTTTAGTGCTTCCAAGCCACAGAGAGGGCTATCCTGGTATCGTGATAGAAGCCTATTCGGCGGGACGACCAGTTTTAGTGACCAATTTACCTGCAATTGCGGAGATAGTAGAAGAGGGTAAAACTGGAGTATTAGTAGATGTTAGAAATGTAGACGCACTTGTGGAAGGGTTTTCTAAGTTTAACAAAGAGAACTATCCACAAATGTCACAAAATGCTTTTAAAGCATTTGAGAATTTTAACTCAATGGAGCAGACAAAAATCTTTTTGGAGAGAATCAGCTAGTTACTGATCTTTTAAAACATCTGTGATTGCTGCTCCAAATAATATATTTCCATTTGCATTTGGATGAGTATTATCGCCTATTGACCAAAGTTGTTCGGTATCCACGCTTGGTGAAACATCTAAGGTTTTTGCAAAAAAGTCAAAAAACATCCAGCCATTTTTAGCTGCCATTATTTTCCCTTTTTCTCTGTACCCCATAAGTTTTCGCTCTGTAGTCCTTTCGACACCATCGTCATCGTATAGGTTTGGAACACCGCTAGTAGCAATACCAATTTTTACGGTATGGTCAATGCCATCAGTAACTTGATTAATTACAGTTTTGACATTGTTTTCCCACTTGGTAATTCGTTTAATAACACATATTTTAACAACATCAGTTGGTATATCTTTTGTCAAAGTTATTATATTTAAGTTTGAGTCTTGCGAAACTATGCCAACAGCAATATTTCTAATATCATTATTATATGTTCCCATTACCACAACATCCCCTGCTTTTACATTTGTAGGGCTTGCCAACTGGATTTGGTTTGAAGAGGCAATTGAAAAGCTTACTGCATCCTTGACAATCCATGTGTTAGTACCTATTTCATTCTGTTTCTCTCTTGCCCATGTAAGTGCATCATTTGTGCTTGACTCCAATATAAAAAGATCTGGCTTAAATGCTATGATTTGCTCTGTTGTTCTAGGATTTGGATTTCTACCATTGTAAGGTGTTGTCGGATCAAAATCTTCTGCTTTAGCACCAGAGATTCCTGCGTTTTGAAAATAGTACATATGGTTTGTGATAAAATTTAAGATAAACTCTTCACTTCCACCATCTTTAATTTTAAGTGTAAAATTGTGATCTTTATAACCAAGACCTCCCCATGTCATAACTGCACGCTCATCGGTTTGTCTAAAATCTAATGATTGATCTGGTATAGGAGGAATTCTATCGTTATATTTTTCGCCACAAGGACTTTCAAGTGGAGACTCTATGCTTTGTGAGATATGATCGACGGTAGATTTTACTGGTTTGATAGTTTCAGCATAATCAAATGTTATAGTAAAGTTATCACTTGGTGCATTTTTAAAAACAATAAAATGATGTATTTTTTTGCCAACCTCTTTTCTTATAATTAGCCAACCATTGTTGGTAACAGAGTCTCCGCATCTTGCTGTATTAATGAACCCTGCACCATATCCTTGAACATTATGATTAAAAGTATGTGCACGACCAAGATCAAACAGTAGTGTAGAGCCGTTACCGTTAATAGAAACACTTCCCCTTTGTATATCTTCACCTTTTGTAGAGAAAGTTCCTTTACTCACACCATCAATAATCATCTCTACAGTTGCACCAGCGTTTCCTCTCTCTTTTGCAAATGCAATGCTAATCTTATCACCTTTAATACTTCCTTTGATTTCAGTACCTGCACCAGTGTATTTATAGAGTTTCCCTTTGTAGCTCATAGCATCGTTAATAACTTCTCCGTTAGTTGGTATTATAGTTGTAGCTACTTCATCTCTAAAGTATTTTTCAACTTCTCCAAGATATGCTTCTTCACCTAGATATCCTTGTCCCCAAGTAATAGAACTGCCTGCTATAGTAATTCTGTTATATTTATAGTCAGCTGTTTCTCCGGTGATAGGTTCTGTGTTTGGAGTGTCATTTTTATCTGGATTAATATTTGTTTCTGGTGTTGTATTTGTATCTGGTGCAACAGTGTTCCCACTACCACATCCTTGCAGGGTCAACATCGATACTATTATGCCTAAAATAAAAATATATTGTTTTATGATTGATGAAATTTGCTTCATGAGAATTAGATACCTTTTTATTTAAATTGAATTATTATATCAAAGAAATAAATTATCTTTCTAATTAAGCATATTTATTTATAATAATTAAGGATATTTAATAATATATATTTTTATGTTACTTTTTGTGACAAAAAATAACATAAAACTTTTATCTTCCAAAGAGTTCTTCTGTTATTGCTTCACCAAAAAGAGTTCTTCCTGTATCATTTAGATGTGTATTGTCACCAAGTGACCAACGCTCTTGAGCAGGCATAGTGTTTGTTTCTCGAATCCCACCATTAAAATCATATGTTTTTTGATAAAAATCTATAAATTTTGCATTTAACTTAATTGCTAATAGTTCACCTTTTTCTTTATAACCTGCCAATTTTCTATCAGTTAGATTTGGTACACCACTAGTTCCAATGCCTACAAACAGAGGTGAGCCAACACCTTGTTTTACTTTATTTACTACAGCTTCAACATTGTCTTCCCATTTTTGGATTCTTTTGATTTGGCATCTTAAGTTGTAGTCATTTACATTTATTTTATCTAAAAATTTTACTATTTTTGTTTGTGCATCCCAGTTTTCAATGACTCGCACAGCAACATCATCAATATTATCAATATAACCACCTATGATTAATACATCCCCTTTTTCTGGAGTTTTATCAGTTGCTGTAAATTTTACACTGTTTGGATTAATTATACATTCATCTGTTAATCGTATAATCCACTCATTTGTAGTTGGCAGGTTGGCTCTATAGTTTGCATCGTTGGTTGCTGATTCTAAGATAAATATATTTGGTGCAAAGTCGATAATTTGTTTTGTAGTGGTAAGCCCGCTTGTCGCTAAAAAGTCAGATGCCTTAAATCCACCTATGCCTGCATTTTGTACATAGTGCATACGATTGGTTACAAAATTTATAAAAAACTCAGGTGTTGTTCCGCTAGCTTTGTCATCAATCTCTTTTATTGTAAAAGTAAAGTTTTTTAATCCATTGTCATCAAACTTCCAAGTTTTTATAGCTCGTCTATCGGTCTCTCTAAAATCAAGCCCCGATGCAATATCTTGAGGATTTGAAACATCATATGTAACTCCTCCATCTCCAAAAGGAGACTCTGTACCAGAACCTATAAATTGAGTTAAATTGCCAATCGTTGATTTACCTGTCTTGATGCTCTCCCCATATTTAAACGAGGCACTGATAGTAGAATTATTTGTCGGTGGAGTTTCAAAAAGAATAAAATGATGTACTTCATTGTTGGAAACTTTTCTAATTATCATCCACTCTTCACCCTCTCCAAACTCTGGAGTAATATTATCTGCACCATTTAGCTCATCATTTATATGTCCGTTTGTTGAAGCTCCGTTCAATCTAATTACATGATTAAAGGTAAATGCCTCACCTAAATCAAAAAGTGTGTTTGTGCCATTTCCTGTAAAGTTTTTATTACCGGTATGTACAGATACAGCTGTATCATAAGTAGAAAATGTTTCCTGTATTACACCGTCAACAGAAAACTCTATCATAGCAGCACCTCTGTTTCCACGCTCTTTTGCATAAGCCAAAGAAATTTCATCACCGGTTAATGTACCGGTGATTGTAGTACCTATGCCACTATATTTATAGAGTTCTTCTTTGTAACACAATGGCTCATCAGTGATTATTTCTAAATTATTATTGCTTAAGCCAAATCCCGGTCTTAGCGTGGTAGCTTTTTCTTCTCTTAGGTACTCTTCTACTTTTCCTACATAAGACTCTGCACCTAGATAAGAGTTTTCACCATTGGTAATTGAACTTCCAGCAATTGAGATACGGATATTTTTTAGCTGGGAAATTTCAGTAATTTGAGCCTCCGTTCCTGGTGTTCCACCACCACATCCTTGCAGAAACATCATTGATATTCCTGCACCTAAGATGAAAATATATTGTTTTATGCTAAATGAAATCTGTTTCATAAGATTATAAGCTCCTTGATTATACTAATTAGATGATTTTAGCATAAAATTATGTTATTTTACTTTTTCCTTTGATATTGCATCTAAATATTTAAAAAGAGATTGACTTGATTCTTCCATTTTTGTAAAATTATCGATAAGTGTTTCTCCTTTTTCCTTTGTTAATCCATTCTCTGATACTTCTTGGAGATTTTTATTTGAGTACTGATGTAGTAGTTTGTATTGTGCTTGCAACTCTTTAAAATAGTGTAGTTTTCCAAACATCTTTTTTCCTTCATTTTCCAACCATTCCCCAAGTTTACAATTTTGAATGTCTGCTTCAGACATTGGACTGTCACTTAATATCTCTCTATAGACTTTTGATTTATAAGATATATTATCTGCTTTAAATGATGAAGTAATATTTGAAAGTTCAAGAATATGTGATAGTTGGGCTGTTTCTTGTGACATTTCATTTAGTTTTACTAACGCAGATTGAAACTCTGATACAGTATCACTAGATTCAATTGTGATAGCGTTTATCTCTTCGGAGTTTGTTTGTATCTGATTTGTCTCTTGTTGTAAGGTTTGTATTGTGATAGAGATTTCTGAAGTTGCTTTTTGTGTTCGCTCTGCTAGGTTTCGTACTTCATCAGCAACAACTGCAAATCCTCTGCCATGTTCTCCCGCCCTTGCTGCTTCTATAGCTGCATTTAGTGCTAGTAGATTGGTTTGATCTGCTATATCTTTGATAAGGTTTACAACTGATGTAATTTCATTTGATCTTTGTGTGAGTGAACTTATAGCTTCTGTAACATTAGCGATAAGATCACTTAGATTATGAATCTTTTCAGAGAGTTTCATTGTTTGCTCTAGGCTATTGTTTGATTCATTTGCTGTGGTATCTGCAATATTGCTAATTTCTTTCATATGTACTACAGCATTGTATGTATCATTTTTCATTGTATTTATTCCGCTCTCTATGCCACCACCAATATGGGCAAACTTTTCTCTTAAATCTCCTCTGATTTTTTCCTTGTTTGCTTCATTGATACCATTTACACCTTTTGCTACTTCAGCACAATTTAATTTAAATCTACCTTTAAGCCCTGCTTGACGGAGATATCTGTGGTCATTTCCAAGAGATGCTTCTTTTATCCCTGTTGCAGACTCTCTCATAAGTGCTTCAGTTTGATCTAGCATGTTGTTTATATTCCAAGCAATTTTTTCTAGTGGATCTCCTTTTGGGATTCCCGTGATTCTTGACTCTAGTTTACCTTGGGATGCGTCAAAAGTTACACTCTCAATTTGTGAAACTAAAACTGATTTTGTCTTACTTCTGGATTTTTGCAATAAACTCATCATAAGAAACTCCTTTTTCTTTTAATGTATTTGTGAGATGTTCCATAGATGCTTCCATTCCACTACTCTTTTCTATCCTTAGCATCTGGTCATAAAGTGGTATTATCACATCTAGTGCAACTCTACTAGGTTTTCTTCTCACCGAATAGTAACCTATGATATTTTTATTAACATCATATGATGGTGTTACATTTGCACTAACCCAATAAAACCCACCATCGTTCGATAAATTTTTTACATAAGCAAATATCTCTTTCCCGTTTTGAACCCTTTCCCATAAGAGTTTAAATATTGCCTTTGGCATGTCGGGATGCCTTACTATGCTGTGAGGCTTTCCTAAAAGTTCCTCTTCACTCATAACTGCCATATCCATAAATATTTCATTGCAGTAAGTAAGTTTTCCTTTTGTGTCTGTTTTTGAAATGATAAAATCTTCATCTTTCATAACTCTTTCATGACTATTTGGTACTATACTCAAACTAACCTCCTTAAATTGATTTTCTGCTACAATATCGGCTAGTTAGGAATTTATTTTAGGTTGTGGGGTAAAAATGTTGATAGATGGACAAGGTAGGTGTGTAAATTATCTACGAGTCTCAGTAACAGAGAGATGTAATTTTAGGTGTCTATATTGTATGCCCGATAAACCTTTTTCTTGGGTTCCAAGAGAAGAGTTGCTTAGTTTTGAAGAACTTTTTTTATTTGTTAAAGCAGCGATTGATGAGGGAATTACGAAGATTAGGATTACTGGTGGGGAACCGCTTTTGAGGTATGATTTGGATTCGTTTATAGAGATGATTTCAACTCATAAGAGTGATATTGATTTGGCTTTGACGACAAATGGTTATCTTTTGCCAAATGTTGCACAAAGATTAAAAGATGCAGGATTAAAAAGGCTTAATATTTCGTTAGATTCTCTAAAACCAGAAGTTGCACAAAAAATTGCACAAAAAGATGTTTTAGAAGATGTATTAGAAGGCATAGATAAGGCTTTGGAAGTTGGACTTGGAGTAAAGATAAATATGGTTCCTTTAAAAGGGATAAATGATAAAGAAATAGTTGATATTTTAGATTTTTGTAAAGAGAGAAATATAGAAGTTCGTTTTATAGAGTATATGGAAAATGCAAAAGCCTCTGATAATCTCAAAGGACTTTTAGGTAAAGAGATACTTCAGCTTATAAAAGAGAAGTATATCATCAAAAAAGTAGGGCGAGAGGGTAGTAGTCCATCTTTTTCTTATCTTTTAGAAGATGGATATAAGTTTGGTCTGATTGATCCTCATAAACATGATTTTTGCCAAACTTGTAATCGTATCAGACTCACTGCTGAAGGACATCTCATCCCTTGTCTATATTTTGATGAAGCGATGAGTATCAAAGAAGCGGTTAAAAACAGTGATGTTTCAAAAGCTGTAGAGATTTTAAAAGAGGTACTTCAAGATAGACCAAAAGAGAACCGTTGGGGTCATGAAAGTAGTGAGGTTTCAAGTCGTGCATTTTATGAGACGGGTGGCTAGTGATTCCTCTTGTTGAGAGTTTTTACTCCTTTCAAGGAGAGGGTAGGTTTGTTGGAACTCCATCTATCTTCATCAGACTTGGTGGATGCAATCTAGGATGTGCTGGGTTTGGAGTGAAAATTGATACACTCATAGGATGCGACTCTTTAAAAGCAGTTAATCAAGAATATTTTAGCCACACTTGGAAAAAGATAGATAATCTTATACCAATAATCAACGATTATTTAAAAGAGTTAGATTTTAAACCAGATATTGTTATCACAGGTGGTGAGCCATTGCTTCATTATCAAAATCCTATACTTCTAGATGCATTAAAAGAGTCTGTTTTAAAAGGGCATAGAGTTACATTTGAGACAAATGCGACGATTGAAATCGATTTTTTAAGATTTCCTATTTATAAAAAGATAGTATTTGCTATGAGCGTAAAACTTGAAAATAGTGGTGAACCAAAATCTAAACGGATTAATACAGATGCAATATCTGCCATAGTTTCAAACACAAAAGAGTCATTTTTTAAATTTGTACTTAGTGAAAATGATGTTAACACAAAAGAGATAAAAGAGATTACAAAAGAGTATCCTAACACTTCTATTTACTGTATGCCTTTGGGAAGCAGAGCTAGTGAATTAAGAAAGAGTGATAAGGCAGTTGCTAATTTTTGTATTCAAAATGGTTATAATTTTGTAGATAGGATGCATATAAGATTATGGGATAATGAGGAGGGAAGATGATAATAAGAAAATTATTTAAATTTGAAAATGCTCATGTTGTGAGAGGATGTTCAAGTCAGAGATGCAAATATAGTATTCATGGACATTCATATAAGGTTGAGGTTTTGTTTGAGTCAAATTATCTTGATAATGGTCAGATGGTTTATGATTTTGGATTGATGAAATTAACTATAAAAGAGTTAATTGATTCATTTGACCATTCGACGGCAATTTGGGATAAAGATGATAGGGACTATATCGGTTCAATTAAAAAACATAGTTTAAGATGGGTAAGTTTACCAGTTTCGCCCTCAGCTGAGCAGTTTGTGCGAGTTATATTTTTGATGGTTGATAAATTACTTTTGCAGACAAAAATGGTAAATGGTGAGAAAAATGTAAGTTTGCATAGTGTTATTGTACACGAAACTGATACAGGATATGCACAAGGTTTTAGAGAAGATGCATACAGTAAACTTATGGGTAAAATAGATTTAAAAGATATTGTTTTTTCCAAACAAGTCAAAGAGGAGTGGAGTGATTTTCATATGTGGGATAAATTATTAGAAGATAAAATATTTGTGAATCCTCCATTAAATTAAATTAATTAAATTATAATTCAACTTGTTTTAATTATTAAGATGTAGAATATACTTACAATATAAAATTTTAAAGGAGTAAGATTAAATGAAAAAAACTTTTATTTATTCATTGGTGTTAGCGGCGTTTTTAGTAGGGTGTGGTGATAAGGAAGGTAACGGTGTAATAGATGCGGCTAAAGAAGCAGCAACGAGTGCAGTGGATGCAACTAAAGAAGCTGCTGGTAATGCGGTAGAGGCTACAAAAGAAGTTGCAAAAGAAGCAGCAAGTGGAGCAGTAGAAGCAGTCAAAGAGGGTAAAGATATAGCAACAGCAGCAAAAGATGCAGTAGTAGATACAGCAAACGGAGCAGTAGAAGCTACAAAAGAAGCGGCAGGAAGTGTTGTTGATAGTGCAAAAGATGCGGGAAGTAGTGTTGTTGATGGTGCAAAAGAAGCAACTACAAGTGCAGTAGATACAGCGAGCAATGCAGTAAGCACTACGGTTAGCACAGCAGTTGGTGCAGTAGCTGCAACGACAGGAGCAGTAACAGAAGCTACTGAGACAGTAACTGAAAAAGTGAGTGCTTCAGTAGCATCTGGCGATGCGGTAGCTGGAAAGTTAAAGTTTGCAAAATGTGCTGGATGCCATGGTTCAAATGGTGAGAAAAAAGCATTAAATACAAGTGCTGCAATTACAGGATGGGATGTAGCTAAAACTATAGAAGCATTAAATGGTTACAAAGATGGATCTTATGGCGGTGCTATGAAGGGTGTTATGAAAGGTCAAGTTGCAACTATGAGTGAAGCAGATGTTGCAAATTTGGCAGCATATATCAATACTTTACAGTAAATCTTTTTATAGCTAAGAGAGGAGAATTTTTTCTCTCTTAGTCATCTCTACTCTCTCTTTTTTAAAAAATTGTATCTTTTTGTATCTTTTATGGAAAAATAATTTTTTTAGTTTAAATAATTTTACACTTATTATATCTTTTATCTAGTTTGCCGACTTACTTGTATCAAAAATAAGGAGTTGATGTATGAGTGTGCAAAGTGATAAGTTTCAAGACCTGCTAAAATGGGATATCTATAAAAGTAGTGATAACTTTAAGAGTTATGTTATTGAAAATAGATTAGAAGAGGATGAACAAAGGGTTTTGATAACAGCTTATGGTGAGTTAGAAAAGTATCATAAATCACAAGATATAACACTCTCAGATGCATCTGCTATCGATAAAGCTATGGAGATAAAAAATCGATATAGTAAGAGGGAAAAATTTGTGTTAAATATAACTAATGAAGATTCAAGTACTGAGAGTTCAAATAGAGAGTTTGAAACATTAGAATTTAGAGGAAATACAATGGAGTATTTCAAAATCTGGATTGTAAATATATTTCTTTCAATTGTTACACTCGGTATCTACTCAGCTTGGGCAAAAGTGAGAACAAATAGATATTTTTATGCTAACACTTTTTATCAAAATTCCTCTTTTGAATATACAGCAGATCCTTTAAATATCTTGAAAGGAAGAGCTATTATCGTTGCTTTTTATGGACTTTTTATCTTTTCAGCTCAAGTATTGTTAAATCCTATAATTGCTGGAGGGATCTTTCTTCTATTTATTTTGGCTCTTCCTTGGTTTATTAACCGTGCAATAAAGTTTAAATTAAAATATGTAAAGCACCGTAGTATAAATTTTCGTTATGATGAAAATGCACCATCATTTTATAAGTTTTTCTTGTTGCATATGGTGATTAATATAGTTACTATTGGCTTAGCTTATCCATACAGTTTAAACAAATTTAAAAAACTTCTTATCGATAATAGTAAGTTTGGTAATAGTGAATTTCAGTATGCTGGCGAAACAAAAAATATGTATAAACAATTTTTTAAAGTTTTAGGTTCTTATATTGGATATATTTTAGCTCCAATGTTCGTACTTGGCTTGGTATCATATTTTTTAATACCACAGGGTATGGGGCTGGCGTCTAATCCTAGTTTGTTTGTGATACTAGCAGCTGGTGCAGCGATAGCATCTTATATCTTTTTTATCATTGTAGGTTTTGCGATAAAAGGGTTTTATGATGCATATATAACAAACTATGTCTGGTCAAATACAACAATAAAAGAGAATAGTTTTCAAAGTACACTAAAGCCATTAGCTCTTGCTTGGATATATATCTCAAATATTTTTGCTATCATCTTTTCACTTGGTCTTTTAACTCCATGGGCAAAAATTAGAGTTGCAAAATACAAATGTGAAAACTTTGCAATAGCTGCAACAGATATCTCTAGCTTTATAGCAACCCAGCAGGAAAATCAAAGTGCTTTAGGTGAAGAGACAGGAGATTTTTTTGATATAGATATAGGAATATAAAATGACAATATTTGCACAATATTTTGA
Organism: Campylobacterales bacterium; assembly: GCA_027066435.1. Taxonomy (GTDB): domain Bacteria; phylum Campylobacterota; class Campylobacteria; order Campylobacterales; family QNZT01; genus SZUA-1433. The sequence goes on from JAMONX010000121.1 coordinate 15,325, forward strand.
TGGTAAAACCTCAGATAAAAAAGAGGTAACAGTCAAGTTTTTAGAAAATTATATTGTGCAAGTAGAAGGGGAAGGGGTAAACTTTCAAACTTCTTTTGATGAGATTACTTTTTCATCAAGAGTAGGGAATATACCTCGTATTCTTACATTTTCTAATGGTAGTGTAGCTCATAGCGATGAAAATGATAAAATAGACCTCGTTTTAAAAGAACTAAAAAAGAGTAGCTCTTTGGCTTATATCTTTGAAAGTAAGATGAGGTATGTTATCCTCTGTGTAATATTTCTTTTCTTAAGCGTTGGATTTTTTCTTACAATTGGTTCTGATATGGCAGCAAAATCTATTGCTAAAATAATTCCCCAATCTATTGAAGATAAAATCTCTCACAGTACTTTAAAGACATTGGATAAATATCTTTTAGAGCCTAGTACACTCTCACAAGAGAGAAAAGATGAGTTTAACAAACTCTTTGCAAAACTAAATAACAATGACTCAAAATATCATCTACATTTTCGCCGAGGCATCGGAGCAAATGCCTTTGCTTTGCCTTCTGGTGATATCGTTTTAACTGATGAACTTGTAGAGATAAGTGATGGTGATAATGATATGGTTTATGGAGTGTTAGCTCATGAGAGAGGACATGTTGAACATAAACATTCGATGCAATTACTTGTAAAAGCTTCTATTGTAAGTGCGGTTATCACATATTTTACAGGAGATGTCTCCTCTTTAGTAGCAACACTAAGCACATCTGCTATAAATGCAACTTATTCAAGAGATTTTGAGAGAGAAGCAGATGAATATGCAAAGATAAAGATGAATCAAGAGGGTATCTCACCAAAGCATTTAGCGGATTTTTTTATTAAGATGAGTGAAGATGGTGGTGGTGAGTCAAATGAAACTAAAAGCTTTTTTGATTCACATCCACCAAGTAAGGAGCGGATTGATTATCTATTGGCTCCTTAGCCACTCCCCGATTTCTTCATTATTTTCATATATAATTGGTGAAAATAACTAATCAAGGAGTGCACTATGCGAAAAGTAGTAATATTTAGTTCTTTAGCTCTTTTGCTGTTTTCATCTTCTCTTTATGGAGATAGATTTGAACACAAACATGTAAAAAAACCTCACCATGTTGTTCATAGTAATACTATACGAAATGAACATCGTTATACTAGACCAAGTATAAGAGGAAAACACTATACAAAAAAATCACATCTTCGTAAACCTCACCACTATGTAGCTAATCATCGCCGTCTTGGACATAGGGTAAATCATCTTCATAGAGATGCATTTTACTTCTCTCTTAGAGGGCTTGATTATCACTATATGGATGGTGCATTTTATAGACCATATCGTAATGGATATAGAGTTGTAAGAGCCCCTGTTGGAGCATTTATCTATGATTTACCTCGTGGATTTATTAAGATTTATGTTGGTAGTCACCCATATTATAGATATGAAGATACATATTATGAGGGATATAGAGATGGATATCGTGTTGTCGGTGAACCGATAGAGTATGTGCGGGATATTCCACGATATAGATACAATAGAGGAGATGTAGTATCAACTCTTCCAAGAGGTGCAATAGAGGTTATAATAGATGGTACACACTATTATGAGTTTGGAGATATTTATTTTTCACTCTCTCTTCGTAATGGTATGCGTGTTTATACGGTGGTTAATGTTTTTTAGAAGATCAATATTTGGAAAATTGTTTATCATTTCATCATATGTTTTAAATTTTTCCAATGCTTCTATGACGACCTTTAATGGCTCTGCATAAATTTCTGGTAAATTAAATTCGCCTTTTTCTAGCTCAAAAGCTAATCTTTCAACAGGCGGATTAAATTTTGCATCTACGCCTTTTTTGTTTCCTCTTGCATCTACTCTATACCAACCAAAATCTTTTAGATAAATTGCATTTAACCCATGAAGGCAATAGATATCTTTTTTGTACTCTGAGCAACTTAATCTCTGATAACAAAATCCAGTAGGGATATGATTGGCTCTTAGCAGAGCGGCCAATAGATGACTTTTTGCATAGCACCAACCAGTTTTGTATCTTAATACTTTACTCGCTTTACATGTAGTAATATTATCTTTATAGTCTCCAGAGTGGTTGATATTGTCTCTTACATACTCAAAACAGTTTTTTGCTATCTCTTTATCTGTTTTACAGTTAGCTGATAAAGTCTTAGCTAATTTTTGTATTTCTTGATTTGAGTAGTCAATGATTTCTGTCTCTTTTAAAAAAGTTGTCATTTTATGATTATATCCTAAACCTTAATTTTTTTCCACTCTCCCTTATCAAAAGCTCTCCAAAGGAAAAATGCTTTTACAAATGTATCGCTTATCATCGCAAGATAGATTAAAAGTACAGATTCAAAATAGTATGCAAGTAAAAATGCAGGGATAATTCGCACTAGCCAAAGCGATGTTAGATTGATTTTGAGTGTTCTTTTTGTATCTCCTGCACCTCTTAAAGCTCCACTTAAAACAAAATTGAAAGCTAGAGGGATTTGTGAAAAGCCAACGATTTGTAGATACAAACTAGCCTCTTTTATGGTTTGTGGGTCGTTGGTAAAAAGCCATACAATAGGTTCAGGGGTAAATATCATAAAAAGTCCAAGTACAAACATAAAACTTGTTGTATATTTAAGAACCAGCATCACATCATCCCTTGCAAGGTCTGGATTTTTAGCTCCTAGTCCTTGTCCCATTAATGTCATAGCAGCTATGGTAAAGCCAATTCCTGGCATAAATGCTAAGCCTTCTATTCGTAGTCCTATTTGATATCCAGCTAAAGTTTCGGTTCCAAAGTGTGCGATGATAACAGTAAAAAGCATAAATGAACCAAAAGTAAGAGTTCTCTCAAATGATGCAGGGATGCCAACTTTTAAAGCTCTTGATACTATACTTTTTGAGTAATACCACATCGGTATAAAAGGAGTTTTTTTAGATATATATAAAAAGATATATACTAAAAGTTCCAATATATTTACGATGACAGTTGCAATCGCAGCCCCTTCAACCCCTAACATTGGAAATCCTAAATTTCCATAAATCAGAATCCAATTTAAAAATATATTTATAAAAATCGATACAAGTTTGATATAAAAAGGTGTTTTAGTGTCTCCAGCTGAATTTAGTGCGGTTACAAAAACCATTTTGACAAATATAAACGGTAACATAATTGTTAGCATCGTAACATATGAACTACCTAGTTCTATCACTTCAATTGCCGTACCAAACCAAACAAAAACCATAGGGGATAAAAGATACCAAAGAAGAGTTACAGGAATACTAAGATAAAAAGCAAATCTTATAAGCGAACTAAGCCCCAAAGATGCTCTTTTCATTCGTCTAGCTCCCACAAAACGAGATAAAATAGCACTTGTACCCACATGAAGAAGTGTCAATATCGCAAAAACAAACATCAAACTTTGAAGTCCCAAGCCAACAGCGGCGATTGCAAAGGCAGATATACGACCTACCATAATCAAATCAGTTATAATTTGTAGCATATCAAGAAGAGAATTTAGAGCGGCAGGAACGGCGAGAGAGAGGATTTTTTTGTGTTTTGTGTTAAATATTGTCATGTTTTGGTATTATGCCCAAAACTAAATGTAAAAAGGTAAAAAGTTAGAATGAGTGTAAAAGAAGAGTTATTAAAAAGATCTGGTTCAAAGTGTGAGCTTTGTGGGAAAGATAGTGATTTAAATGTATATGAAGTAGAGCCAAGTGATGGAAGTTGTGAACAATCTATTTTGCTTTGTAATACTTGCCAAGAACAGATTGAAGATAGTTCAAAAATAGATGAAAAACATTGGAATTGTTTAAATGATAGTATGTGGAGTGAGGTACCAGCTGTGCAAGTGATGGCATATAGGATGCTAAAAAAGATGCAAAAACAAGATTTGCTTGATATGCTCTATCTTGAAGATGATGTTAAGAAGTGGGCAGACGCAGCTAAGAGTGATGGTGATGAAAAACAATTTTCAACAGTAGACTTAAATGGTGCAAAACTCCAAGCTGGTGATACTGTAACTATCATCAAAGATTTAGAAGTAAAAGGTGCAGGATTTACTGCTAAAAGAGGAACAGCTGTAAGAAATATCGCTCTTACAGATAATCCAGAGCAGATTGAAGGCCGAGTAAATGGCACTCGTATTGTACTTCTTACTAAATTTTTGAAGAAAGCTTAAAATGTCATTTAAAACACTTGGACTATCAGACAAACTTCTTAAAGCCATATCAGATGAGGGGTATAACAAACCAACTCCAATTCAAAAACAAGCCATTCCAATAATCCTTCAAAAAAGAGATGTTTTAGCAGGAGCTCAAACAGGAACTGGAAAAACAGCAGGATTTACTCTGCCCTTGCTTCAGATGCTAGATGATGGACCACCTCCCAAAGGAAAACGACAAGTAAGAGCATTGATACTTACTCCAACAAGAGAATTAGCTGCACAAGTTGCCCAAAGTGTAGAAACTTATGGGAAATATCTTCCATTTAAATCTACTGTAATTTTTGGAGGAGTTGGGGTAAATCCTCAGATATCTACTCTTAGAAAAGGGGTTGATATAGTCATAGCGACTCCTGGAAGATTGCTAGACCTGATAGAGCAAAAAGCTCTTAATCTTTCACAAGTTGAGTGTTTGATTTTGGATGAAGCGGATAGGATGCTTGATATGGGGTTTATCAGAGATATCAGAAAGATACTTGCATTTTTACCTAAAAGAAGACAAAACTTACTATTTTCTGCGACGTTTTCAAAAGAGATTAAAAAGTTAGCAGACACTCTTTTAAATAATCCAGCTCTCATTGAGGTAGCAAGGGCAAACAAAACAGCAGAACAAATCAAACAAATTGTCTACCCCGTCGATAAAAAACGAAAAAGAGAGCTTATCTCTTATCTCATCGGCTCAAATAATTGGAAACAAGTTTTAGTTTTCACAAGAACAAAACATGGTGCAAATCGTCTATGTGAACAACTAGGAAAAGATGGACTAAGCTCCGCTGCAATTCACGGTAACAAAAGCCAAGGAGCAAGAACAAGAGCATTGGCTAATTTTAAAGAAGGTTCAGTAAGAGTTTTAGTAGCAACTGATATCGCAGCAAGAGGTATAGATATCGAAGAGTTACCTCATGTGATAAATTTTGAGTTACCAAATGTTGCTGAAGATTATGTACATCGAATCGGGAGAACAGGACGAGCTGGAAGTATTGGAGAAGCTATATCTTTAGTTTGTATAGATGAAGATGAACTTTTACAAAATATTGAAAAACTTACAAAGTATAAAATTCCAAAAGTAAAAATTAAGGGGTTTGAGCCAGATAAAACAATAAAAGCAGAGCCGATTCAAAAACAAGGTGGACGTTCTCGTAAAGGTGGTGGTCAAAGTAGTAGAGAACATAAGCCTCAAAGAAGACAAAGTTCTAATACATCAAGGAGGCGAAGTTAGAATTTGACTTGACAATTATAAAAAAAGATTATAATATAACGCAATATATAGTTAAGGGAATACATGAAATATCTATTAATTGTGATAGTAGTCATTACTATTTTTACTACAGAAGGTAAAGCTAAAGTAGCTTATAAGCATACAATGCAAGATTCTCAAGACTGTAAAAAATGCCATGATATGGCAAAGAATAAAAAATATATTCATATGCCAGTTAGAGTTAACTCTTGCTCTTCTTGTCATAATGTTTTTGTTAAAACGAAAAAATTACTTAGAATGACAGATATAGTTAAAAAGTGCGTGATGTGTCATCCCAAAAAGCGTACTTTAATCGAAAAAGGTAAAAATATTCATCCTCCTGTGAAGAGAGATTGTACAAATTGCCATGATCCACACGCTGGGAATAGAAAGTTTAGATTAAAAGCTGATAAGAGAAAAAATCTTTGTCTGATGTGTCATACAAAAAAGAAAAAATGGTTAAAAAATGCAACTGCAAAACATGGTGCGATATATCGAAAAAATGGTGGATGCATAGCTTGTCATGATCCTCACAGCACAGGCAGAAAGAAGATGCTAAAAAAGAGTGTAAATAAGCTTTGTCTCTCTTGTCATAACAAAACACTTAAAAGAGATGAAGATGGGGTAAAGCTTTTAAATATTGCTAAACATTTAAGAGATAACAAAAAATGGCATAAACCAATAAAATCAGGAAATTGTGTTAGTTGTCACAATCCTCACGGTTCTAAAAATCATAGAATGCTTCATGAGCCGTTTCCAACAAAAAGTGTTGTAAAATTTGATCCAAAAAAATATATCTGTTTTAAATGTCACGAGAGTACAAAAATTACAGAAAAATCAACCACAACTGATACAAACTTTAGAAGAGATAAGAAAAATCTTCACACGATACATGTACAAAAATTCTCAATTGCTTGTGGCACTTGTCATGATTTTCATGCATCTAAAAAGGGTGTGCCTCTCATCAAGGAAAAAACAACTTATAGTGGCACAGAGTTTAAACTCAGATATATAAAAACACCAAATGGAGGTTCATGTAATCCAATTTGCCATAATAAGAGAGAGTATAATAATAGGTTTCAACCAAAATAGATAACAATTAAAAATTGTTGTCTAATCCATTGTCGATAGGACCCATATCAAGATAGCCTTCTGGACCATTATGGCAATCATAACAACTAACTTCGTCATTTATTTTGTATTCTACGAAACCATCTCTATGTCTAAATGTTATTGGTGTTTTGATTCTTGAAAGGATGCTCCCACCATAGTCATCACCATGACAATGTCTGCATCCAGCTTCTCTATAGTCATCTCTTACGAACCACCAATGACCATCAACCCACTTTTGACCAATAGTATGTTGTTCGCCATAAGTATAATTTATATCAGCAGGAGCTGTTGTAGTTGTTCCACAACCTAAAAATATAAAAGGGATAAAAAATATAAATATTAAGTTTTTCATAAACCATTCTCCAAAGTCTTTTTATAAGAACATTTTACCAAAAAACTTTAATTTTTGCTATAATGCCCGCATGATAGAGCAAGAATCGATAGAAAATCTCAAAAATAGGCTTGATGTTGTTGATGTTGTTGGCGGATATGTAGAGCTTAGAAAAGCTGGTGCAAATTTTAAGGCAAATTGTCCTTTTCATGGGGAAAATACACCATCATTTGTAGTTAGTCCTGCCAAGCAGATTTATCACTGTTTTGGATGTGGGGTTGGTGGAGATGCTATAAAATTTGTTATGGAGTATGAGAAGTTAAATTATCCAGAAGCTATCGAAAAACTTGCAAGTAGTTATAATGTTCATCTGAGATATACAAAAGATGATAGAGAAGGAGATAGATATGATAAAAAGATTATTGAAAATCTAAATCTATTTTTTAGGAAAAACTTTAATTATAACGAAGGTGCAAAAGCATATTTGAAAGAGAGAGGGATTTATGAATCAACTATCGAAAAGTTTGAGATAGGATATGCCCCTGAATCTTTTAAGACTTTAGATCAGATGCGAAAAGAGTCCGTAAGTTTCACTGAATCAAAAGATTTGGGTCTTGTTGCGGTTGGAGAAAATGGAAAACCATATGCTAGATTTTCTCAAAGAATCACCTTTCCTATATTTACTCCAAATGGAAAAATTGTAGGCTTTGGAGGAAGAACTATCACAGAACACCCTGCAAAGTATATAAATTCACCTCAAAGCAAAGTTTTTGACAAATCAAAACTTCTTTATGGTTATCACAAAGCCAAAACAACGATATATCAAAAAGGTGAAGTGATAGTTACAGAAGGATATCTTGATGTTATTATGCTTCATCAAGCTGGATTTACAAATGCCGTAGCATCTTTGGGTACGGCTCTTACAACCTATCATATACCGATACTAGCTCGTGGGAATCCCAAAGTTATACTTGCATATGATGGTGACAAAGCGGGAAAAGAGGCTGCTTTTAAAGCAAGTTGCTTATTAAGTGCAAAAGGCATAAGTGGAGGAGTTGTTATATTTGCATCTGGTTTAGACCCTGCTGATATGGTAAAAAATCATCAAAGCGAAGAGTTAAACAGACTTTTTCATAACCCTAAACCTTTGATTGAGTATGCTCTTGAGTATATTATCTCTAAATATGAGGTTAAAGATCCTATCCAAAAAGAGGAAGCACTAAAAGATGCAATAAACTATCTTCAAACACTTTCAGCAGTTTTGCAAGAGGAGTATAAAATATATTTAGGAGCAATTTTAGGAGTAGATGCTAGATTTATAGGGATAAACAGACAACATCCGTTGGACTCTACACCAGATGCATCCAGACAAAAAGAGGAGATATCAGAACTTATCATGATAAAGACTTTTCTCTCAAAACCTCATATGATAGATACACTTTTAGATACAGTTGGAGAGGATATCTTTCAAAGACATAGAAGAGAATTTTCACTGCTCTTAAGCGAACAGCTTAATGACCCTTTGCTTATTGGTATCAAGATAAGAGATGATTTAAGAGAGCTTAGTGATGATGAACTTAAAAATCAACTTCGAGTTTTTTTAATCAGACACAATAAAGAGGAGCTTGTAAAAGTAAGACAAAAAAGAGATATTTCTTTTGAGAAAAAGAGTTTTTACCTTCGAAAGATTAAAGAGAGTATTCAACAATTAGAGAGGGGGAATTTAGTTCCTTATGAAGTCTATAAATAAAAAAAGCTAAAATAGTAAAAATTTTAAAAACGAGGGAAACAAAGATGAAAGCATTGGCACTATTTAGTGGTGGACTTGACAGTATGCTTGCTATGAAGACGATTAGTGATATGGGGATAGAGGTAGTTGCACTTCATATGAATACAGGTTTTGGTGGTAGTAAAGATAAGAGTGATGTTATGAAAAGAAGAGCAAAAATAGCTGGAGCTGAATTTGTTATTGTAGATGTAAGAGAAGAGTTTATTCAAAAGATTCTTTTTGATCCAAAACATGGATATGGGAAGTATTTTAATCCTTGTATAGATTGTCATGGTTATATGTTTAGGATAGCAAAAGCACTTATGCCAAAATATGAGGCACAATTTATCATAACAGGTGAGGTTTTAGGGCAAAGACCGATGAGCCAAAGAGCAGAAGCTATTGCTACAGTCACCCAGCTTGCTGAAGATGATGAAGGATTGATTCTTCGTCCTATGTGTGCAAAACATATGAAACCTACAAAGCCAGAGATAGAGGGTTGGGTTGATAGAGAAAAGCTTTATGATATAGAGGGAAGAAGTCGTGAAGTGCAACTTGGTTTGGCTAAAAAGTTTGGTTGGGAAGATTATCAAAGTCCTGGTGGTGGGTGTCTTTTGACAGAGGCCTATTTTAGTAAAAAGGTTGAAGAGTTTGTTGAGCATGATAGGCTTGAAGTGAGTGATATTGCTGTTTTAAAGCATGGAAGACATTTTAGATTGCCAGATGGTGCAAAACTTGTCATAGGCAGGGATAAAGAGGACAATGAAGCGATAGGAAAAGTCCAAAGTCCAAAGTATTATTTTGGTGAAGCACAAGATATATCTGGTCCGTTGTCGCTTTTGTCTAAAACTGCTAGTGAAGATGATAAAAAATTAGCGGCTAAACTTATTTTGACATATACAAAACTTCCTAGCGATAAAGATGGTGAAGTAAAGTTGGGTGAAGAGCTTATAGTCGCATCTGCATTTGAAAATAAAGAGGCAACTAGAGAGTTTTTTGTTTCGGTTGATTAGATGTTTTCAAAAACATCTTTGATACTAATCTCTTCATCTAAGCAGTTAATTTTCATCAACTCTTCTATGTAGAAGCCTTTGACATAATAATATTTTTCATTATTTAGTTCATATTTGTCAATGATTTTTAAAGTGGTATCTACTATAAAATACTCTTTTATTCCAAATCTTTCATAAAGCTCTTTTTTGACTCCTTTATCTTTATGTGCGGTAGAGTTTGATAACACTTCAAAAATTGCACAAGGTATTGGATTTTCACAAAAGAGCATTACATCTGGTTGTACTACATTGATATTTCCAGCACGAGAGAGTTTTAGATCAAATGGAGCTACTCTTGGGATGCAGGTGCTATTTTTATCTTTTGCAATATTTTTTAAGATAAAAAATATATTGCCAACTGTATCTTGATGAGTTGCACTTGCACCTGCCATCATAAATATTTCTCCATTTATCAACTCTACCCGTTCGCTTGTGCTTTTGTCGATATCTAAGTAGTCTTGGTAGTTATAATTATCTAGTTTTAGTGCTTCATCCATTGTTTATCTCCTGCTTCTTTCATTTTAGCATGTTTCTTGTTTAGTTTTTTTTTAATTTGACGATATATTTGTACTTAATAAAATAGAGGTGAGGATTTTGCATATAATTGTTGTTTTATTGCTGATTTTTTCTTCTGTTTGGTCTATTGAAATTGATAGGGATTTACTTAAAGAGGAGATTAGGAATAGCCCTAAGAATGTTGCTTTAAAAATAGTATTGGCTCGTACTTATATCAGTCAAAGTGATTTTGATGAAGTTAAAAAATTGCTTAGCGAAGTGTTAGGGATTGAAAAAGATAATCAAAATGCTTTGTCGTTGATAGAAGATATAAAAAAGATTAAATCATTTACAAGTGATAAAAAAGATAAAAAGATATCAGATTCAAAAAAGTTAATTTTACATAGTGATAAGCTTTTTAAAAACAGGCAATATAAACAAATCCTTCAGATGCATAAGGTGCTTAAAAGAAATAGTATTTTATTTGATAGACGGATTGATTTAAATGCTATATGGAGTAGCATCTATACAAAAGATTACAGTAGGGCATTTAAAATCATAAAAAAATCTTCACTCTCTAAAGAGGAAAAATATTACCTCAAAATAAAAACTCATCAAGCAAAAGGTGAATATCAACTATCTGAAAATCTTTATAAAGAGGCTCTAAAAGATAGAGATAGTGAAAATCTTGTAGTTGGTTTGTATGAACTATATATTAAACAGCATAAGTATAAAGCAGCAAGAGAACTTGTTAGTTCATATAAAAATGTAGCATTAGAAAAAATATCACCACTGCCTAAAGTTAAAGAAAATGTTAAACCAAAGAGTGAATTTGAGATCACAAAAGGGCAGTTTTTTAAACTAAAAGATGGTGGGCAAAAAGATAAAGCATTTGAATTACTCTCAAAATATGTTAAAAAAGATTCAAAAAATGAAGAAGCAGTATTACTTTTAGCAAATCATCTATATTGGGATGGAAAGATAGAAGAGAGTTTTAGAGTATTAAAGCCATTCATAGGAAAAACTAACAATAAAGAGATAGTAGCTAGATACTCTGATATTCTTTTACAAAAAGCAGTAAAAGAGCATAAAGCAAAGAACTATGATAAAGCATTAAAACAATATATAGACCATTATAAAATAAACCAAGATGCAAAGACAGCTAAAGAGATAGCTGAGATATATTTTATGAAAGAGGAGTTTAAAGAGTCTCTATCATATTATAAAACTTATCTAAACTCAAATACAAAAGATTACAAGATTAGGTTTCGATATGCTGAGGCATTGCAGATGCAAAAGAGCTATTTGGAGGCTCAAAAGGAGTACAAAAAGGTACTTGGAGTAAATAGTGAGCTTTATACACTATCACTCTATCGATACTCAAATATGCTTATGTCTCAAAAAGATGAACGAAAATGGAATAAATCAAGAAGGGCATTGGAGTATCTTAAAAAAGAGTTACAAAAAGAGGAGAAAAGCAAAAATAGAGACTCACTTTTAAGATATACAGAAATTGCACTAAAAAAAGTAAGCAAACCTATGCCAAAACCTGGAAAATTTAAAGATATTATGCTTTTACCTGGTCAGAAAAAAATTATAAAAAAGGGGACTATTTTTGAAGGTTCTAAGATGGAGGCTAGGGATATAACTTCAGTCAAATCTATGTTTGGTCAGAGAGGAGTTGTAGAAAAAAGAGTTGCACAAAAAGATATAGAGTTTAATTTTCATATGTTAGAAGATAGTAGTATTGATAACTTATCTCTTGGAATTCGTCTTAATAATATTGCAAAGTTTAAAGATGCACTGCTCTCTTTGGAGAGTAAAAAGTCAAGAGTTAAAACTGGTGAGTTAGAGCATACATTTGATAGTTTTTATACACATTTTGATATGCAGAATTTTTCTATTGGTGTTGGGATTGATAAATTTGAAAAGTTTGAAGATTTAAATATAGAGCTTTTATATAACAGAGCATTTGTAGGGCATCAGATGACTTTTGGATTTTCTTATCAAAATGCAGCTTTTGTAAATTCTCTAGCTTACATGATAGAACATAGGATAAATACGGTGCAATTTTCTCTCTATGATGCCATACTGCTTAGAAACTTAAAAGAGGCAGAGGTTAGTTTGGAGTTAAATATTTTTGATGATGAAAATATAAATGTAAACAGTTGGTTAAATTATCCGATATATACAATGATGTATAGAGATTTTGAAAACTCTTTTTCATTGTCTGGGAGTTATCTTTTTAATTCAAAAACAGACTTGGGTTATTTCCCAGCTAGGTTTTTTGATGGTAACTATATAAATATGAGACCTACTATTAACCTTGGAAAGATTGGTAAGATTGGTGGTTTTGGTGGTATGGGATACTCTATAAGAGAGAAAAATTTTTTATATAACTATGGGCTTTATGCCCAGTTTTTAGTATTTGGATTGTTTGATATAAATATAGATTGTCGTCACTATCAAAGTGGATACAGTCCTGATGGTGCAAATGAGTGTTATGCCAAAGCGGCTTATAAATGGTAGAGGATAAAATAGGAATGAATGATAAAGTTATATCACTTAAATCGCAAGAGAATAGTACTCTTATAAAAGTGGCACTTGAACAAAACAAAGAGCAAAAGATGCTTTTTCTTTCGCATAAAGAGTCCTCTTTTGTTACTAATTCGTTTAAAGAGATAAATGACAACAACCAAAAGTTATCATACAGTTATCCCTATATAAGATTTATCTTTTTAAAAGATAGTTGGAGTATTCTAGATGCCTCTTATGGTAAAACTTTTTTCATAAATGAAGTACAAAAGATGATGAAAGAGGAAGATTTTGATACTCTCTATCTTCATAGAGGTGATACTTTCTTTGAAGGTAGCACAAAGAGAGATATCCAGAGAGTCATATCTGATATCATTGAAATCTCCAGGTATTACCATAAAAGAGTCATCTTTTCTTTCAATGAAAAAACTGCACTTGGAAAAATTATTGATGATGTTGTATCGGTTGAGGTAGATTTAGAGTTAGAGGCATTTAAAGATAGCGATGGAGTATATAAAAGTCGTATCATAAGATGTAAAAAAGAGCATACAAATATCGTACTTTTTTCAGATAAAAAAGAGGTGCTAGATTTTCACAAATATATATTTAAAAAAGATCCAAATATCAATTTTTTGTATATTGAGAAGCTAGATGTAAATAGTAAAACAGTTTTAGCTAATTCAGATATTATTATTTTTAACCTAGATAATATCGACCTTAAAGATCAGCTTTTACGATTTATTGATAAGCAGAGGTTAAAGACAAAGTTTCTATTTTTGAGTGATGAAAAAGTGATTCGAAAACGAGATAAGATTCGTAAGCTTGAAAAGGGTATTTTTCAGGTTTATGAGAAATACTTTGACTTGCTTGAATATATTCATACTATTGAAAAAATTATAGGTAGAAATTTTTACTCGGAAGTGTTAAAACAGGTAAATATAGTACCTACAAATAAATATTTTAAGCAGATAGAAGAGTTTGAAAATGTTGTTTATAATTTTAGAAATTATCATATCTATTTTAGTATTGTTGCCATTAAGTACGAAGATGAGAGTGCAGTAGATAAAGAGCTTGTAGAGAGTTGTATCAGGGAGTTAGATATGGTATATCATGATGAGATAAATAAAAAATTACTTTTTTTACTTGTAGATATTTTTCCGTCAAATGGTTTCTCTTTGGTAAGTGAACGATTAAGAGAGCAAAAAGTCTCTATTGTAAAAAAAGAAGCTTTTTGTGCTGATGAATTTATACACTTAATGGGAAAAAAGATAGAGTATGTTTAAGATACTGTTTTTAGTCATACTTCTTTTAGCTCTCTCATATTTAAGTCTCTATCAGTTGGAAAATCTTTATAGATATGAAGATTCTTTTGTTCAAGCTGGTGTGATTTTTATACTTATTTTTTCGTTGATTGTTATAGCTCGTTATTTTATTTTACTTCTTCTTTCAATGCTTAATCTTTTTAGACACGCAAGAGATAAGAGAGTTCCTTCTAAAGAACATAATATAATGGTATCTGTTATCGTTCCTTGCTATGATGAAGAGAAGGTAATCAAAGCATCTTTGGAGAGTTTAAAAAATCAAACATACACAAACTTTGAGATTATTGTTGTAGATGATGGAAGTAGTGATAACACTCATTTAGTTGCTAAAAATATGGAGTTTATTGATGGTAAAAGACGACTTATTGCATTGACTAAAAAAAATGGTGGTAAAGCAGAGGCATTAAACTTTGGAATAGAACAGGCAAAAGGTGAATTAATTCTTGCTGTAGATGCAGACTCTAAACTTTCACCAGATGCGATAGAGTTGATGGTGGGTTATTTTGATGACCCAAAAGTTGGAGCAGTTGCAGGTTCGGTTTATGTTACCAATCAAAACACACTTTGGACAAAACTCCAAGCTTTAGAGTATATTCAGGGGTTAAATTTAGTTAGAAATGGTCAGGCATATCTAAAGCTTGTAAATATTATTCCCGGACCCATTGGAATGTTTAGAAAATCAGCAATTATTGAAGCGGGTGGTTATCAGTATGACACCTATGCTGAGGATTGTGATTTGACTCTAAATCTTATCAATAATCATTACAAGATAGATTATGAGATAGATGCAGTCTCTTATACAGAGGCTCCTGAAGATTTGATGGATTTGTTAAAACAGCGATATAGATGGACTAGAGGGATTTTACAATCTATCTTAAAACATAAAGATAAACTTTGGAAATTTCATAAGAATTTTGCGATGAGCATGGTTGTATGGTATATGTTATTTGAGGCTATTTTGTGGCCTGTTGCATCTATATTTGCCAATATCTTTATCATATTTTTAGCTATAAGTTCAGGGCAGAGTGAGATGCTCATCTACTGGTGGATTATATTTACCGTACTTGATGTTGCTGCTAGTTTATATTGTGTTAGTGTAACAAAAGAGCGGATGGGACTTGTTGTTTATGCCTTGTATTATAGGATGTTTTTTATCAATATTATAAATATAGCTAAAGTAATGGCATCTGTAGAAGAATTTTTTGGGATTAAAATGAACTGGGGTAAATTAGAGAGAAAAGGGAGGATATAATGCCATTTGATATATTAAAAGTGCTTTCATATACTGTTGTAGTTATTACAGTATTAACTATGATTTTTGGAGTGTTGGCATATAATTTTTATAAAATTAGAGAGAGAAAAAGGGCAAAAAATAGTGCCTCTTTAGATGGTGCATTAGAACAAGTGAGAGATAAATATTTATATTTTCAAGAGAAGGAGTTATGATGATAGCAGTAAAGCAAAGAAAAAAAGATAACTATGGCTTAAAAATGTTACTTTATATAATAGGGCTTTTTCTTATTATGGCTGCAATGTTTTATAAAATTGGACAAAATGAACCGTTAGCACCAAGCTTTGCAATGGCTCCTGTAACAGATAAGCCGATATATATTTTAAAATCATATGCAACTGCGGTAACTTATCAAAAAAATGGACTTCATCAAAGTCAATATAGCCAAAAGTTAGAAAAATTTAATTCATATATCGCATCTATAGGGTATAAAACAGAGTATATCCAAGAGGATGGGGTTAAATCTCTTTCAATTGGAGATATACTTTTTATACCTGATGCTATAGCTTTGAGTTTAGATGCAAAAGAGCAAATTAAAATGTTTGTTAAAAGTGGTGGAAATATCTTTTTTAATTTTACAGCAGGTTTTAGTGATGCAAAAGGTAGATATTTAGGAGATGGTTTTGTAAATGAGATAACAGGATTAAAGATAAGTAAAGATAAAAAATTTATTAACTTCAAAGAGTCCATTTTTCTCACCCAAAGAGTTCTTTCACCGTTGAATAATACAAATAGTGGTATTTTACTAGATGCACCAACATATGATTTAATCCCAATTTATATCACACCTCAGAGTTTAAAACCAGATATATTTATGACAACTTATGATCAAATCAATCCGCCTCTTGCTAAAGATAAAAGTAGTGATTTTTTGCAAGAAGAGTCAGGGGCTTTTTGGCATGGATATTATGGTGAAGGAAAGTGGTTTTATATAAATCTTCCTAGCTATATTTTTTATGACTCTTCGGAGCAACAAAATGATTATAAGCAGATAAGTCATGCGATTATTAACTTTTTATCAACAGATGTAATAATCCAAAAATATCCTTATATCGATAGATCGAGTATAGTATTTGTTTCTGAAGATACTGAGTTTAAATTTGAAAATTTTAAGAAGTTTAGTGATTTAGCAAGAAAATATGAAATACCTGTAACTGCATTTATAGTTTCAAGTTTGGCAGAGAAAAAAGAACATTATGACATGATGCGTGAAATATCTAAAAATCCTTTTGTAGAGTTTGGCTCACACAGTCACAATCATAAAAAGATTGTAGATACCAATGAATCATATATCAAACAAGAGACAAGTAATACAAAAACTATACTAGACCATTTTGCGTCTAGTCCAATTATGGGATTTAGACCTCCTCGTGAAGAGTTAGATGCGACTATGAAGAGAAACCTTAGTGAGAGTGGATTTAAGTATATATTGGGTAAAAGTCAAAATTATCTCTATCCAAGATATAGTGAGAGTGAAAATGAACTTTTGATAATTCCTAGACATGGCACAGATGATTATAGTTATCTTATCAATTTAGATTGGGATCAAGATGAGATAGTTACTCAAATAAAAAAAGAGACAGAGTTTGTTACAGGACTAGATGGGATATTCTCACTAAGCATACATACCCATCTTTTTGCCTATAATAGCAATATAGATATAGTTGAGAAGTATTTTCAGTACTTAAAACGGAGCCCAACACTAAAGCCGTTAAATGGTCGCTCTATTGCTCTAAGAGTAGCACAAAACAGAAATATCTATATAGATTATAGTAAAACGGGAGATACAATCGCTCTAAATATTGAAAATAGAAGTAGCATTGGAGTTAATGATTTTCATCTAAAGCTATTTAAAAATCCAAACATAAAGATTAGTTCTATAAGTTCTAATCAAGCAAAAATAAGTGAGGATTCTATCATAAATATAAAATATCTTGAACCAACAAGTAAAATAACACTTTTTATAGAGTTAGAAAATTGATATGAAAGTTTTCTGGCTTGTTCTCTCTATCTTTATTATTCATCTAGATGCACAGAGTATCAAAATAGATAGAGATAAAGAGGTTCAAGATTATTATCAAAACTGGAAACAAAACTATCTTATAAAAGAGAAAAACAGTTTATATCGCATAGCAACTGATAAAAAAGATAAACAAAAAACAGTCTCTGAAGGGCAGGGATATGGGATGCTCATAACTGCCTTGATGACAAAAAATGACAAAGATTCACAAAAAGTATTTGATGGTTTGTGGAGATTTTCAAGAGATCATCAAAGCTCACTCTCCAAAAACTTAATGTCTTGGGAAGTTCCTGAAAAAAAAGGAGCAAACAGCAGTGCCTTTGATGGAGATGCAGATATCGCTTATGCTTTGATATTAGCTCACTATTTTTGGGGAAGCAAAGGAGAAATTGACTATAAAAAAGAGGCAAACAGAGTCTTAGATGCAATTTGGAAATATACGATAGGAGATAAAAGTCATCTCCCACTTTTGGGCGATTGGGTTCACAATAGTAGTGAAAAGTACAATCAATATACAGTCCGCACTTCAGACTTTATGACAGGACACTTTAAAGCTTTTTATAGATTTTCTGGTGATAAAAAGTGGCTAAAAGTAGTCAAAGCCACTCAAAAAGCTCTTCTTGATGTACAAGATAAAAAAACTGGACTAATTCCTGATTTTATCCGATATGACCATAAAAAAGGAGAATTTGTAGCTGAAAAAGAGGGCTTTTTAGAACATCATGACGGAGCATATTATTATAATGGGTGTCGAATTCCGTTTCGTCTTGGTGTTGATGTTTTGATAAACAAAGATGAAGTTTCAAAAAAGATAGTCCAAAAACTCTCACGATGGATAGAAAAAACTAGCCAAAATGACCCACTAAAGATAAAGAGTGGATTTGAATTAGACGGTAAAGTTATCGGGGATTATTTCTCTATCGTATTTACTGCCCCTTTTGGAGTTTCAGCACTAGCAACTTCACAAAAAGATTTTGCAACAAAAATATATGATGTTGTGAAAAATCGCCACGAAAACTATTATGAAGATAGTGTCGCACTACTTAGTTTGTTAGCGATGACTGGAAATTTTATAGATCCAACTAAATAGAAAACTACTAATCCTCTTTAAGTGATTGGTTCTCTAATCTTTGTTTTATCCATGAAGGATTTTTTCTACAATCCAAAACAGCATAAATGTAAATTATATTGCTTTTGATTTTATAATAGATTGAAAAAGGAAATCGTTTTGACAAAAGCCTATGATATGTTGAAATCTTTATATGAATACCAGCATAAATATGAAGAGATTCAATATCAGACATAATTGAGTCTAAAAAATAGTTTCCAAGTCCCTCTTTTTGGCTTTGATAAAAATAAATACCATGGGCAATGTCATCTTCTGCTTCATCTAAAATTTTAATTTGCATTTAGAATTTTTTGAAGCCTTTTTTTTACTAAAGAGAGATCACTAAAATTTGATTCTCCATTTTTTACTTTTAGCTCTCTTTCATTTAAGAGCTCAATATGCCATTTAGGTGAAATTTTGTTTTTATTGGCATTGTTAGATAACTCTTGCCATAACTCTTCCATTAACATAAACTTTTCTTCAATTCCAATTTGATCTAATTTTAACGATGTTTGCATAATAGTTTTTCCATGTTTTACTTTGTTCAATTATATCATGTTTTGAAACTTTTTTATATTTTAAAAATTCAAAAAAGCAAAATAGAAAGATTAAAATAACGCTCATATGCCCACAAGGATGCAATCATAGCAGTCAATGTTGAAAATCCATACAATATAAAATACCTATAAAATCTAGTAGCTCTTGTCATAAACAGAAGAGGTACAACCACAACAATAATAGCAATTTGTCCAATCTCAACCCCAAGATTAAATCCAAGTAGTGACCTTACTAATTCCGATGAATTTAGCATCATCTCGTTAAGGATATTTGCAAACCCAAAACCGTGAATGAGTCCAAATCCAAAAGCAAGTAACCAAATCTTTGTTTTTATCCATGCAAATATATTGTTAAGGGCTGTAAAAAGAACAGAGAGTGCGATAGTAATTTCGACAAATTGTGAATTTAGAGTGATGATATTTAACACACTTAGTGCTAGTGTTATGGAGTGGGCGATACTAAAAGCTGTAGCAATTTTAAGAACATTTATCAGTGAAGTTTTAAGTGAGTTTTGTGGAAAAATTTCCCTCTTTTTATAGTATATTACAGAGGGTATAAGAAGCATAAGCAAAAACAAAATATGATCAAACCCAATCCAAATATGCCAAATTCCCTCAAATAAAAAGTTCATAAATGATTCAAATGCGGTAGCTTGTTGGAGCTTGATTGATATTTCATTTGTAAAAGATGAGAGAATCATAGGTTTTGAATTGTTCTGTTCATTTATAGAAAAAAATGCTTTTTGTCCTTTATCTACATCAAAAAAGAGGTTATAAAAAACCTTTGTCTCTTTTTTTGGAATTGGACAAGTTAAGTCGATATGAAGTTTGATGTATGATTGATGCACACGGCGATAAACTTCAAAATCTGTAAGTGAATTTTTGCACAATTTTTCATCAAAGGAAATTTTTAGATGAGGTAGAACAAACTTTACAATCTCCTCTTTTTTAGCTCTTATCTCCTTCCATGAGATGATACCGTTCTCATTTGCATCTAGAGTTATAAATCTATCCAAATTATCAGACTCAAAATCAAGAATGACTCTTGGATTTGTATCATTTAAATCAAGTGAGATATAGTTTTCCTTAAGAATATCTGCATTTAAAGAGAGTGTAAAAAGTATAATATATATTATTATTTTAATGACATATCCTGATAATTTGATTTTCTATATTATAAGCATATTGTGTTAAAATACCCTTCTTAAAAAAAAGGGGCCTTAGCTCAGCTGGGAGAGCGCTTCGCTGGCAGCGAAGAGGTCAGCGGTTCGATCCCGCTAGGCTCCACCAAAAAGATAGTTTATTTTGACTTTAATATAAAAATAGTTGACTATCATCAATTTTTAGAATATAATTTTTTGATACAATTTATTGATAAATAATAACTTAAGGCAAATACAAATGAAAATAATTAAACTATCAATTATCCTAAGCTTGACTTTATCAACTCAAATTTTTGCTTCGAGTGTTGATCTTGATAAGGTTACGGTTACTACTCCAACAAAGTTTTCACAAGCACTTCAAGATACAACGGCAAATGTAAATGTTATAACTATAGATGAGTTAGAGGAGAGAAGATTTAAAACAGTTACAAAAGCATTAAGTTCTATCTCTGGATTAAATCTTTCAAGACAGGGTGGACTTGGTCAAAGTAGCTCTTTAAAGCTTAGGGGATTTGATTCAAAAAGGGTTTTGGTGTTGATAGATGGTGTAAGATATAACAATCCAACAGGCAGAAGTGGGGCTGAATTTTCTAATCTTTTGATCGGAAATATTGAAAAGATAGAAGTTATAAAAGGTCCACAATCTGGTATTTGGGGTGCAGATGCAAGTGCCGGGGTTATAAATATCATCACAAAAAAATCAACTAAACATGGATTAAATGCTTCGATGCATGCTGAGTATGGAAGTTTCAATACTCAAACTTATGGGTTAAATACAAATTATGCTCATGATAAATTTGATATCGCCTTAAATGCTTTGAGAGTTAAAACTGATGGTTTTTCAGCCCTTGTTCCTGAAGGTAAAGATGTAAAAGATTATGAAGATGATGGTTATGAAAATAACTCAGCAGATATCAAAGTGGGAGTTAATGTAACTAAACAAGATAGAGTAGAGGCTTTTTACAATATCATCGATTCAACAAGTGAATTTGACAATAGAAATCCAGATGATGCAAATTCTTCTGTTGATTCAAAGCAGTATTTTTATGGATTAAGTTATGTTAGAACTGAGGGTGAAAATCAGACAAAGATTTATGCAAACCGCTCAAATTTTGAGAGATATTATAACAATAACCCAAAAAGAGATTATAGTGGATATGTAGATGAGATAGGATTAAATAGTAGAGTTGAGTATATGAAGGATTCTCAATTAAGTGCTGGAATTGACCATAAAAAGTTTAAATTGACAAATAAAGCTAAAAAAGATTATAAAAATGAGGGTATATTTATATCTAACTCAAATAAGACTCCAGGGTTTAGGTCGGGGACAACAATATTTAGTCAATCTATAAGATATGATAAGTTTGAACACTTTGACAATAAGTTTACTTATAAGTTAGGATTAAAACATTTTCATGAAAAGATTGAAGGTTTTTGGGCTTCTGTAAACTATGCAACTGCATATAATATTCCTACACTTTATCAGCTTTATAGCCATGTTGGAAATGAAGATTTAAATCCTGAGGAGACAAAAGGGTATGACATAACACTAAATTATAAAGGTTTTGAAGTTACCTATTTTGATAATGAAGTTAAAAACTTGATGGAGTATGTCATAGAAAATCCAAGAACATTTGAGGGAAAATTTTATAATATTGATGGAAAGAGTAACTTAAGTGGAGTGGAAGCTTCTTATCAAGGAGATATGGAAGACATAGAGTTAATTTACAGCATAAATTATACTTACCTAAAGGCAGAAGACAACGATGGAGATAAACTTCTAAGACGACCAAAAAATAGCGTAAATCTTTCATTGGATTATTATGGGCTTTTAAATACTCATATTGGTACTTTGATTCAGTATGTTGGAGAGAGAGATGATAAAAAGAGTAGAAATATTATAAAGTTGGATAGTTATACCGTTGTGGATTTGATAGCCAACTATGATATAAGTAAACAACTTGGAATCTATGGAAAGATTGATAATGTTTTTGATGAAAAATATGAAGAGATTACGGGTTATGCGACAAGTGCTAGAGCGTTTTATGTAGGCTTTAGATATAAGATTAAATAATTTTCTTATAGGAGTATTCCTGCTTTGTACCTTGAATGCATCTGAAAATGTAGTCTCACGAACACAACTCTTGATGGGTACATATGTTACTCTCACTCTTGCATCTAGAGAGTCAGATGAAATTATAGATGGATTTAATCTTATAAGAGATATAGAGATGTCCCTCTCTAGCTACAACCAAAATGCAAAAGTTTATAAGTTAAACAAAACCAAACAAGTGGAGTATGACGATTATCTTTTAGATGCAATAAAAAGTAGTTTATCACTATACGAACAGACAGACGGATATTTTGATATCACGATTGGCTCTTTAACAAGGGAGCTTTATCATTTTGGGGAAGAAGAGAGAGTTCCTTTAGATAGAGAGAGAAGAGATGCTTATCTTGATATAGATGGTATTTCAGTAGATGAAAAAAATATCACATTAGAGCCAAATATCACAATCGATTTAGGAGGCATAGGGAAAGGTTATGCCGTTGATAAAGTGGCGGAGTATTTTAAATCAAAAGGCATAAATATAGGCAAAATCGCACTAAGTGGTGATATCAGATGCATAAACCCTTCTACTGTTTTTATCGATTCTCCATTTGGAGATAAACCTATAATGAAATTACAAACCTTGCATCCAGATACTTCTATATCCACAAGTGGCACATATCGTCGTTTTGTTAAAGATAGATCACATCATCATCTTATAAACCCTAAAACTAAAAAGCAGAGCCAAGATTTTATTTCAGTCACACTTATAACCTTGGCAAACAATACATTGATAGATGGTTTTGCAACTGCCATCGGCACAATGGATGAACTAGATGCATTGAAACTTTTGACAAAGCATCCTGAGATTGGATTTATTTTGGTGAAGTCAAATAAAAATATAATTTATGGGAATTTGGATGGGTTGGTTATTACCCTTTCCTTGCAATAGTATAAATTAACCAAGCAAATCCTAAAACCATCGCAAAAAGAGCCAAAAGATGTATCCATACAAATATTTGAAATTCCAAAGAGATGAAATAGTGGCTAACATTTTCTAATAGTATAGTAAGATAAAGCATCACTATAAACTTTAAAACCTTTTTTTTGTCAATACTCTCTACAAAAAGTAAAAAGTGACTTAAGACAAAAGCTAAAACTGAAATTGCAAATAGATGAGGTACTGCAACCTCTAAGACTCCTTCTAAACTTTTAGTAAGTGCAGCTTCTCTAAAGCTTCCTTGAAGAATAAAAAGCCACAAGCCACTTGCAAGTAGTAAAGATGCAAAGACCAAAGTATATTTGATAGTTATGGTGTAGAGTCTGCTACTTTGTATCATAGTTTATAGATCAAGTAGAGAGTTTTAAAGCTAAGTATAAGAGCCATTAAGTGCCAAATTATAAACAATACAACCCAAGCTATCACAGCAAACTCACCTATAAAATAGCCGGCAATTAAAAAAATAGGAGCCAAAAGTGCGGTTAAAAATAGCCCGTGAAAGATAAATCTAGGTAACTGTTTATCTTCAGATACTCTTACGCAGATGGAAGTTAGTATGAGAAGAAGTAGCATTGAAAAAAATAGATTTATATGAATTGTCAAAAGAAGAGATTCTATCAGTATCGGTTCTATAAATGACTCTTCATCTCCCAAAATTGTAGAAATAGCTTTTGAAAATGTTAGACCAATTTGCAGGTGATGAAGCACTAAATCCAAAACTAGAAAAAGTATAATAAATAGCAAGAGACCATATAAGAGAGAGCTTAAAAACTTATTGTTTTTAAGCTCTCTTGTTGCTAAAAATTTCATTTTAACTTTGTGTTGTAGAGAGCGATTGCCAATCTTGCACCATCTGTTAAGCTTTTGGCTGAAAGTGTTGCTCCGCTAATTGTAGGTATATCTTTTCCAATAGAAAAACTATTAGAGATATTTTTATCGTCAAACTGTCCCATCCAGATATCTTTTGGGATATACTCTTTTGGTTCTAAAAATGCTAAAATCTCTATAAATTTCATTTTTCCATCTTCTATGAAGTATAAAACTGTAGCTTTTTTGGTTCTCACTTTTTGGCTGATTAAGATTGCAAAACCTACTATTTTATCTTCTTTTGTTACTTGATAGTATCTGTAAAGTTTAGATTTTACAGGAAGTTTTGCCATCTTTTTTATAGAAGATAGTTCCTCTTTTGAGAGGATAATTTTATCTCTTTTTATATTCACATCAGATGCATAATTTTCTTTGATAATTGATATCACATCGGGTTTTGCCCAAATTGTTGTTAAGGTTAAAATTAATAGGAGTATCCACTTCATGTATATGCCTTAAAAAAGAAATCCAAGAGACAAAGATGCTGTGTTTACTTTATCGCTTTTATTTTTATCATCTTTTATCTGATAATCTGCTTTTAATACTGTTTGGTCAGTTGGGAAAAAGTTAGCTCCAAAGTTTATTATATTTGTAGCTTCTTTACTTCCTCCATTTGCTAACTTTTCTCTGGTGTTGTAGTTTTCATATTGGGCAAAAATCAATGTCTTAAAATCACTACCTATCAAAGTACCCACATCATAAGATGCAGTAACATAATATCCACTTGCTTTTTCACTCGCATCTTCAGCATATTTTTCAGCTCCATCTAGCATTGATATAGTATAGAGTCCTTTTAAACTCAAACCTTGATAGTTATAAACAGCATGAACTTCAAATATAGTCATAGTCGTTCCTGCAATATCATCTTTTTGATTTGAGCCATCTCCTACATACAAAGAGCCTCCAGTGAGTAAGCCATTGATTCCTCTATAATCAAGCCTGCCAACAAATGCTGGTTTAAATGGTGCTTTATTTGCTGAACCTAGGCGACCATCTCTTATCCATTTTTCTTTACCGCCTTTAGTGCTGGTGTTGTTTATATTTAGTGCATTTATGATACCCGTTGTATATTCAATCCCAGTATCTGCTATATCGCCATATACAAGCACTCCATTTTCATGCCAAGTGCTAGGGATTAATAATTTTTCGATTGTTGGTCTTTGTACGGTTGGAAAAAGTGTAGGCTCATGTCGTAGGTTTGTGATACCCATAGGAACTAAGAGATTTCCTACTCTGATATTTGCTGATTTGTGTAGTAAAAAATCAAGATACATAAACTCTATAAGTATTTTTCCTGATACGGCACTCTCGCTATTACCATCTAATTTTACACTCTGTGAGCCTCCGTGTTCAAACTCTATTTCCGTGTTCAAAATCACTGTATCAGAAAATTTATATCCAAAATAGGGGATAAATCTATAAACATCAACAAAAGAACGGCTACCTTCAGTCTTTGCCCAAAACATTTCGCCATAACCACCGATAGAGAGAGGTGACTGGCTATAATAAACCTTAGAAGCAGCAGCGCCTAAGCCATTGTGTGCTTTTGAATCATCGACTTTTGTAAATGAACCAGTTGATATATCGAGTAGCTCTTCAGCTAATATATCTGATTGTGTTTTGAGTAAGTCTATCTCAGTTTGTAGTTTTTCTATATCTGTTTGAGCTGTTAGTGAAGTTGTTACCAAAGCAGAAGAGAGTATAAGTGCTAAGTTTTTATTTATCATTATTTTTTCCTTTTTTGTTTTGATATTCATTATCAATTATGCAATTTAACAAAAGTTTACTTAAATAACAGCGAAACTGATAAGCATTATCATTTTGTGACAATATTGACCTATGTCAATTACATATATTCAATTTTTAACTATAATTATAAGTGCAGGATATTATTTTTATAAGGAGGCTTTTATGAAGTCGTTAGCAAGTAAGCTAGTAGCGGTTGCCTTGGGTATTACAGTGAGTGCATCTGTTGCTTTAGCTGATTCAGCACTTGAAAAGGTGATGAAAGAGCGGGGCTTGAGTGAGATAGATCTTTTAGCAGCAGCTAAAACCTATACGCCAACTGGTATGCATGACAAGTATGTTGTGTTTAGTTCTGGTGGTCAATCAGGGCAGGTTATTGTGTATGGTGTTCCATCTATGCGGATTATCAAGTACATTGCAGTTTTTACACCTGAACCTTGGCAGGGATATGGATATGATGAGGATTCTAAAAAAGTTCTTAGACAAGGAAATATCAGAGGAAAAGAGATAAATTGGGGAGATACTCATCACCCAGCACTCTCTGAAGTAGATGGAAAGTATGATGGAAAATGGCTTTTTATCAATGATAAAGCGAATCCAAGAATCGCAGTTATCGATTTGCATGATTTTGAAACAAAGCAGATAGTTGTAAATCCAGTTTTTAAATCAGAACACGGTGGAGCCTTTGTAACTCCAAATACCGACTATATTTTAGAAGCCGCACAATATGCAGCTCCACTTGATAATAATTATCATCCAATAGAGGAGTATAAAGAGAGTTATCGTGGTGGTGTGACTTTTTGGAAATTTAATAAAGATACAGGAAGAATTGAGGAAAAAAACTCTTTTACTCTTGAGATGCCTCCATATATGCAAGATATTACCGATGCAGGTAAAGGTGCAAGTGATGGCTGGGGGTTTACTAACTCGTTTAATGCTGAGATGTACACAGGTGGGATAGAGAAGGGGCTTCCTCCTTTTGAAGCTGGTATGAGTAGATTTGATACAGATTTTTTGCATGTTTACAATTGGAAAATATTGGCAAAATTAGCAGAAGATCCAAAAAATGTAAAAATCATTAATGATCATAGAGTAATTCCTATGAGTGTTGCAGTTGCGAATAACGCACTATTTTTGATTCCTGAGCCAAAGTCTCCACATGGTGTTGATGTTTCTCCAGATGGTAAATATATCACCGTTTGTGGAAAACTCGATACTCACGCTTCAGTTTATAGTTGGGAAAAGATTCAAAAGTTAATCAAAGACAAAGATTATGCGGGAAAAGATCCTTACGGTATACCAATTTTGGATATGAAAAAAGCACTGCACGGTCAGGTAGAGCTAGGGCTTGGGCCATTACATAATCAATACTCGCCAGTTGATGGAGAGATATATACATCTTTATATGTTGATTCTCAAGTAGTTAAGTGGAATTATAAAGACTTAAAAGTGCTTGATAAAGTCAATGTTCATTATAACATTGGTCATCTTGCTGGTATGGAAGGAAAATCAGCAGATCCTCAAGGGGACTTTGTGATTGCTCTTAATAAGCTTGCAATTGATAGATTTACCAATGTAGGACCTTTGCATCCTCAAAATCATCAGTTGATTGATATCAAGGGTAAAAAGATGCAACTTCTTTATGATATGCCTCTTCCTTTGGGTGAGCCACATCAAGCTGTCTCTATAAGAGCTAGTAAATTGCATCCAGCTGTAAGATATAAGATGGGTACGGATTCAAAAACTGGTAAAATTCATCCAGGTAAAACACTTGCGGGTGAAGAGAGAATTGAGCGAGATGGTAAAAATGTGACGGTTTATGCAACATTTGTAAGAAGCCATATCAATCCTGAAAGATTTACGGTGAATAAGGGTGATACAGTAACAATTCACATGACAAATCTTGAGCGTGCAGAGGATGAGACACATGGATTTACAGTAAGCCAACACGGCATTCATGCTTCACTAGAACCAGGTGAGACTGCAACTGTTAAATTTGTAGCAGATCTTGAGGGTGTATTTCCATACTATTGTACGGAATTTTGTTCAGCACTTCATCTTGAGATGATGGGTTATATGATGGTCAAAGATCCAGACAAAAAGTATACAAGTGCTAAAAAACTTAAAATGAAAACAATGTCACCAGAGCAACTCAAACAAGAATATGATAAAACAGTTGGTGTAAATAAAGCCACTGATGATGTTATTCAGAGTGTTGTAAAATTCTTAAAAGATAACAAATTTGGTGATTATCCAGCAGTTGCTGCACTTGTAACAGATGCACTTGATCAATATGGGAAAATTCCTGCACAGAAAAAGCTCTCCGACGATGCTGTAGCAGCAGGTGATATGGATAAAGCTATTCTTTATGAGGGTATGATTTGGCAGTATATGGTAAAAACCGCAGATGCTGGAATTAGAGCTAAAGATATGCTTGTTAGAAAACTTGCAACCAAACAGAGTTCTGCTGCAATTGCAGGAGAAAGAGCTTTCAACGAAGGTGGATGTTCAGGTTGTCATGTTATCGGAAAAGTTAGTTCTGGTCCTGATTTGACTGGTGTTTTAAGTAGGCATGAAAATGGTGAAGATTGGGTTTCTAAGTTTATCAAGCATCCTGAAAAAATGTATGATGACCCATATGTTAAGGCTATGATTGATCACTTTAATCTTAAAATGCCTAATCAAAGTATGAGTGACCAAGAGGTTAAAGATATTATCGAGTATATGAAGTGGATTGACGAAAACGCCAATTTGTTTTAAAACGCTTATCTAAAGGGGTTATTTCTCCCTTTAGATTAATTTAAAATTATTTGATCTGATTTGACATAGTCAGATGATATTAGATAAATTTTTTAGGGGATGGGATATGAATTCATCTATGATAAAATCAAAGATTTTTGCCATTTTGGCTTTGGGGATATTTTTATACGGTTTTGTAGTACCAACAGTTGGTTTTCACGGGGCGGTGGATAAAATTGCTCAAGGTAAAGAAGATACGCTTTCACCTATAACATTTTCGATGTGGAATTTTTACAATCAAGATAGGTATTTTAGTCACTCTATGCCTAAAGAGGCAAAGGGAGATTTACAAAAGATGATAGATGAGACTGCTGAAATTGGTGTAGCATCTGCTCCTATTTGGTCAGTTTCTCTTGAAGCTCCAAACTATCCAAAAGAGGCATTTCCTGAAGGAATTCCTGTGTTTTTTCATTTTGATGGATTTAGTGGAGAAGTTCATGAGATGAATACAATCAACCACTACATAGGTATGGATCCGATGGAGAGAGGTGGTCCATATGAAAGATTGTTAGCTCCTTATGCTTTGGTTTTTACAGCATTTTTAATGTTCTTGTTTATTATTTACAATAAAAAGATTTTTTCACTTTTTATGCTTATACCTGCCTTTTTGCCACTTATATTTATAGGGCTTTACTCTTATTGGCTCTATTGGTTTGGACACAATATGCATGATTATGGTGCATTTAAAATCAAACCATTTATGCCGACTGTTTTTGGAGATGGAAAGGTGGCACAATTTGTTACACACTCTTATCCTGGACTTGGGTTTTGGTTACTACTGGCGATTAGTCTTCTTTCACTTTTGGCGATTATATCAAGGTCAAAAGCACTTAAAGCTCAGTACTAAAACATGCGACTTTTTATCATATTAGCACTATGTTTTGCTTTAGGTAGTGCTAATAGTTTGCAAGATGTTATTGATAAAGCGGAAGAAAATTCGATTATCAATCTTCCCAAAGGTCTTTATAAAGGCAATATTGAGATAAAAAAGCCATTAACGATTATAGGTCATCCTGATGGTTCTACGATTTATGGTGATGGAGAGGGGACTGTCATAAAAATCTCAAGCTCTTTTGTAACACTTAAAAATCTCACCATTAGACATAGTGGCGAGATGCACTATAGTTTGGATTCAGCGATTAGAGTTATTGAGTCAAAATATATTGAGATTATAGATTGTGATATTGATGATTCTCTTTTTGGAATAGACCTTCAAAATGTCTCAAATTCTAAAATTATAGGAAATAAAATAAAATCTAAAGATTTTGATTTAGGTCTTCGAGGTGATGGAATTAGAGTTTGGTATAGCAATGATAATATAATCAAAAAAAATCATCTTAGCTACTCTCGTGATATGGTAATTTGGTATAGTCATGGTAATTTGATTGAAGAGAATTTTGCAGAGTATGGTAGATACTCTTTGCATTTTATGTATACAGGTGCAAATATAGTTAAAAATAATACTTTTGAACACAACTCTGTGGGGATATTTTTTATGTACTCTCGTGATACGATTGCTACTGGTAATGTCATAAAAAATTCACTAGGAGCTACAGGCATGGGAATTGGGCTTAAAGAGGTTTCTAACTTTATTGTAAAGGATAATACGGTGATTTATTGTGCAAAGGGGTTTTATATCGACTGGTCGCCCTTTGAGCCTGATATGAGAAATATCATAGAAGAGAACAATATACTTTATAATGCTACGGGAATGCATTTTCACGCACTTAGCGTCCATAATGATATCAAGAAAAATAATTTTGTAGGCAATATGGAAAATGTAGTCAATGACTCAAAAAAAACTCAAATATCTAAAAATAGTTGGGATGAAAACTATTGGGATGACTATCAGGGGTTTGATAGAGATAAAGATGGCTTTGGAGATACTCCCTACCATAGTTTTGCCTATGCAGATAAGATGTGGCTTTACAATCCTAATGTGAAATTTTTCTATGGTTCTCCTGTAATAGCTATTATAGATTTTTTAGCAAAATTGGCACCATTTTCACAACCAGTACTTTTGTTGAGTGACCAAAATCCAAGGATGAAACGATGAGAGAAGAGATAGGTGAGAGAAGAGATTTTATAAAACAACTTTCAGCACTTGGGATATTGGGTGCTGTTGTTGCAACGGGAATTGGTGGTACTGTTTATCTTGGTGCAGACAATAGAGCTCTTTTGCGTCCTCCAGCTGCTGTGGATGAAGAGAATTTTTTAGCACTTTGTGTCAAGTGTGGTCAATGCCTGCAAGTGTGTCCATATGACTCTATTATATTGGCAGATGTGGATGAAGGAGCTGGAGTAGGAACACCATTTATAGATGCATTAAGAAGAGGATGTTATCTATGTCCACTTCTTCCATGTGTACTTGCTTGTCCTAGTGGTGCACTTGATCATCATGTTGAAGATATTAAAAAATTAGAGATGGGGATTGCAATTACTCCTAAAATTAACTCTTGCATCGCATTAGAAAATAAAACTGTAACAAAAAAGATGATAAATCGTGTATATGACAATACCAAAACGCTAACAAAGAGTGAACTTAAACACCATAAATTGGAGGAGTTTCCAAATAAATCTGATAAAAGAGAACTTGAAGAGGAAGTTCTTAAAAAATTAGATACTTTTGAAGGAAAAGCTTGTACTCTTTGTGCAGATATGTGTCCTTTGCCAAATTCAAATGAAGCGATTATTATGGTAGCTGATGAAAAAAGTGGTGGCAAAAAGCCTAAAATTTTAGAAGCTTGTGTTGGGTGCGGGGTTTGTGTGGAAGTGTGTCCCGCATCTGTATTGGCTATCAAGCCAAGGCTAAAATATAGTGATTATTATGAGAAAGGGTAGGAAGTGAAAAAATATATTTATATGATTGTAATTACAGGTTTATTGATTGGTTGTGGTGATAAACCAGATGAGCCTACAGTTGATTTGAAAGAGGCTGATATTACACAAATCAAGATAACTCAAGGTCAAAAAAGAGTTGAGCAAGTTGAAGTAACTCCTAAAGAGGCAATTGAAAAAGATGAAAAAGGGTTTTATTATGCTTATAATGAGGATGCCAAAAAGGAGAATTTGGAGGATACAACCCACACAAGAATAGATGCACAAGCACATGTTAAAAATAGAGTAATTGATGGTAAAATTGCTGTTGTTGAAAAAGGTACAACCTTTGATAATCCATATGAATATGTGAGGCTCGATCTTCTAAAAACCGCACTTAGCAAAAATTTCATAGTTAAATGTTCCTCTTGTCACGATAACTATGCAAATGGCATCATTGGACCTTCACTTCTTAGAAAAGATGGTAATTATATCTATGGACAACTTATCAAGTATAGAAATGACCCTACAAAAAATGTATTAATGAGGGATTTGGTAAATAATATGACAGAAGCAGAGCTTAAAAAAATTGCAGATGAAATTGCACTATTTAATAAAGAAATTAGAGCACTAAAGGGTAAATAATGATAAGACATATATTAGCACTATTGGCATTTGTAGCAACATTAGCTACATTTTGGTATCTGTATCAAGTTGATAAAGAGGTGGATGCTATAGGCAAAGTCAATGAGATTTTTAGAAAATCAGATATGCTTGTAGAGATGGGTAAAAAGAGTGCAAGTTCGGGTGTTATGACGGCAATTGAACCAAAAGATATTACACCTACTATAAAAGAGGAAGAGGATAAGCTAAAAGCCTTAAGAGATAAAGCTGGAAATATAGGTGGATTTGAGGTAAGTACTCTTTATAGAACTAAGTGTGCATCTTGTCATGGTGTTAATGGAAATGGGGGCATAGGAGCAAAGATAATTGGATTAACATATGAAGAGATTAGCAAAAAATTAAGTAATTTTAAAACGGGTGTTGAGAAAAATTATATTATGTACGGACTTCTTCAAAACTTAAATGATGAAGAGTTAGACTCTTTGGCAAAAGAGATATCAGAGTTCGCAAATCTTGCTAAGGCATCTAAAAAATAGGGAATTATCATGTTTATAGATAAATATAATTTAGGTAGAAAAGAGTTGGTTGAAATGCCACTTAAAAGTACATTTTTCATCAAAAATGCCAAAGGAAAGATTAAACCTAGTTGGCGTTTTTGGAAATGGTTTTCTGTTATATCAATTCATCTGCTCTTTTTTCTATCGTTTTTTATAGATATTCAAATTCTCGAAGGTACACTCAGTGCATCTAGGTTTTTGGGTTTTCACATGATAGATCCTTTTGCAACTATGGAAGTTTTTGTAACACAGTATAAACTTGGTATCAATTTGATTATAGGTACTGCAACTATTGTAGTTCTCTATCTACTTATAGGTGGACGGACATATTGTGGTTGGGTTTGTCCATATAGTATATTAGCAGATATTGCAGAGGCGATACATCATAAATTAGTAGGCTTGGGGGTCATTAAAAAGAGAGTTTATAGCCACAAAATTAAATACTTTTTTTGGATAGTTTTTTTAGCACTCGCTGCAGGAATGGGATATCTCGTTTTTGAGAGTATCAATATCGTAGGAATTTTAAGTCGTGCGATTGTCTATGGGTGGAGTATGGCACTTATTTGGGTATTTATTGTTTTTATTTTTGATGTTTTTTTCGCTTCAAGGGCTTGGTGTACTTATATATGCCCTGTTGGGACAACTTATGGGATGATTGGATGGGTAGGAGCTACAAAGATTGAGTGGAATGACAACTGTGACCACTGCATGGCATGTCACGGAGTATGTCCAGAACCGCATGTTCTCGAACTGACTAAAGCTAGATACGATAAAGTAAGAGAAGAAAAGGGTGTAAAAAAAGCACATATTGTTAGTGGAGATTGTACGATGTGCGGACGATGTATTGATGTGTGCCACTCTGATGCACTCGGATATAATTTTAGATTAGGAAATCTTCTGTGATACAACTACAAAATGTAACAAAAAAGTTTTTTAAAGATAAGTCGCTTGATAATGTTAGTATCACTTTTAACAAAGGTGATAGAGTAGCTATCATGGGACCAAATGGTGCAGGAAAAACAACACTAGTTCGAGTGATTCTTGGATATTATCATATTGGTAGTGGAGAAGTTAGGGTAGATGGATATGATCCAATTAAAGAGAGAGTTGAGGTAGTGCGAAATATTGGTTTTATTCCACAGTTGCCACCACCGATAAAACTTAGTTGTAAAGAGTTGATAGAGTATGTTTCAAAGAGTAGTGGATGCACTCAAAAATCAATTATAGATAATGCAGATAAAATGGGATTAGATATCCAAAAACAGATGAATAAATCTTTTTTCAAACTCTCAGGAGGGATGAAACAAAAGTTACTTATCTCAATAGCAGTTTCAAAAAAGAGTGATATTTTGATATTTGATGAACCTACTGCAAATCTTGACCCAAAAGGACGAGAGAGTTTTTATAAACTTTTAGAAGTTATCAAAGAGGATAAAATCTTACTTTTTATCACTCACCGTTTAGATGAAATTGAGCATTTGGTTAATCGGGTTGTTTATATGGATTTAGGGAAGGTAGTTAGTGATGAGAAATTATAAGATATGGCTTGTCTTTATTGTTTTACTCTCTTTTTTTGGATGTGAGAAAAAGATTGATTTAAATCCTCACAAGATGCACTGGGATAGAGATATGTGTCAAAGATGCAAGATGGTTGTGAGTGAGAGAAATCATGCTGCTCAAATAATTAATCCAATTACTGGAAAAACTTACTATTTTGATGATATAGGTTGTGTGGTTCTTTGGCTTAAGGAGAATGAAATAAAGTGGGCTGATAAAGCAATTATATGGGTAACTGATTATAAAACTGGAAAATGGATTAATGCAAAAGAGGCAAAGTGGAGTACAACAAGTATTACACCGATGGCATTTGGTTTTGTTGCATATAAAGAGGGAAGCGAGCCAAAAGATGTTGAAATTATAGATTTTAATGAGATGTCAAAAAGAGCTATCGTCTTAGAATCAAAAAGGATAGATGGATGAATACATTGTGGTTAGTTGCCCGTTTAGATATCAAAGAGTCTATTCGTGCAAAATGGTTTTTTGTTTATAGTATTGTTTTTGGTGGACTTATAGCTCTTTTTTTTCTTACGGGTGTTACACAATCTGTTGTGATGGGTTTTAGTGGTCTTAGCCGTCTACTTTTAGTTTATATTCAAGTGACTATAGTGATACTTCCAATTTTTATCTTGATTACGACAGTTAGGTCAATTTCTGGTGATAGAGAGAGTCATATATTGGAGTATATGCTTTCGTTTCCAGTTTCATTAAAGAGTTATTATTGGGGAAAACTTTTGGGTCGGTTTGTGACAGTTTTCTTTCCCGTGTTTGTAGCTATGATTATTGGGGTGATTTGGGGTGTGATAAAGGGTGCATCTGTTCCATGGGAGATGTTACTGTTATATACAGCGATGCTTTTTGCATTGTCATCGGTTTTTTTAGGAATTGCTTTTTTTATATCTACTTTTGTGAAGTCTCAAGATATTGCTTTAGGGGTTGCATTTTTTGTTTGGATTGTTTTATTGGCATTTATTGATATTGTTTTGATTGGTGTTATGATGCAAGGTAATGTAGATGAGAGAATAATTATCTTTAGTGCTTTGGCAAATCCACTAGAGACTTTTAGGATTGGTGCTATTTCACTTTTTGATCCAGAACTTACTGTAATTGGGCCTACTGCTTATCATATTTTGGATGTTTTTGGAAAAAATTTGTTTATGCTTTTTTCTATCATTTATCCTATAGCTTTGGGAATATTTTTTTCTGTTTTGGGGTATAATTTATTTAAAAGAAGAGATCTATTATAAAGGATGGTAATGAAGAGAATTTTTATAATTTTAGTTGGAATTTTATTTTCGATTAGTTTGCAAGCTGATGGTTTGGTTGCTGATAAAGATGAGAGAGATTTGATGTGCAGTTTAAAACCATATGAAAATCCAAGATGGATAAGTGAAATAGAGCTTAGTAATGAAAAAAAACTACATTTTGTATCGGTTAAATGTATGATGCTTTTTTATTATAAAAATGCTAAATGGGATGATTTGGGTCTACATGGCGTGAAAAATCCGATAAAAAAACTTAAAGTTCAAGATTATGATAGTTCAAAAGTTGTTGATGCTAAAAAAGCTTTTTATGTATATGGTGGTCATATCATGGGACCAAAAGGTGATGATTTAGTTCCATTTGAAACTGAAAAAGATGCTATAAATTTTATGAAAAAAAATGGAGGACATAAAATACTTACTTGGAAAGATTTTAAGCTTAATCTTTTTGACCTATTAAATTTATAGATGTTAATTAAAACTCGATATCATATGAAAAGTATTTTACTAAAAGGAATTTAAATATGGAAAAATCTAAAAAACCAGGATTATCAAGACTTGTATATACAATACTGTTTTTAATCGTAGGTAGGCTTGTCTCAATAGTAGTTTGTTTTGCTGCTATAATTCAATTTATATATAGCTTTGTATTTGCAGAGCCAAATAAGAAAATCTTAGACTTTACAAGCTCTTTAGCTGAGTTTGCAAAGCAGATAGTCTCATATGTTGGGCAAAATAGTGAAAAAAAACCTTGGCCTTTAGGTGAAGAGTGGCCAAAAGCTAGTAAGTAGATTGAAAAGATCTGTTTATTAGTGAAGAAGAGAGCAGGGTGTTTCTTTGTGTTAGAAGAGAGGAAGCACTGAAAAGCTCCTCTTCACTTGGCTCGTTTAATCCTAGTAAATCGTTAAATATATTAAGGTAAGAAGATACTTGATTATCTTCACTGTTAAATAGTAAACGGTTTAGTTGGACAGATAGAGTGCCTAACTTTTCTGTTTCTTCAGGAGTTAGTTTTTCTCCTAAGAGTGTATTAAACCCATCTGAAAATGATGCCAAGTTTAAACTATTTTCATTTCCAAAAAGTTGGCTTACTGAACGCTGTGTTAGATAATCTCCAAATTCATTTGTGATATTTTCTATCTGTTCTTTGCTTGCATCACTAAGATTTAAATTTTTATAAACCTTTTCAAAATCAATTATCTCTAACTGTGATGAATTGCTTGGATTTAAAATATCTAATGAAGCTCTTATATCTTCTAGCTCTTTTAATTGATTTGCATCTAAATCATTTGGTATACCAAAAATCCCATTTAGCATAGTGTCTATTTGCGAAATTTGAAATAGATTTTTAGACTCATCTGAAAATGAAACGGTATCAATCGCACCATTTTTTATAGACTCTGCGATTTGAGAAAGCTGTTTTTGTGAAGAAGTTTGGTTTATATAACCACTATTTACAATATTTGTTATACTGTCTGTAAACATACTCAATTTAACCACTTCCTTAATTTATAATAATAAAATTATAACACATCAAGATTTAAAGCCTTGTTGATATAAAATTCGTCTTATATTAAATATAAGGATTTTTCATGAGTAACGCAGTAAAGTTTATAATCACCGCTCTTTTAATTGTTGTTGGAATTTTAGCATACAAAACATACCAAGAGGGTGGATTTGACAATGCGACTGGTGTAAATGTACCTGTCGAGGCAGATGTTGAAGCTCATTAGTTCTTCAAACTTTAATAGTCAGTGTCATTTCATAAATCCACTGTTGAAGAGGAAGTAGATCTTCATAGATTTTAAAAGCTTCATCAACTAAATCTTCTTTAAATAGTATATCGTTTGGTGGTGTCTCTTTGTAGGCATACATCGAGTTATAGAGAGTCAATTCTATATGACTCATGTCTTCATCAAACTCTTTTGGAACTCTTTTGTATTTTGGGATTGGTAAACTATAGCCTTTTGCCTTGATAGAATTTAAGATGCAAAAAAGGTTTTCTCTATGTTTATCGTTTTTGATATAGTCACGATATGCTGTTAAAGTCTCTTTTGAAAATCCACGAATTCCCACCGCAAAAAATAGTTCATCAGGTGAAAAGTGCATATAGAAACTTGAACTTTGCATCCGTTTTCCCACACCTTGCCAAAATATAATGCCTATTTTACTTTTTATGGGAGTTTTATCTTTTGAAAATCTGATATCACGATAGATGCGAAAAAGTGAACCATTGACTTTTGGTTTTGCTTTGATGGTAGGAACGAGAGCTTGTAGATGTTCGCCCATCTCTACAACAAATAAGAGACTTGGCTCTTTGATAAGTCGTTCATATTCGCTTCTATTGGCTTCAAACCACTCTTTTGTGTTGTTGTTTCTGATTTTGGTTAGAAAGTTTATGCTATCTTTTGGAAAACCTATAAAATTTTTAATCTTTAAATCTTTCATAAATAAAGTCAAAATCTATTTTTGATACCATTTTGTAGGTGTAGTTAGGTAAATATCTTTCTTTCAAAGCACCCATCTTGTTTCCTTGATTTTGTTTGAAAATATTATAACATAAATCATAAATATGTTATATTTCATTTAGTATCATTTTAGGTGCTTGATATCAGCTATACATATTATTATTCAAAATATCTTGCCAATATTTTAACTCTTGCAAACAGTTCTCGTGGTTTCCCCCTCAATCTTTAATGCCAAAGTAGATATCCAATCCTCATCAAGTTGAAGGGGGCTTTATTTGCTTTTAAATCACCTCTTTCAAATGGTATGATTTTAGCAGATGAAGTTTGGCTTGGTAAAACTTTAGATGCAGGAGTTTATAGGAAATTACAAAAAGAGGGTATAATCAATCTCTTTAATCAAAAAAACAGCATGATTATAATTATGCTTCAAGGCTTCAAGAAGAGTTACTTAAAAACAGATATGACTTAGTGGTATAGTAGTTCTAGCCATTTCTTCTTTTCCTTTAGGGATATTTTGAAATTAAAACAAATGCCCCTAAAAGTATCCCTTAAATTCTTGGAGAGTATTGAATTTGATTAGATTAACTTATAGTGTAAATCGGCTATAAAGCCCTAAAGTTTAGGAATTTGTTTCAGTAAGTTGTTGTAGTTTGGTGGAACAGAGGGGGATCGAACCCCTGTCCAAAAATAGGTTTCATAATGATATCTACATGCTTAGCGGCGATGTGGGAAATTTTAGTAAAGTAAAAACCCATCGCCCACCAGCTAACTTTACCTAAGCCCTAATTCTCGACAACATGCTCGGGCGGACACGATGTTAAAGTTACTTTTGTTTTATATGAAGCTATGCCAACCCTAAGTAACCAAGAGCGACTGACATAACTGACCGGCTTTAAGCTCTTACGCCGCTAATGCGTGCGCAGGTCTATAATCTGTATTGTTTGCGTTTAAATTAACGAGATAGTTTTAAGTCTTTCAAAGACTACATGCAATCAAGACCAACCTACTCCTGTCGAAAGCCAAGTCTGTCCCATTGCTTAGAATATAGCACATATTATGCCATTTGTCAAGCTGGACAAGTTTCTTTATCTTTTAAAGACTCAATAATATCATCAAGAACAGCTTGTGCACTGTCATGAGGTACTTGGCAAGTACCTGCGGCCATATGTCCACCACCGTTGTAATTTAGCATCAAGTCGCCTATGTTTGCTTTTGAGGATCTGTTTATGATTGACTTTCCAACTGCAAAAACTGTGTTTTGTTTTTTAAATCCCCATATTTGGTGTATAGATATATTTGTTTGCGGGTAGAGAGTGTAAAGCATAAATCTATTTCCAGGATAAATTATCTCCTCATCTCTTAAATCTAGTACAACAACATTATCATAAATTGTTGAACACTTTTTGAGTTGATAGATAAAATCTTCTTCATATTTGTGATATAACTCTACTCTCTCTTTTACATCTTCAAGCTCCATGATTTCATTTATAGTGTGGTCTTTACATGCATCTATCAAGTTCATCATAAGAGCATAGTTTGAGATTCTAAAATCTCTAAATCTACCAAGACCAGTTCTTGAATCCATCAAAAAGCTTAGTAAGTCCCACCCTTTTGGATTAAGGATATTTTCTCTTGAAAACTTTGCAGCATCTGCTTTGTTTGCAGCTTCCATCATTGGTATAAATATCTTTGGAAACTTAGACTCACCACCATAATATTGATAAACAACTTCAGCAGCAGAAGGAGCATCTGGTAAAATTATATGATTTTTCTTTATCTCTTTGTTTCTAACAGTTTCACTCAAGTGATGATCAAATGCAATCGCAACTCCATCAACATATGGGAGATTTGTAGTGATGTCGTTTTCAGTAACTTCTATAATCCCATCTTGCATATCTTTAGGATGCACAAACTTAACATCATCAATCATATCAAGATGTTTTAAAAGTACAGCACAGACCAAACCGTCCATATCACTTCTTGTTATTAACCTATATTTTTTCTTTTCCATATATCATCCTTTTTATAAAATCTATAATGATATATCGTCAAGTTCTATGATTAAGTTAAAAAAATTTAGGAGTTTATCTCCTCTTTTATGATTTTTGCTTCTTCTTGTATCTTTTTTATCTTTTCGTCAAATGCAAGACTATCATCTAACATGATAGAAACAAAGGCACTGCCTACTATTACTCCATCTACATCTTTAGCTTTGTTTTTTGCAGTTTTTGCATTTACTCCAAATCCAATATATATATCGGTGTCGGTTGTATTTCTTATATCAGCTATAATGCGAGATAAATTCTCCTCTTTACCGCTTCCTGTTATGCCTGCATATGCTACAAGATAGACAAACTTTTGAGAATTTTGAAGGATTTTTTCTACTCTTGAAAGAGAGTCTGTTGGCGCTACAAAGTCTATGAGAGCAAGGGAGTTTTCTGAAAACTTCTCTTTGTATTTTAAACTCTCTTCAAATGGAAGATCTGGGATTATGAAGCCACTTATCCCTATATCTTTTGCTTCTTGTAAAATTGTCTCTATCCCTCTTTTGTAAAAGGGGTTAAAGTATCCCATCCATAGTGTGTCAATTTCGGGGGCGATTTTTGCTGAAACTTCCAAAAGTTGAGCCATTGTAAATCCACCTTGGAGTGATTTTAGATTTGCTTCTTCTATTATCGGACCATCAGCCACTGGGTCTGAAAAAGGGATACCAAGTTCTAGCGTATCGACTCCCGCCTCTTTTAGTGCAAGGGCAACATCTTCTGTAAAGTCGATATCAGGATAGCCAGTTGTGATATATGCGACAAGTTTTTTCAAATTAAATGCTCCTAAAATTGCAATTATATCAAATTTTAGGTAAAATTGCTCTAGTTTCATATCGGGGGAGATGATGAGTATACATACGCAAAAAACTAAAAAAAAGGTAACAGTTAGCACTATAAGAGGGATGAAGTCTGTTGAGCCTATCACAATGGTAACAGCATACGATACACTTTTTTCAAAACTTTTTAATGATAGTGTTGAGATAATTTTAGTAGGGGATTCACTAAATATGAGTTTTAGTGGAAAACAAGATACACTTTCTGCAAACATGGAGCTTATGATTTACCATACAAGAGCCGTTTGCAACGGAGCAGATACTCCTTTGATTGTGTTTGATATGCCATTTGGTTCATATACAACTAAAGATAGAGCTTTGAAAAATGCTACTAGAATTTATCGTGAAACTGATGCTCAGGCTGTAAAGATTGAGGGCGGAAAAGAGCGGGCAAAGATTATAAAAACTTTGACAAAAAACTCTATCGCGGTTATGGGTCATATAGGTTTAATGCCTCAATTTGTAAGAAGTGAAGGTGGTTATAAAGTCAAAGGAAAAGATGAAAAAAATATCCAAAAACTTGTCCAAGATGCAAAAGCGATAGAGAAAGCTGGAGCATTTGCAATAGTAGTGGAGGGTGTAAAATGTGAAGCTGCAAAAGCTATAACTGAAGCGGTATCTATCCCTACTATTGGTATTGGTGCTGGGATTGATGTAGATGGTCAAGTGTTAGTTTGGAGTGATATGTTTGGATTTTTTGAGGATTTTAAACCTAAGTTTGTTAAACAGTACCTTGATGGAGGAAAACTTATACGAGATGCACTTGGAGTTTATGTGGATGAGGTAAAGAACAAAAAATTTCCAAGTAGTGAGTTTACTTACTGATGGAGAGAATTGTTGAGGTAGAAAAGATTTCATTTGATGAAGAACAAGATGAGATTACACTTCGTCCTTCTTGTTGGGATGAGTATATTGGACAAAAACAGATAAAAAAAAATCTTAGAGTTTTTATAGAAGCTGCGAAAAAAAGAGATGAGAGTTTAGATCATGTTCTATTTTTTGGACCTCCAGGGCTTGGAAAAACAACTTTAGCAAATTTGATATCAACCGAAATGAATACAAATATCAAAACAACAGCTGCACCGATGATAGAAAAGAGTGGCGATTTGGCTGCAATTTTAACAAACTTGGATGAAGGTGATATTCTTTTTATCGATGAGATACATAGACTTTCACCTGCGATTGAAGAGATACTCTATCCTGCTATGGAAGATTTTCGTCTTGATATCATCATAGGAAGCGGTCCTGCTGCTCAAACTATAAAGCTTGATTTGCCTCGTTTTACTCTTATTGGTGCTACTACAAGAGCTGGTATGATAAGCTCTCCTCTTAGAGATAGGTTTGGGATGCATTTTCGTTTGAATTTTTACTCTTGTGATGAGTTAGCAGAAATTATAAAAAGAGCTTCAGTAAAATTAAACTGCATATCAGGTGAAGAAGCTTCTTTTGAAACATCGAGACGAAGTAGAGGGACCCCTAGAATTGCATTAAGACTTTTGAAACGAATAAGAGATTATGCAGAGGTTGAAAATGAACCAAAGATTGTACTTGAGAGGGCAAAATATGCACTTGATGAACTTGGTGTTGATGTAGAGGGTTTTGATGAATTAGATAAACGGTTTTTGGAACTTTTGATACAAGCCAAAGGGCGACCGATGGGACTTGGTACGATTGCTGCAACTCTTAGTGAAGATGAGGGAACAATTGAAGATGTGGTTGAGCCTTATTTGATTGCAAATGGGTATATTGAAAAAACCGCTCGTGGACGTATAGCTACAAATAAGAGTTATGAACACTTTAGACTAACGCCAAAAGATAAATCGTCGCTATTTGATTAAACTGCTATTGCTAATTTACTTTTAGAATTCTCTTTATCTCTTGGTTTTACTCTCTCTTCAATGATGATTTCACCTTTCATAAAAAGTGTGGCTTTTGCTTTTATTATTACTTTGCCATCGGCTACATTACAAATAATTTCACTTCTTCTATTTGATATTTGAACAGCTTTTAACTCATTTTTATTTAAAACTTTTGACCAGTAGGGTGCTAATTGTGAACAGAGTGAATTTATAATCAAATCTTCATCAACTCCAAGCTTTGGAGCAAAATACCTAAAGACAAAATCATTATTATCTCCTCTTGCTGCTATGCAAATCCCTCTTAAATCTAAGCTTCTTAAAACTTCAATTTTTGGTTTTAATTTTTTAATAGTCTCTTCATTTTCAAAGATAAGTATATAGTCTTTATCCTTGAGTATTTTTAAGGGATCAATTCCCATAGCTAAACTAAAAATAGGATTACTTTGAGTATATAAAGTTGGCATATTGCTATTAAAACTTGAAGAGATATAGTCACCTTCTTTTGAAATCTCTATATCGTTGCCGAGGGATCTTAAAGTGATATTTTTTTGTTTGGTATCTAAATAGTTAAAGATAACATATGCACTTGCAACTGCTGCATGTTCATAGAGTGTTATCTCATTTTCTGGTGTAAACCATCTGATTTCATACAGTGAGGACTCTTTTTTTACAATAAAGGCTGTTTTACTAAGATTGATTTGAAAAGCTATGTTTTGCATCAACGATTCATCTATCCAATCTTTTAATGGGCAAACAGCAGAGGTACTTCCACTAAACATTTTATCTGCAAATGCATCTATTTGAAAAATATCAATTTTCACTTAAAACCCTAAATTTTTTTTAATTTTTTATAGTTTAGCTAAGAAAAGTTTTAGTTTTTATTAAATATATTTAATTTATTAAAAATCTTAAGGATTCGACCAAAAAAACTCAATCCACTCTTTAGCCTCTTTTATTTTAAAGTCAGGAGTAAAAATATCATTTTCTTTATAAAATATAACTCCAGTTTTAAAAACTGTTTGTGGGAATCTCTTTTTTAAAACTTTTACGATTTCTCTCAAGCTTTCACCGCTATCAACTATATCGTCAACAATAAGAACTTTTTTATACTTAGATAGGTTTGGGATGTTAAAAAGTGATACATTATCTAATTTTTGTGTATTATCGTAATGCACTGAATTTAGGGTCAAAAGTTCTCTTAGCTTATACTTTTCCGCTAAAAAGTGACCGAGTGTTACTCCTCCTCTAGCGATTGCTAAGATGATATCAGGTTCATAACTTTTTGTCTGTTGATACAGATTTTCAATATCTTGGACAAACTCTTTGTAGTCGTAATAGTACATTTATATCACAATCCTTGAAATTTTTGGGGATAATCTTGTTAAAACATCATAAGAGATAGTGTTAAAATGTTTTGCGATGTAAGTAGCATTGTTAAAAAGAGATATCTTTTGTTTATCTGATTCTATTTCGCATAAATCCATTGAGACTCTTCCTAGAAACTCTTTTTTATAACTTGTTTGTAGTTTACTTTTACCATCATGTCTGAAAAAACCATCAGCATAGCCGATATCATAAGTTGAAACAATCATCTTTTTTTGTACTTCAAATTCTCCACCATATCCGATTCTTTGACCTTTTTGTAAAACTCTTGTGGCGATTTTCTCAGCCCATAAAGAGAGGACAGGTTTTAAATCTGCTACTTTAAAACACTTTGGCATTTGCATGTAACCGTAAGTCGCAATTCCACATCTTGCAAAGTTATCGTCGTAAGATTTTATTCTAAATACTGTTGCACTGTTGGCACTATGAAAACAAGGCATATTAAAGCCGTATTTATCTGTTAGTTCTAAAACTTTTTTCTTTACACTTTTCCAGATTTTCATCTGCCAAAATAGTTCAGATGAGAGTTCATCTGCTGAGCGAAAATGAGTCATTACTCCATCTAAAATCAAATTCTTTTCTTTAATTTCTTCATATGCTTTTTCAATATCACAAATATCTATGCCATTTCTATGCATCCCAGTATCTATTTTTAAGTGAACACTACAATTTGCATCCATGCTAGAAATATCTGAAAGGTTATTTA
This sequence comes from Campylobacterales bacterium, assembly GCA_027066435.1. Taxonomy (GTDB): domain Bacteria; phylum Campylobacterota; class Campylobacteria; order Campylobacterales; family QNZT01; genus SZUA-1433. The sequence goes on from JAMONX010000121.1 coordinate 60,141, forward strand.
TGACAAATGAAAATTTTTGATTTGGTTTTGTCTGCTTTTTGGGTGAAAGAATAATGATATGTTCAAAATAAGAGTCTATCTCTTTTGCTTCATCAACATTTCTAACAATTGCTCTTTTTATACCAAACTCACAAGAGAGTTTAGCCATCTCTAAAAGCCCATGTCCGTAAGCATTATCTTTTAAAACAACAGATAATTTTTCACATGAACCAAGATGATGGCTTAAAACTTTTAAATTGTGAAAATAGTTCTTTTTGTTTATCTCTATAAAAGACACATTCTCACTTCATATCTCTTGCTTCAAATAGTAAGCCTCTTATTTTTCTAGCTTGATAATCAAGCTTAAAAAAGTTTGCATAAACCTCTTGTGCATCTAGTGTTTGTGAAGAAGAAAAATCAAATTGTCCATTTTCACTTTTTTTGATATTTGCATCTAAAAAATCATAAAAATCATTTCTTATTTTCTCATACTTTTGCATCTCTTTTCGTGTATCATCTATACTTGTCATTATTTTCCTTTTAACTTAAATATTTGCTGCAACTTTATATGTTGGGTCATCTTCACTAAAGGTGCAAAAAGGTCCAGCCTCTTTTAGAAGATTTTTACAATCTTTACTTATGTGTCTGATAGTTAGTGTTTTACCGCTATCTTTGTATTTCTTTGTGATAGCATCTATCGCTTCTACTCCTGATATATCCATAACTCTTGTACCTTTAAAGTCCAAAATAACTTTTTTAGGGTCATTCTCAACATCAAACTGTTCATTAAAAGATGTAACCGAACCAAAGAAAAGAGGACCATTTATCTCATAAACTTTTGTTCCATTATCTTGCATAATTCCCCTTGATCGTATTTTAGCATGTTGCCATGCAAAAACCAATGCAGATATAATAATCCCAGAAATAACAGCAATTGCTAAGTCAAAAAGTACGGTGATGATAGTTACAAGAACCAAAACAAATGCATCTGCTTTTGGCATATATTTTATACGATTAACACTAGAAAACTCAAAAGTACCGATACTCACCATAAACATGATACCTATAAGCACAGCAATAGGAATGACTCCTATAAGATCACTCAAACTTACTACAAACAAAATTAAAAGCACAGAGGCAGTAAAAGAGGAGATTCGACCAAGTCCACCAGATGTAAAGTTTATGATACTCTGCCCAATCATAGCACACCCAGCCATGCCACCAAAAAATCCACTTGTAGCATTTCCGCATCCTAAAGCGATACACTCTTTGTTTCCATTACCTCTAGTGCCACTCATCTCATCTAAAACCGAAAGTGTTAAAAGTGACTCTATAAGCCCTACAAGTGCGACTAAAATAGCATATGGAAGGATTATTTTTAAACTCTCCCATGAGAGAAGTGAAAGTTCAGGCATAACAAATGTTGGAAAAGCTCCCTCTATATCTGCTAAGTCTGAAACAGTTTTGGTGTCAAGATTTCCAAAATAAACTATAATTGTAAGAAATACAATGGCTGCTAAACCAGAGGGAATAACTTTTGTAATTTTTGGCATATAGTACATAATAGCCATTGTGATAACGGTGATAATATACATCCAATAGTTTTCATTGAAACTATGTATCAGTATATCGCTCCAACTCTCCAATGTGTCATAGTCACTGGATTTAAAAAACTTCAGTTGTGCAAGAGCAATAACAATTGCAAGACCATTTACAAACCCAAACATAGCAGGTTGAGGAACAAGACGGATAAATTTACCAAGCTTGAAAAGTCCAACCATTATTTGAAAAGCACCAGCGATTATAGTTGTCATTAAAATATAGTGCAGTATCACAATAGACAATGCCTCGCCTGAAAGATGAGGATTTAGTTTAGCGACTGCCAGCCCAAGTCCCACAAATACAACAGCGACCGCACCAGTTGCCCCACTTATCATACCAGGCTTTCCACCAAATAGTGATGTTATAAGACCAAGTATAAAAGCTGCATACATTCCAACAAGGGGACTAACCCCTGCAATAAAACTAAAAGCAATAGCTTCAGGAACAAGAGCAACAGCAACAACCATGCCCGAAAGCAGTCCATTTTTTATATTGAATTTTTCGTAGTTTTTAAGATTTATCAAGTTTTGCCTTATTTTATGTATAATTCTAAATAATTAAAGTCGCAGATTATACTGAAATAACAATATAAAGAATATAAAATATGGATATATTAGAGATACTTTATGCAAGAGAGTTTAAAAAAGTAGCATACAATGTTAGAAAAGTAACGCTATGTAATAAAAAAACTCTGCTTTTAGGGCCTAAAGGGAGTGGTAAAAGTACGCTTATATTTGACTATTTGAGTCATAAACGAAAGGAAAGTTATTTATATATCGATTTTGATGATTTTAGGTTAAAAGATAAAAATATAGAAAATTCTTTAGAAAACTTTTTAAATAAACATCGTATCTCTTGTCTAGTTTTAGAAAATTTTGATTTTTCATTTCAAATACCTTTGATTGATGAGATACTAATCTCTACAAATAAAAAATACTCAATAGATGGATTTGATATAGTGACACTCTTTCCTCTTGATTTTGAAGAGTTTATCTCATTTGACAAAAGAGAGTTAAATCTTGAAGCAATTTTTAGCTCATATACAATTCAAGGAACTTTTCCAGCGATGCAAAAAGAGCAAAAGGATGACTTTATAGCTCTATATCAAAACTTTTTAAAAAGATTTGTAAAGAGTGAGTTAGAGATGCAGATGTTAAAGCTATTCTCTTCACATCAAGGTAAAAGAGTCTCTGTGCATGGACTGTTTCTTCTGTTTAAAGAGAGTCAAAAAATCTCTAAAGATACATTTTACAGTTTTGCTAAAAAACTTCAAGATGAGTATGTCCTTTTTTTGGTAGAAAAATATAACTCTAAAAAGAGTTCAAAAAAGCTCTATTTGATAGATTTTTCATTTCGCAGTGTTCTTAGTTTTGAGAAAGATTTTATTAAGAGATTTGAAAATATTGTTTTTTTAGAGCTTTTAAAGAGAGAGAAGAAGTTTTATTATACAGATGCAATAGATTTTTATATACCAGATGAGAGTAGGGCGATTATAACAATTCCTTTTTTGCCTCAAAACTTAATAGAGCGTAAATTGCAAAGATTATCTGAACATTTTGTTTCACTTGATGTGAAAAATGTTCAGATAGTTACGATGCAAGAAGCAAAACAGTATGAACAAAACGGTATCTCTTATGAGTTATTACCCTTTTGGAGTTTTGCCATTTCTATTTGATTACCTTGTCAAGCATAACATTTAGACTGTAAATAAGTACGCCATTATCACCATTTGCAACAAATAAAAGTCCTTCATCTTTGTTAAGAGATAATCCTTTTACACCACCTTGAACTTCAAAGTTTACAATCATATTTGGTTGAGTTATAGTTGTAATATCTAATAGATTTATACCAGTTTCACCAGCTGCAACAAGTGCTTTTGTGTCATTATCTGCTAAAACGATATCATAAGCATTTGATTTGTCAAATGTATGTGAAAGTGTTGGAGATGCTGGATTTGAAATATCGTAAATCTCTAATCCATCTCTGCCTTTTGGTCTAAATTCATAATTTTTATCTTTTGTTGTTGTAAACTTTTGTATTTCTTGTTTTGTTGTCACTGATTCTTTTACGGGGCTTGAGAGGTTGGAAATATTGATAATATTTATAAATCCTTGTTCATTTTCAACATAAAGCTTACTTTCATCTTCACTCAATGATAAACTCTTAGCATTTATTCCGTCTATTACCCCTATGAGTTCTGATGAGATGCTATCTTCATAGCCAATTTTCACGATTTCTACACCATCTTCCCCTTTTGCAACAAATAGAGCATCTTTTGATAGTGTGATAGCTTCTGCACTTCCTGAGAGCTTGATAGTTTTTACTTTCCCATCTTTATCTGTTACTAAAGCTTGTTTTTTATCATCAGATTTAGTTTCTGCTTTTGCTTGTGGGTCACTTGCACTGCTTCCTCCGCATCCTATTAAAAATATACTTACTAAAATTGAACTTATTATTTTTTTCATAATTTTATCTCCTTTAGAAGCAAATCGGATTTAAATAATTTTGATTTAAACAAAAGAAGAATTAGATATGATAAATCATAAAAATGAGTAAAAAAGGAACATAATGACACTCTGCGGTATTGATGAAGCAGGAAGAGGATGTTTGGCAGGTCCCCTAGTGGTGGCGGGTGTAATACTCTCTAATGAGATAGATGGATTGACTGATTCTAAAAAGCTTAGTGAAAAAAAACGAGAACTTTTATATGAACAGATAGTGCAAAATGCTAAATATGAAATTGTTTTTACAGATAATGAGACAATTGATAAGATTGGTCTTTCTCTCTCTTTAAAAAATTCTCTTATTAAAATCATAGAAGTTTTAAAACCACAACATACTATATTTGATGGAAATACAACATTTGGCGTTTTAGGAATTGAAGCTATCATCAAAGCAGACCAAAGTGTTGCAGAGGTAAGTGCCGCTAGCATCTTAGCAAAAGTGAGCCGAGATCGTTATATAGTTGAACAAGCTTCTTTATATCCTATTTATCAGTTTGAAAAACATAAAGGATACGGTACGAAGATTCATAGAGAGCTTATAAAAGAGCATGGATATTGTCCACTTCATAGGCGGTCTTTTAAGATAAAGAGTATCAAATAAGCCAATTATCCAAATCAAATATATCTTCAGTTACTGCTATACTTTTCCAACCAGTAGAATCTAGATGCATCAACTTCCCTCCAAAATACCCCACAACATACTGCTCTTTATATATGGCAAAACATCCTACAGATATAGACGCAAAAATCTCAGATGCATTTTTAGGAGTTTTTAGATTCTCAAAATCACTTAAGTGTATAGCCCTAAGAGCATCTAGTAAAAACTCATTGTCCTTTAATGCACTGCTTATTGTGTAGTACATAGGATATGATATAGGTGGGTCTTCTATAAGTTCTGTTATGTAAATTCGCTCTTTTTTCTTATTATTCATAAGGAGAGTTTACAGGAAATATTTTTTAAACTCTTTTTTTATTTCAAATTGAAATATTAACTATCTATTGACTCCATAAGTACCTCAATGATATCTGTCATAGTAAGGATTCCATAAATCTCATTATCATCAATTACTAGGAGTCTTTTTATGCTACTGTTTACCATCATCTTTGCGGCATATTTGACATCTAGTTTTCTTGAAACTGAAATTGTGGGAGAGATCATTATGTCATAGGCATTTAAGAGGTCTATATCTCCATCTTCTGCTATTATTGATTGTAAGATATTTTTATAAGTTAAAAGTCCATAGGCGCCATTTTGGCTATTTTTTTCAACAATAACTGATTTAACATTTTTTTCTTGCAGTGTCTTTAGGACTTTTCTTATAGTCGCTGTTTGTGTTACGATTATAAGTCTCTCTTTGGGTGTCATAACATCTTGTACTAATTTTTTCATAATATTTTCTCCTTAAATTATAAAATATGTTTGATATCTTGTTCAAATTTATGTAGTTCATCATTGTTTAGACCAGCGACATGGCTTAGGGGCATTGTAAATGCCAATGAGCTGTTATCATGGTCATCAAGATTTAATTGAACTCTTAATGCTTTCATCACTTGCATCGAGAGTCTTCTTGGGAGGATAAAAAGAAGTATTGAGACATTCTCTTCTAGTGTTAAACCAAAAAAGACTTTTTTCTCTTTAAGTCCTATATTGCTTCCATGTATAATTGTAGCAGCACCAGCCCCTGCTTCTTTGGCGATGCCAATGGCTTTCTCTTCATCTTTATTTGCAATTATTGCAACTAGTGCGACAAATTTCATGATTTCTCCTTTGTTGTTTTTTGATTGATTTGTGCAAATATTCCATAACCCATAACACTGATAATAGGAAACAGAGATGCAAATGCAATCAAACCAAAACCATCGATGAGTGGATCTCTTCCTTCTATGTTTTGAGCAAGTCCAAGTCCAAGGGCTGCGACTAAAGGTACAGTAACAGTTGATGTTGTAACGCCACCACTGTCGTAAGCTATAGGGACAATATGTTTTGGTGTAAACTGTGTTAAGATAATTACTGCAATATATCCTACAATTATATAATAGTGTATAGGATCTCCCGCAACAAGACGATAAGCCCCTAATGCAATGCCAACTGCTACACCAATTGCTACAGCTACTCTTAGATTGGTTTGCTTTATATTTCCATCGCTTATCTCTTCTGCTTTTATGGCGATTGCAAGAAGGGAAGGTTCCGCCATGGTGGTTGAAAAGCCTATCAAAAAAGCAAAAAGATATATTAGTAGATTGTTTTGCATCGTTGTTAATTGAAAAGCGATACTCTCTCCGATAGGGAAAAGCCCCATCTCAAGACCTACTATAAAAGCATATAATCCAAATATTACCATAACAATACCTGTAATAATTTTATGCAAGTGAGCAACAGGTTTTTTGATAATAATATATTGAAAAAAGAAAATCACTATAAGAATTGGAGCTATATCTCTGATGACACTTACCAACTCAAGCAGAGTATCAAGAAAATTAAAATTGTAAGTTGCTATAACGGCTTGTACACTCTCAACTGTAGTTGTTACATCTGCATCTGCTATTGCATAAACTATGATTCCATAAATTTGTACAAAAATCATAGGAGTTAAAGAGGCAAATGCAATCAAGCCAAATCCATCAATAACAGGATTTCTTCCTTTGATACTAGACGCTAATCCAATTCCAAGAGCTGCAACTAGCGGAACTGTAACAGTTGAGGTTGTAACTCCTCCACTATCATAAGCAAGTCCTATAATCTCTTTTGGTGCAAAAAATGTTATAGCAACTACCAAAATATACCCTGCAACGATATAGTAATGAATAGGATGTCCTAGCAAAATTCTAAGAGTGCCTAGAGCAATAGCAAAACCAACCGAAAGTGCGACTGTCATTCGTAAATAAAAAGAATCTATCCTTCCATCACTTATAGCTGCAGCCTTATCTGCAATAGCTATGAGAGCTGGTTCAGCAACTGTGGTAGAAAAGCCTATCAAAAAAGCAAAAAGAAGCAACCAAAACAGCGATCCTTTTTTAGCAAAATCAGTAGCAAGCCCTTCACCTATTGGAAAGATACCAAGCTCTAACCCTCTTATAAAAAGAGCTAACCCAATAGCAACTATAAAAAGACCAATGATGATAGAAGTTAAATTTTCAGGAACTGCTCCAATGATAGCAATTTGAAAAAAAGCAACCACGAGGATAATAGGAACAAGGTCTTTAAAGGAGTTTTTAAGATCATTTGCAAATATTTTCAAGCTTTCGTTCATCCCGTTATTGTACTTGATTATCACTTTTATTTTAATTATCTTAATAATTTCATCTAAACCAATATTTTGTTACAATATCCTTATGGAACTAAAAAAACTACCGATAGGCATACAAACATTCAAAGATATTCAAGATGATAACTATGTTTATGTAGATGAAATAGAAATGGTGCTTCAAACGATAGAGTGAGCTTTCTTTAATGTATGGAGCAATTCTAAAAAATCCTACTATTAGACGGTTATCTATTGTCCAATTTATTGCCTATTTTGGGGCTTGGTTCTCAAATGTTGCTATTTATACTATGATCTTGGAGTTTGGGGTTAGTCCTATTGTCAATGCTCTGGTAGTTGCTATGTATTCACTTCCTGCGATATTGTTAGCACCTATGAGTGGAGCTATAGTTGATAAGTTGCCATTTAAGAGGTTTATGATTGCTCTTCTTTGTGTTGAGCTTGTTATGACGCTGATGTTTCTTTTGATTATAGATATCTCTGATGTTTGGCTTTTGATGTTGTTTATATTTATTAGGATGAGTGCGGCTTCACTTTTTTTTACAGCGGAGATGTCACTTTTGCCTCAAATTGTAAGTGGAAAAGATTTAAGACTTGCAAATGAACTTCACTCAATTATCTGGTCGGTATGTTTTGCACTTGGTATGGCAATAGGTGGAATTGTTACACAAATGTTAGGTACATCTGCAGTCTTTTTGATTGATGCATTTTTATTTTTTACAGCTATCTCTCTTTTTTCATCAATTTATATAAAAGATGTCAAAACAAAGAGTCAAAAACTAAGCTCTATGATAAAAGATGGATTTGTTTATATCAAAAGTAATCCTTTAATTATGCATCTGCTACTGCTTCATAGTAGCGTGGCTCTAACTTCAATAGATGCGTTGATAAATTTACTAACAGATTTTCATTATAAGTATGTTATCGCAATCCCTTTAGCTATTGGTTGGATGAATGCAACTCGTGCTTTAGCTTTGATGATAGGACCATTTTTTATAGGAAAAATTGTAAATAGTTCAAATCTGCATATAGTTTTATCGCTTCAAGGTGTGACATTTATATTTTGGTCAATGCTTCAAAATAATTTTTATTTTTCACTTATTGGGATGTTTTTTGTGGGATTTTTGTCAACTACACTTTGGTCATATACATACACAATGATACAAGAACAGACTGATAAAGAGTATCTAGGACGAGTTGTGGCTTATAATGATATGATTTTTATGATAGTTGCAGTAGCTACAACTATGTTTATTGGAGTGGCATCTAAGCTTGGGATGCCACTATGGAGTATATCGGTTACAATCGGACTAGGATTTATAGTTGCAAGTTTGTATTATCTTTTTATAGTCCGAAAGTTATTAGTAGTTCACCATTGCTAACTTTGATATCATTTACAAAAGAGTTTTGAATAGAGTTTTTATTTAATTGATAAATTGGATGAGTACGAAATACTTCATTGATGATAGGCATAATAGCTTCTGTAAGTGGACCTTTCATAAAAGAAGCGAGTTTATATCCGTTAAATTCTAATTTTTCGATATTTGGTTCTTTTAGATAAACTGCTCCACTTTTGGCATCAAAAAAAGGTTTTCCTGAGACAAATAATGAACCTGTTTGTTTGGGAATAAGAGCACTAGAAAAATCTATGGTAGTACCAGCTTGAACTCTATCACTTCCAGCACTTAACATTGCTTTTGGGTCTGTTAGCGTTACTTTTCCATATTCAAAATCTTGTGAGATAGGGAATTGTTGTTCTAGTGACTGGGTTATCTGTGAAGCTGGAACTTTTATCGTCAATCCTTGTTGGTTGATATTTTGTATGCATCCACTAAAGAGAAATGCTATAAATATGGCTATTACTGATATTGTTTTTTTCATTTATTTCCTTTGATTTTTTTGTATATATTGTATCAAAAATTGATAAATTAAAACTTTTTTAAAAAAGTCTTGACAAATGAGATATATTTGTGTATAATTTCCGCTCCTTATTTAGGTAACATATTCCGGATTAGCTCAGCGGTAGAGTAGGTGACTGTTAATCACTTGGTCGCTGGTTCGAATCCAGCATCCGGAGCCACTACTTAGTTTCACTAAATCTAAATTTATCTTAACAAGACCCAATAGTAGAGTTACAGTTTTTTCAGCAAAAGAGGTTTATAAGCTTTTTGGTGTTGATTGATATCATGCATAACATTGACAAATATTACAATCTATACTATAATAAGTACTAAATAATATACCAATTAGGATACTAAATATGGAAAATATACTGGCAAACTATAGTGTTAGCATCTCTGAACTCAAAAAGAGTCCATCTGCTATATTGAATGATGCAGGAGATGAGGCAGTCGCAGTCTTAAATCATAATGTCCCTAGTGCTTATCTAGTGCCATCAAAGACTTATGAAAAGTTGTTAGAGATTGTTGATGCTTATGAGTTGGAGTTGGAAGTAAAAAAGAGGTTAAATGAAGATAAAGAGCCGATAGAGGTATCTTTGGATGAGTTATAAACTAAAGTTTTTACCAAAAGCTTTAAAAGAGTGGAAAAAACTTGATTCTACTATCTCACAGCAGTTTAAGAAAAAACTAGAGGAAAGATTAAAAAATCCAAAAGTAGCAAAAGATAAACTTCGTGGTTTTGAAGATGTTTACAAAATCAAACTTAGAACGGTTGGTTATAGACTTGCTTATCAAGTTAAAGATAAAGAAATAACTATCATAGTTTTAGTAGTAGGTGTTAGAGATAAATCAAAAGTATATGATATGTTAAAACAACGATTTGATAAAAAGAGTGATTAAGTATAAGTTCGATAAAATTTAATCATAAAATAATTCTTAATTTATAAGAAAATATTTAGATTCTGATATGTCATATCAGTTTTTTTGATGTTTAGAGGATTCCTATTGTATGGGAGTTTGAAAGATTACTCAAGATTTAGCATCCGGAGCCACTACATAGTTCAACTAAAAATCAAATTTATCTTAACAAGACCCAATATATAGCCTTTTAAAAGCGTCTTTAGTCTATATTTTACCATTATGTCATATCGATATAGTATAAATTTTATAGTTCTTACTAAAAAATGTTTTTGATTTTTATAATTATTTATTGTTTTAAAAACGAATAATTGGAGAGATGATATGAACAAAAGATATCTACATAGGTTAAGTCACCAAGAAATCTAAAAGACTAGAATCAATTTTTTGTAATCATATTTCAACTTGAAATTTAAATATATATATTAACCATTGGTTATATGTTGACTTTCAAGTAGTTTTGTATAAAATAATTGGTCAATAAATAGTTACTTATTAAAAAATATAGTACTACACTGTAGATATAAATATGCCCCAAATCAAGTGGAGATGCAAAATGAGTGAATATAAAAATCTCATACGAAAATTAGGATTTATACCCAAAGAAAATACAATGGGAATATTTCAAAAAAAATATTCTAAACATAACAATTATATCATTGAAATCAATTTTGATAAAAAAACTTTCTTTTTTGGAGAAAAAATAAAAGTACAAAGTAAAACCACTCAAAATTTTACACAAGCTGAGAATTGGGTTGTTTTAGAGTGTGTAGATAGATTACTTGAAAAAGGTTATCCACCCCAAAACATTATATTAGAAAAAACTTGGAAAACAGGGCATGGAACAAGTGGCAGATTAGATATCTTGATTACCCGTGATAATGGGGATGCATACTTAATGGTAGAGTGCAAAACTTGGGGGAGTGAGTTTGACAAAGAATTTAGAAATTTAGAAAAAAATGGTGGACAACTTTTTACTTATTTTCAACAAGATAAAAATGCAGAAGTAATAATGTTATATGCTTCTGCATTAGATGGAAAAAACATCAAATACAGAAATGAAATTGTAAAAATTGAAGAGGATTACCGACAAACAGCAAATGTAAAAGAGTTTTTTGAGCGTTGGAATAAATTACCAAAGTCTAACGGAATTTTTGATAGTTGGGCATCTGCTTACGAATTTCAAAATAAAGCTCTTGTCAAAGATGATTTAGAAGAGTTAAAACACGAGGATAGCAGTTTTATCTTTAATCGTTTTTTAGAAATATTAAGACATAATGTTGTTTCAGACAAGCCTAATGCTTTTAACAAAATTTTTACTCTATTTCTATGCAAAATTGTAGATGAGAATAGGGATGGTGACGAACAACTTCATTTTCAATGGATAGAAGGAGAAGATAATCATATTTCTTTTCAAAAAAGATTAACAGACCTTTACAGAAGAGGGATGAAAGAGCTTTTAGAAAAAAAAGTTACAGATGTTAGTGATGATGAATTTGATAAACAATTTGGTCAAATAGATGAAGAAGATAGGACTAGAATAAAAGATATTCTAACCGAAATTCGTCTTAAAAAAAATAATGAATTTGCTATAAAAGAAGTTTTTGATGATGCTTCTTTTCAAGAAAATGCCAAAGTGGTGAAAGAAGTGGTTGAATTACTTCAAGAATTTAGAATTCGATACAATTATCGCCAACAATTTTTAAGTGACTTCTTTGAACTACTTTTAACAACAGGATTAAAACAGGAATCTGGACAATTTTTTACACCTGTTCCTATAGCTAGATTTATCATAAAAAGTTTACCGTTACAGGAAATAACAAAACAGAAATTAGCAAAAGGAAACAAAAAAGATTTACTTCCAACAATAATCGATTATGCGGCAGGAAGTGGGCATTTTATCACCGAATCAATGGAAGAGGTTCAGAAGTACATTGATACATTAGAGTTAAAAAACTATAAGCCTGAAACAAGAAAACAAATAGATGGTTTCCAGAGAGTTCAATTTGATTGGGCAGAAGATTATATTTATGGAATTGAAAAAGATTACCGTTTAGTAAAAACAGCAAAAGTAAGTTGTTATTTACACGGTGATGGTTTGGCTAAAATAATTCATGGGGATGGATTAGGAGATTTTACTGCTTCTTCAGAATTTAAAGACCTCTTAAAAGAAACAGATAAAACCTATCCACAAGACAACAAACAATTTGATATTATTATTTCAAATCCACCTTATTCTGTTTCTGCTTTTAAAGGATTAATGAATGAAAAAAAATCCAAAATTGGTTTTGATTTATACGATAAACTAACTGATCAAAGCTCTGAAATAGAATGTTTGTTTATTGAAAGAACCAAACAACTGTTAAAAGATGGCGGAGTTGCAGGAATTATATTACCAAGTAGTATTTTGAGTAATACAGGCATCTATACCAAAGCAAGAGAAATCATTTTAAAATACTTCGATATTTTGGCAATAACCGAAATGGGTTCCAATACATTCATGGCTACAGGAACAAATACTGTTACTTTATTTCTAAGACGTAGAAATAATGCAGATGCAATTAACATAAAAGAAGCAATAAAAAAGGTATTTGTCAACTTACAAGATATAACCATAAATGGAATTGAAACCCCTATCTCAAAATATGTTACTCATGTTTGGGAAGGTTTAACATTTGAAGACTACAAAACATTACTTCAAAAAACACCTAACAAAAGAGTTGAGAACTCCGAAATTTATCAAGAGTACAAAAAGAAAAAAAAGAGTAAAAATGAGCAAGAACTTTGGAATTCAATTTTAGCTTTAGAACAAGATAAATTATTGTATTTCATTATTACTTACCCTCAAAAATTGGTACTCGTTAAAACGGGAAGTAAAAATGAAGAAAAACGCTTTTTAGGTTATGAGTTTAGCAATCGTAGGGGAAGTGAGGGAATTCATCCAATAAAAAGAAGCAAAAGCATAGATGAATGTACACAATTATATGATGCCAATAGCTTTACCAATCCTGAAAAAGCAAGTACATATATTTATAAAGCTTTTAACGGTGAGTTTGATTTAGACTTACCCGAAAATTTACAACAAAATGTAAGCTATCAAAACTTGGTTAATATGCTAACTTTTGACCGTGTGGATTTTGAAAAAAATATTTCACTCTCGGCTAAAAAAAAAATGAAAATTGAGAGCAAATGGAATTTAGAGAAGATTTCAAACATTGCAATTCTAAACCCTCCAAAATCAGAAATATCATCCATTGACAATAATCTTATTATTTCATTTGTTGAAATGGCTTCTGTAAGCGAATTAGGATTTATTGAAAGTAAGATAGATAAAAGTATAGGGATGCTACGAAAAGGTAGTTATAAGTACTTTATAGAAGATGATATAATACTTGCAAAAATTACTCCTTGTATGGAAAATGGTAAATGTGCTATTGCCACCAATCTAACGAATGGGATTGGTATGGGAAGCTCAGAGTTTCATGTTATTAGGACTAATGACCAATTAAACTCTAAATATCTATTTGAATTACTAAACCGACAATATATTAGAGATATTGCAAAATCAAACATGACAGGTGCCAGTGGTCATAAACGTGTTCCAGAAGAGTTTTATTCAGAATTAAAGATCCCTCTTCCTCCAAAAGATATTCAAAAGAAAATAGTTACTGAAATTGAAAAATTAGAAAAGCAAGAGCAAAAGGCAGTTGAGGAGATTGAGAAGCTAGGAAAAGATATTTATAACTTCTATTTAACCAATAAAGGGAAAAAGAAAAGGTTGGATGAAATTTGCGAAATGAAAGCTGGAAAGTTTATTAAAGCTGATAATATTATAAAAGTTATAATGAAAAACTTTTCCGCTGCTATGGAGGTAATGGATTAAGAGGCTATACGGAAACCTTTACCAATGAAGGAGAATTTTCTTTAGTTGGAAGACAAGGAGCTTTATGTGGAAATGTGCATTTGGTTTCAGGGAAATTTCACGCTACCGAACATGCTTTGGTTGTTTATCCTAAAAAAGATATTAATACTATTTGGCTTCATTATCGATTGGTATTTATGAATCTAAATCAATACGCAACTGGAACCGCTCAGCCTGGTCTATCAGTTATAAACTTAAATCCAATTGAAATCCCATTACCAACAATAGATGAACAGAAGAAAATAGTTTTAGAAATTGAAAAGATAGAAGCAAAAATTAACACATTAGAAAAACAAATTGAGTTAATACCGAAACAAAAGGAAACTGTTTTAAAGAAGTATTTGGAATAGCCAACATACAATTGAAACCCGTAGTCTCAACTATACTACAAGCAAAATTAGATAAAAAGATAAACTTAATTATTTTTCACAATAGACTTATCCATGAAAAATTATTTTTTTATCAAAGTTTATCTGTTTAGTTTAGAAGATGTTTAAAAATCAAACTTAGAACGATTGGCTATGGTACTCTGTCAACTCATGTTAGTAGGTATTAGAGATTAATTAAAAGTTCACTAATATTTTTTGCAGTTCATTTATGTTACTATGGTACAATCTATGATAATAATTAAATTAATTATGCATATTTTTAAATATACAGAAGGTAAATAAATTTATGAAATATATTTTAATAATATCTTTTGCTCTACTAACTTTTTTATATGCTGAGCAAAATGACCACCAGTTAGCATCTTTAAATGTTAAAATGAAACAATATCAAAAAGATCTTGATAGACTACAGATGCTTCGTGAAGCTAAATTTCTTAAAAAGAAGTATGAAGATAGTATTTTAAAACTTCAAAATTGGGAGATGAAAAAAGAGGAATTAAAAGCAGCATTTGCAGAAAAATACCGTGCTAAGGAGACTTCTTTTGGTGAAGGAAATGAGTATGGAAAACAAAGAGCAAGAAAGAGAAAGCAAGAGTATTATGATTCATTGCAAACGCAAGAACAGCACATTATAGATAGTTTTACAACTGCGCAAATGAAATTTCAAGAGTTAAGAGATGAATTTTTGTTTCGATATTCTGTACCATTAACAGACGCTGAAATGAATGATGGGAAAAAACCAGTTGTTGAGGATAAAACTCAAAAAGTAGATATGCTTCATAGCTATATCAGTGAAAATGATGCTTGGAAAAGATGTCAAGAGAGAGTAGCTGAGTTTGATAGAGTTAAAAATGTTGCCAATTCTATTGAAAAACTTTTTCCAAATGCAAATTTAACTCAATCTAAAATTTTAGCTAAAAGCAGACAAAACCAAGTCCAGATGCAAAATCATTTAGATCAATATCTAAGTATAGATAAAATGTACAAATCAAAATATGGAATCTCTATACTTAGTGAGACTAGAGCTAAGTTGATGCTAGAATATATTAAAGATAATTAATTAATATTGAAGATATACTCATTTATATTTTTTCGTTTTAGTATCTCTTTTATTTGAAGATTTTTAAATGAAATTTCTTGAAACTCTTTTTCATTTTGTGGCTGGTAATAAGATAACTCTCTAAGAATTTTTCCTCGATATGCTTTTGCCCAGTGGCTAACCACTTTTCCTTCCTTTAGAAACTTCAAAGTTATGTGAGGTTTTTTTAATGCATAAAATTTAAGATAAAATCCAGCCCTTAAATCTATAATAAATTCGTCTTTTAAAAACTCATCAAGTTGCAGAGAAGAGTGCTCTTTATAATATTTTTCAATAATCAAATTGCCAAGTTTCTCACCCTGTTTTAATTTATAATTTGGTATTAGTTCATTTGCCATAATGGGCCCAAAAAGATTTGAAAATATAATTATATTTTTATCTATAAACTCTTGCTCATTTTGCTCTAAACTTCTATATTCAAGATGCTGATATGCAACTCCACTATAGCGAAGAATTGCCTTTATAGTAGGAGAATTAAAAATATCTATAGATTTAAAAAACTCTATATCGTTCTCTTTCTTTAGTCCAAATAGCTTACCAAGTGCATCTTTGGAAGAGCTTAAAAGATATGATTTATATATGTCTAAAGCTTGTCTATTACTTCCAAATTGGTTATTTTGTATGTAAGTTTCATCATCAGATGCAACTGTTGTTTTTGCTTCACTTGGTGAGAATAAAACTTTCATCTGTACACCTCCCTTGTTAAGAGCTAATATACAGAGTAAAAGCTTAAATTTATTTTCTTACAGCTTTTACTGCAATTATTAATTCTTCAAATGCTACTTTACTAGAATTTTCAACATCTTTGAGGAGTTCAATACTTTTATCTATATTATTTTTATCTTTGAAATATACATCAATAGCTTGTGCTAGTCCTCTATGGACATTTTCATGGTGTTTTGAGACACTATTAACTATTTGATTATTATTAGATAATAATTCTTTAGATGCAGTAGAAAACCATTTACCAAATTTACAGCTATGGTGGTCTATTATATTAATTTTTTCATTATGTAAAAGAGCTTTATACCCTTGTAGTTTTAAGTGAATATGATCAATCTTACCATTACTAACCGTTACCTCTTGAGTAATATTTTCTATATTGTTTACAATCTTTCCTGCATTTGCTTCTATTTCATCCACATTAACAGTGAATGTATCTAGTGTATTCATAATAGATTGAGATTCATTGCTAAATATTTCACTAGTTTCAAGCATTCTGTTTGAGTTTTGCTTAAGTCCACTAATATTAAGCTCTACCTCTTGAGTCGCTTTTTGAGTTCTTTCTGCTAATTTCCTAACTTCATCAGCAACAACAGCAAAACCTCTGCCATGTTCACCAGCTCGTGCTGCTTCAATAGCTGCATTGAGTGCCAATAAATTAGTTTGATCTGAGATATCTTTAATTAAATTAATGATTTCTGCAATAGACATGACACTCTCATTTAATGTCCCTGAGTCATCTTTGAGTTGTTCTGTATATTGTTGAATATTTTCTACAGAAGAGATAACATTATTTGTTTGACTTTTTGTGTTTGATATCATCTTAAATGTTTCATTTGTCAGAGAATTTGTATCTGAGAGTTGTACTAGATTTTCATCTATCGTATTTTGCAAAAATCCTACACCATCTTCATAGCTATTAACTAGAGTTATAAGCAGTGATTCTTTATGTTCATTTAGCTGACTTTCGTTTGATTGGTATTTATGTGTTTCCAATTGGCTTTGTAATTGTGCAATTTGATCTTTTAATCTGCGATTTTCTTCTTCTAATACACTTATCTCTCTCGTTTTCTCATTTAAAAGAGTTTCATTTTTCATTCCAAACATATTTACTTCCTTAGTTTAAATTTTAAATCTATGCCTAATATCGGTGTTAATGCTTATTTCTTTAGGAATATTTTGAAAAAGTTGTATGTAAATTATAAGCTTTATCAACTATTTTTGCATATTTTTGTAAAAAGACTTGACATCTTAGGTAAAAGTATGTATAATCTCGGCTCACAAAAACAAATGCTGATGTAGCTCAGTTGGTAGAGCACCTGATTTGTAATCAGGCGGTCGGTGGTTCAAGTCCTCTCATCAGCTCCATTTTTTTTGTGCAGTGTTTGACCAGAAATGATCAAGTGGAATCAAAGGTGAGTTACTCAAGCGGCCAAAGAGGGCAGACTGTAAATCTGCTGGTTTTTACCTTCGAAGGTTCGAATCCTTCACTCACCACCACTAATAAGTATGCGGGAATAGCTCAGTTGGCTAGAGCGTCAGCCTTCCAAGCTGAGGGTCGCCGGTTCGAGTCCGGTTTCCCGCTCCATTTAAACTGGGAGCTGATTTTAGTATTTTGCTGTTAATAGTAGTAATACAAAGTTGCTTTCATAGTTAAAAAATCATTTTTAGTGAAAATAAAGTTATAGTTTTAAGTTAAGAGCGTGAGCAGATTTTTGCTCATATAGCTCAGAGGTAGAGCACTTCCTTGGTAAGGAAGAGGTCGAGGGTTCAAGTCCCTCTATGAGCTCCAGAGATATAGAGTTTTGGCCAAAACTTTTAGAAAATAGTTATAAAAATTTAAAAACGGAGGATTATGATGGCAAAAGAAAAGTTCGAAAGAAATAAGCCACATGTAAATATAGGTACTATCGGTCATGTAGATCATGGTAAAACAACATTGACAGCTGCAATTTCAGCAGTTTTAGCAAC
>JAMONX010000122.1 GCA_027066435.1 Campylobacterales bacterium
TCCTGCTAAATTATTATAACTTGCAGCTGTGTCGGGATGGTTTTTACCTAACACTTCTTCACTTATTTTTAGAGAATTTTTAAAAAGAGGTAAAGCTTTTTCATACTCTCCCATTGATTCATAAAGTCCTGCTAAATTATTATAACTTGCAGCTGTGTCGGGATGGTTTTTACCTAACACTTTTTCATATATTTTTAGAGAATTTCTATAAAGAGGTAAAGCTTTTTCATACTCTCCCATTGATTGGTAAAGTCCTGCTAAACTAGATATATATAGTGCATTATTATCTAACTCTATCGCTTCTTCATAAAGTTCTTTGGCTTCTAAAAATTTAAATCTGCTGTCATAATCTTTTGCTTGAAGATAAGCAGTTTTTGCCATCTCTTTTGACTCTTTTTTGTGTTCTTTTCTTTTTTGTACTCTAAATTTTTTTAATATTTTGTGATAGTCACTATATCTGCGATCTTTTAATAATTTTTCTGCTTCATCTAAAAGAGTTATAAAACTTTTTGAGTTTTTCTCTTTTTTTAATTTTTCAATAGTAGCAAGTAACTCTTTTTTATCTTTCAATGCTTTGTTTAATCTTTCAGATAACAAGCTAGTACCTTTATTGTTAGCCATTCGTCTTATAGTTTGTATGATTTCAGATTGCCCATCTGCTAATTTTGTAAACTCTTTACCAAAATACTCTTTTAAGTTATTTTCTATCTCTGGAAATTTTTTGATATAGTTAAAAAAATCATTTTTAGTCAAATCAAACTTTTTACCGTTAAATATGATAATAGTGCTATCGGTAATATTATTGTTTTTAATAGAAACTTCATTTGAATAAAGTGTATGCATCATAAAAAGAAGTATAAGTATCTTTTTCATTGATTAACCTCTATATGTGAATTGCTAATATTATTGTCTTCTATTGTTGCGATATTTCCTGCAGAGTTCATATAAGCTGCAACAAGTGTAAATAATCCACCTATAAAAGCTACTATAATGGGAATTAGGTATTTTTTCTTCATAGCAATTTCCTAAATATATTGATGTGTACTTAAGTAATAAAGTTATATTTTAAATTATATCTGAAATTTATTTAGAGTTAACTCGTCTTAGACTTGTACAGTCGAGGTAGTTCATAAGCTTTGTTGTGGCTATGAAGATGCCGTCAAAGTTTTCCATCTGTACTAGCATCTAATTTATGTGGGAGTTTTAACATCTGTTTGCTCCTTGATTTGATACAAGAAGTATAAACTATCTCCATGACAGCTTTATGTCTGGTTTTTTAAAATATATACTTGACCAACTAGATCAGATATGATACAATAGACCTAACAAATAAAAAGGTTATGAAATGGTAGTAAATATCTCAGAAGCAAAAACGAACCTCTCTAAACTTATAGATATGGTTTATCATGGGGAGAAGGTTGTCATAGCCAAAAACAATCTCCCTATAGCCGACCTTGTCATCCACAAACCAAGTGGCAAAAGAAAACTAGGTCTACTTAAAGATAAGCTAACCATACCTGATGACATTATGAAAGAAGATGACGAGATAAATGAAATGTTTTATGGTGATAAATAGTGAAGATACTTATAGATACTCATATATTTTTATGGGCAATTGCCCAACCTCATAAACTCTCAAAAAACCATAAAGAGGAGTTAGAAAGACTATCAAACATCATATATGTAAGTTCAGTTACTATCACTGAGCTTATGATAAAATCTTCCTTAGGTAAGCTAAAAATCGATTTTGACCCTATATCTGTCGCCAAAGAGAGTGGTTTTGAACCGCTTGATTTTTCCTGTGAAGATGCCTTGAAACTTAAAGATATGCCATTTCACCACAAAGACCCATTTGATAGGATGCTTATATCTCAAGCCACAAACCAAAAGTTATACCTTATGAGCAATCATTGCAAATTTAGACTGTATGATTGTAAATTAATTTGAGAGAAAAT
The DNA here is from genome assembly GCA_027066435.1 of Campylobacterales bacterium. Classification (GTDB taxonomy): domain Bacteria; phylum Campylobacterota; class Campylobacteria; order Campylobacterales; family QNZT01; genus SZUA-1433. The sequence continues at coordinate 1,956 of JAMONX010000122.1, forward strand.
TTTGGAAAAAGCATCGTTATCATCATGACACTTGCAAAACATCATCCAAATCAATCTTCTTTTTATCGATAAGTCTTAAGAGTATATCCAAAGAGCGATGGGGATTGTTTTCGCCTGTTTCGTACTTGTAAAACGACCTTATACCACCACCAAAAATCTTACTAGCTTCTTGCTGTGTGAGATTTAACCTTTTTCTGATAGCTTTAATCTCTTCGGTTTTCAAAAGATGGTCAACACTCCGTTTAAAATCAACAATATCTTTTTTTGTAGCTTTTATATCATCTGCTGACAAAAAACTCTCACTACAACTTAGACAATACTCAGCAGGTTGAGAGATAGTTATTTTCTCCCCTTTGTACTCATAAACGGTATCTTCTTTTTTATGCTCTAACTTACCATGGCATATAGGACAATTTTTCAATCTCTCTCCTTGAAAGATATGATGATAACATCATCATTTATCTGTAGTTTTACATATAATTTTACTCTCTGCACATCAAAATGATAAACATCTTGCCAAATCTTAAAGTCATGATATGTTGTCATAGACTTATACAACTCTTTTGGTGACAATCTTAAAACAGTTTCTAAAATATCATCTTCATCAAATCCCAAAAAAACAGCATCTCTATAAGCCGAACCTGTGATACGATAACTCTCCTCTTTGATAAGCCTCTTTATCAAATCTAAACTATGATGAGCAACTCTCTTTTCCAAGTAGTTCCTTTATTTCAATTGTTATTTTAACCTATTAGGTTAATTTTGTCAAGTTGATTATTTTTTAAAAGTATACTATTTAAAAAGATTTAAGTAAGATTTTATTTCATTTTGAAATGTTTTTTAACTTTTTATCTAAATCCAACAACCTTCCTACTCTCAATCTCATCCTCCAGCCTCTCCACAAAATCTTTCAAACTCACAATAGGTCTAAATCTATTTTGTCGCATAACAGCTGCATAATCTCCAGAAGTCTGGTTTTTTTAATGGCTTTTCAATCAAGAGGGCTTTTTTAGTAGTCTGATGCTTTTGCATCAGACTACCTTAAATACTATTTAGCACCTTGCCCCATTTTACCTGCTCCTGAACCATCTCTAACTCTTTGTCTAGTACCTTGAGTATTGTTTCCTCTATCCATTTTCCCAGCACCCATGCCACCTCTAGCTCCTTGACCTTGCATGTTTGTTCTATCTGCTCTAAATGCTGCCCTCTCCTCTGGTGTCATCGCTTGCATTCTGCTTTGCATCTCTGTTCTAAATGCATCACGATTTTCTACAGCAACTGTACCTCTTTGAGCATTTAACTCCTCCATTGTCATTTGTGAATAATCTGCAGCCATTAAACTTATCGTTACTAAACTCATACCTATAATTATTTTTTTCATCTGAAATCCTTTATTTTTTATCTTTTTTAACTCTTGCGAGAAACCTTAATAGTTAGCCAATTGATTGTTAAATGCATTTAGATGCTTATAGCTACCATTTAGCAAACGCTCATATGCTATTTTTAAATCTTCAGGAACTCCTGCAGCTAAAACTCTTTCTAAATCAGCAATATCTATCTCTTCAACATTTACACCAACTTCCAGTGCGTCAATAAGTGAACTCTCTCCTTTGGCAATAAGCTGATTATAAAGTGCTTGGAGGTTTTCATTTTCAAACACACCCTTTGTCTCAAATGATGAAGGTATTTGTAACTCATATTTATCTACCAAAGATTGCATAGTATCCATATGCTTTTGTTCAGCTCTTGAGATATTTGAAAAGACTTTAAGCCCCCACGCAGTATAAAGATGCTCATAAACCTCTTTTGCTAACTTCTCCTCTTCTAGCATTAAGACTAAATCCTCTTTTTGAAGATCACTCAATTCACTCGCTGATATATCAGAAATGAGTGTACCATCTTGTAATTTTGTCTTGCCAATTGCTTGATTTATAGTTGGCAAATCAGCCTCAACTAACTTTTCAACATCTAACTCATTCATCAATTCTACTTCAAGTTCAGCAACAGTTTTTGTACTATTTTTATACAAATCAATCCTATCTTTAATACGGTCTTTTACTAAAGTAGTCTGCTCTAATGATAAGTTTATAGGTGTGAGCTTGTTATCTACACAATAGGCATATATCTCATCTGAAAGCCCTGCTATATCTTTACTAGTACCTGGTGTTAGATTAGCGATATCATCCTCACTAAGTCCATACTCTTGCATAATCATCTCTTTAATCTCTGGATTACTTGCTATTGTACTTGCGATGGTAATTACATCACCTTTTTGAGCTTTTAATCCATACTGTAATCTTACCTCACCTGCATCTATCTTTGAATTTCTATTTACATCGATATAACCGCCATCTGCTGTGATAGGATATATTGGCTCAGAAGCAAATCTATACTTACCATTACCTACAAATGCTGCACTTTGACCATTTGCGTCTAAAACTAACGCACCAAACACGGGACCTCTCTCTACTGTGATTTCCATAGGATTATCTGTTTGTATATCAGTAGTAGCACTATCACTACTGCTACACCCCACCAAAAGTAAAGCTGAAATTGTTGAAATCAATAATGTCTTTTTTAACATCTTATCTTCCTAAAAAATTATTTCTCAAAGCCTTAATGAACTTTAAAGATGTTGAAATTATAAAGGATATTTGTTACTTGAATGTTACTTATAATACAATAGAGTATCACATTGAGGTTGATGAGGATAATTTTTTAGTCTTGTTTTGTTAGTATATTTATATGCTTCAATCGTTAGATGACACAAAGATAAACTTATATAAAGGAGTAACTCTATGCCACACTTTATAATAGATTGTTCAGAAGGTATTTTAAAATCACATTCCAAAGAGGAGACAATAAAACAAGTCCATATATCAGCTACTTCTACAAAACTATTTCATAAAAATGATGTAAAAGTAAGAATAAATATTTTTAATGCATACTCTACAGGAGATAAAAAAGAAGATTTTATTCATGTATTTGCAAATATTATGGAAGGTAGAACCATTGAACAAAAAGCAAACTTATCAAAAACGATAGTTAAAGGTTTGAGCCTAATGTTTCCATCGGTTCCAAATATAGGAACTAATGTAGTCGAATTTGAGAAAGCAACTTATTTCAATAAAAATATGCTTGACCCAAACTATAAATTTTCAATGCCATAAAATTCAATCTTTAACTTTGAAAAAATAGGTTTGGTTGATTTAGTTATTTAATAAACTCTACCACACTTTCAAAATCTGATCTTAATTGTTTAGATTGTTCATTTATTCTATATCCAAAAGATAACATCATAGCTACTTGATACTTTGCCGTATCTAACTCTAAAACTTTTTCAACATTATCTTTTTCAAACCCTTCCATTGGGCAAGAATCAATTCCAATTGCGGCGGCTGCACTCATCATATTTGCAGCGGCTATATAAGTTTGTCTTGCACTCCATTGGTATATTTTTTCATCACTACTTAAAGTATCACTTAGATGACGAACATAAAGTTCTATAAAAGAATCTAGTTTATCTTGTGGTAAATTACGACGCATAAGTTGTGAACGAACTACTCCACTTTCTACTTTTAATGTATCAATTCCTGCTTGTACAACTACTAAATGTGAACAAGTTGTAATTTGAGGCTGATTCCAACAAAATGGTTTTAACTTTTCTCTTAATTCAGTATTTGTAATTACCAAAAATTTCCATGCTTCCATACCAAATGAACTTGGTGATTTTCGCCCAACTTCTAAAATATAGTGCATATCTTCATCACTAATTTTTTTAGTTTCATCAAATAGTTTACAAGCGTGCCTAAAATCCATTATCTTTAAAAAATCTTCTTTTTTATTCATCTTTGTTTTCCTTTTTTATATAAGTTGCAAGCCATAAATAGCTGTAATTCCAAGAGTATAAGCTCCAAGTAGATAGACATTTCTAGGATTTCCTGAAAGTTTTGGTGTTTTAATCTCTGATACATTTAAAATAGCAAGACCAACTCCACTAATATACAAAAATATAGAAAAAGCTCCATGAGTAAAAAACCCTTCAAATAAAAATATAAATACTAAAATAAGGCTATTATTATCAAGAGCAAGTCCTGTATATTTCGTTCCACCTGCTAATCCATATGTACTAAAGTAACTAAGTCTAATAGCAGCAGCACTTACCATTAAAAAAGCTCCGATTAAATAAATAGGCTCAAAGTTTCCATAACTTAAAAGTAAAATTGCAGGAGTTACCCCATAACTCACTATATCTATTACTACATCAAGTTGCCCACCAAATTTGGCATCTGTAGCTGTTCTACCTTTTAGTTTCCTAGCTACCAATCCATCAGCCCAATCAAAAGCAACAGCCCACACCATCCCAATCATAGCCATAGTATACAGACCTGTAAGACTAAAATAAATAGCAAGTATGGTACTAGCCAACCCTGAAAGTGATAATAGGTTTGGAAGGTCTCTTACATAAGAGAGAATTGTTGGTTGTTTTAAATCATGAGAAACAGAGTTTTTTATTGACATAGAGGAATCCTATAAGGTTTAATTGTTAGTTGAGTAGACTAATCCCTGAATCGTCCAAGGATTTAAAGTAAAAATGGTATCATACACTAAAGCATATTATAAGCTGACCTCATACACTATATTATATTCATAGTAGATGCTCTCTCGTTTTGTCCAAAAGATGACTTTAATAATATTTGATGACCTTGTTATACTTTAATTGTCATAGTTTTAGAGCTATGACTCAAAAAAGTGCCTCGTAATACCAATATTATAAAAGCCACTATTGTATTTTAATATGTAATTCAGTTATTTAATAAAGGGAATTAGATTATGGTCGTATATACTGTTGGTACTTTTGATTTGTTACATGTTGGTCATTTAGACTTATTGGAATATTGTAAAACTTTGGGTAATACTTTTGTAGTTGGAGTGGCTTCTGATGAAGTAGTGAACTCTTACAAACCAAATATTCCTGTGATTCCTTTAAATCAGAGGATGAAGATGTTAAAAGCTCTAAAATGTGTAGATGATGTACGAGTATATAAAGAACTTGAATATGTATCAGCCTGTAAAGAGTTAAATGTTGATATTTTTGTTATTGGAGAAGATTGGGGAGATAAACCACACAATATTGCAGTAGAAAAATATTTAAAATCAAAGGGAAAAAAGATTATACAAGTCAGCTATAATCCCCTAACTTCATCTACAAAAATAAAACAAAATGTTATTGCACAATCCCATAAGGGCAAATATATGGTATATACTATTGAATAAATAAGAACTTTATATATGGCAAAATTATCTAACTATAATGCACCCTTTTTTCAAGACCAGTAAATGGGAGCGTTCAGGATTCTGTGTCAATATCCAATAGTTCCTAAAATTATATCATAATTTCAAAGCGTTATCTAGTCTACCCTCAAAAAATCACGGTAATGCAAAACTAAGCCAAAAGGAAGTATCTTTAACAAAAAAGGTCAAAAATGGCACAGTTACTAGAAGAGTTCAGAGGATTACCAGATTATCGGAAATGTAAACAATTAAAATTCAATGT
>JAMONX010000123.1 GCA_027066435.1 Campylobacterales bacterium
ATGGTGGCCACGATTGGACTTGAACCAACGACCACTACCATGTCAAGGTAGTGCTCTACCAACTGAGCTACGCGACCATTAAAAACAGAAACGAATAGTACCACAATATACTTAAGTATTAAATATTTTTATATAATAGTTCATATTTTTCACTTACTTATGATATCATGCCCGTTGCGAGGGCGAATATTTTATGAAAGTGAGGTAGTGATGAATAATAAAAACACGGTTTCGACTGATGTTCTAATCGTTGGTGGAGGTCCTTCAGGGCTTAGTACAGCGATATATTTAGCAAATGTGCTAAAAGAGAGAGGGCATGACGGAAGAATTTTATTAGTTGAGAAAGGCGAGTCAATAGGTAGTCATATACTATCAGGTGCAGTTATAAAGCCTGAAGTTTTTGAAGACCTTCTTCCATATTTAGGAACGGATGATATACCGTTTGATACTGAGGTTGTTAAAGATACAACTATATTTCTTACAGATGAAAAATCATATGATTTACCATTTCATCCACCATACATGAACAATATGGGCAATAAAATTGCATCACTTGGTCAAGTATGTAGATATTTAGCGGATGTTGCTAAATTAAAAGGGGTTGAAGTATATACAGGTTTTTCCGTTGATGAACTTTTATATGATGATGAAGGTAAAGTTTGTGGTGCAAAAACGAAAGATACAGGAATTGACCACAATGGTAATAAAATGGCAAATTTTCAAGAAGGTACTGAAATTGAAGCTAAAATTACTATCTTAGCAGAAGGTACTAGAGGAAGTTTGACTAAAACTCTTATCAAGGATAAAAATCTTGATAGTGGAAAAAATCATCAAATTTACTCTCTTGGAGTTAAAGAGTTGTGGAAAGTTGCTGAAGGCTCTATAGACGAGGGTCAAGTTTTTCATACAGCTGGTTATCCGCTTAAAAATGCTGAAGAGTTTGGTGGCGGTTTTATATATGGTTTAAGTGATAATCGTGTGGCCTTAGGTCTAGTTGTAGGTCTTGATTATAAAGATCCTACATTTGATATTCACGGGGCTATGCAAGTTTGGAAACAACATCCATTTGTGAGTAATATATTAAAAGATGGAAATATTATAGAATTTGGTGCAAAAACACTTCCAGAAGGTGGTTATAACTCTTTACCAAAATTTTATGGTGATAACTTTATGATTGTGGGTGATAGTGCTGGATTTTTAGCAACCGCAAGCCTTAAAGGTGTTCATTTAGCAGTACAATCTGGTATAAATGCAGCAAAAAGTGCAGCCGCAGCACTTATCAAAGATGATACAAGTGAAGCAGAACTAGCGTCTGTGCAAAAACATTTTGAAAACAGCCGTCTTTATAAAGAGTTGCACCCTGTAAGAAATTTTAGACAAGCATTTACTAACGGTCTGATTCCAGGTGCTCTTCGTTTTGGAGTGCAACTTTTGACAAAAGGTGCTTGTATAGGTGGTGATATTGAAACTGAACTTGATAATGAGACACTTAGAAAATTAAGTGAGTCAGATGATAGTCAAAGTTTCGCACAAAGATTTGCAGGGAAGTTAGAGTTTGATAAAAAACTAACTTTTGATAAAGTAACCGATGTATATTATTCAAAAGCAAATCATGATGAAGAACAACCTTGCCACTTACAAGTAGATGAAGTGAAGATGAAGCAAAATATTGCTGATTATGGTGCTCCATGTCAAGCTTTTTGTCCGGCTGAAGTTTATGAACTACATACTGATAAAAGTGGTCATCAAGAGCTTCGAATACATGCTGAAAATTGTGTGCATTGCAAAACTTGTGATATTAAATCACCAAACGATGCAATACTTTGGGTTACACCTTATGGTGGTGACGGTCCGCAATATGAAAACATGTAACAAAGGAGATTTAATATGGCTTTAACAATTATAAGTTTAATGAAACAAGTACCACTCCCTAGTGAAATGCGAATGGGTGATGATGGTTTGATGGATAGAACAAAAGCAAAATCCATCATAAATATAGACTGCTCTTTTGGACTTGAAGCTGGACTTCAACTAAAAGCTCAAAATCCAGATGCAAAGCTTATTGTTTGCTCAATGGGACCGCCATCTTTTGAAGTATCTTTGAAAAAAGCACTCTCAATGGGTTATGATGAAGCGTATCTACTCTCAGATAGAAGACTTGGAGGAAGTGATACTTATGCGACAGGTTTGGCGATAGCAACTATGCTTAAACATTTGGGCTTTACAAAAGATTCAAAAGAGCCTTTTGTTATCGTTGCAGGAAGACAAACAAGTGATGGCGATACAGCTCATGTACCTTCACAAGTTGCTGAATTTATGGGAATTCCACAAGCAACATTTATAGAAACACTTGAATCTAAAGATGGAAATATAGTTGCAAGGCGAATTATTGAAGGTGGCTATCAGATGATGAAGCTTCCAATGCCATGTGCTTTATCTTTAACACCAACAGGTATTCCTCCAAGACGACCATCTTTAAGTGGTGCAATAAAAGCAACACATAGTGAAATTACCATGCTTAATATCGATGATGTAGGGCTTGGAACAGATCATATAGGGCTTGGAACACCAGGTGAGAGTGGAAGTCCTACAATCGTCTCAAAAGTTGCTACAATTAAGAGTGAAAGAGCTCCTGCAAAAATGGCTACAGGTCACAATGAAAAAGAGCTAATATCTAGTTTTATTGGCGATTTTGAAGTGGGAAAAAATAGTATCCAAGAGAAAGAAGCTAAAGAGAAAAAAGTTAAAAAAAGAGATGAAAGTCTAAGAGTAATTGATTTTAGAAAAGATGCTCGTGGAATTTTAACTTGGGCAGAGGTGGTTAAAGGTGAAATATCAAGATCATCTTTAGAATTGCTGACTCCTGCAAGAGATTTAGCAAATTCATTAAATGAAGATACAAAAGTTACTACACTTATCATTGGTAAAAATGTTGGAGATTTAGCAAAAGAGTTAATCTCATATGGGGCTGATGAGGTAATAGTTGTTGATGATGATAGGCTAGAAGAGTATAGAATTTTACCATTTTCTGAAATATTCGCACAAGTAATTAAAAAGAATAACTATGAAATTGCACTTTTCGCTGCGACCACTGCAGGTCGTGAATTAGCACCAAGAATTGGTGTAAAGACAGATTCTGGAGTAACTGCAGATTGTACTGAACTTCTAATAGGTGAGCATACTCATAGAAATAGAGATACAAAAGAGAGAGTTATTTATGCTCCAATTTTGGAATCTCGTCGTCCAACATATGGCGAGAGTAAGCTTGCAACTATTATTGGTTTTGTTTGTCCTCAAATTTCAACAGCAAGGGCAGGAACATTTGCAGTTCCAAAAAAAGATGAGAGCAGAAAAGGTAAAATATCTAACTTTAAAGCAAAGCTCAATAAAAGTGAATTCGTAACTGAGATTATTGAAACAGTTATTGGTGATGGTGGGATGCAATCTCTATTTGGAGCTGATATCATTGTTTCAGGTGGTAGAGGAACAGCGAGTGACGGTATGCAAATGGTAAAAGATTTAGCTCAGGCTTTGAAAGACCAAGGTGTAAATGCTGAGTGGGCGGCTTCAAGAGTTATGGTTGATGAAGGAGTTAGTGAATATGCAAGGCAAGTTGGGCAGACTGGTAAGACCGTTAGACCAAAAGTTTATATCTCTGTTGGCATATCTGGAGCAATCCAACATATTGCAGGAATGAAAGAGTCTGAGACAATTATCTCAATTGATAGCAATTCAAAAGCTTCTATCTTTCAAAATGCTGATTTTGGAATAGTAGGCACATATCAAGATATTATGCCTGAGCTTATAGAAAAAGTAAAAGGCGGTTTCACATTTGGAATTGAGCCTAAAAAAACAGCGTAAGGAGTATATATGATGGCTGGAAGAAAAGTAGGAATAGTAGGGGCTGGCTTTGTAGGGGCTACAGCTGCTTACTCGTTGGCAATGATGGGAACTTGCCATGAAGTTATTTTATATGATATTGTTCCAGAAGTTGCTATTGGTAAAGCTATAGATATAGGACAAGCAACTTCATATTCACCAAAAGGAACAATTGTTACAGCAGCTGAAAAACCGAGTGATATGAAAGATTGTGATATTGTTGTTATCACAGCAGGAGTACCAAGACGAGCGGAGATGACAAGAGCTGATCTTTTGATGATAAATGCAAAAATTATTACAGAGGTAGTTGGAAATATTAAGAAATATTCTCCAAATGCTATCATTCTTTGTGTATCTAATCCTTTGGATGTTATGACTTATGCAGTACATAAACTTACAAATTGGGATAGAAATAGAATTATTGGTATGGCAGGAGCATTAGATGGTGCTAGAATGGCATATCAAATACATAAAAAAGTTGGTTATGGCTCAGGACAAATTAGAGCTATCGTTATAGGTGATCATGGGCAGGACATGATACCTTATCCTGAGATTTCAGCAGTTGGAGGAGTTCCACTTAATCAAATCATTGGAAAAACTGATATGGATGAAATCATTGCTAATACAAAAGAGGGTGGAGCAGAGATAGTTAAATACCTAAAAACTTCTGCCTATTATGCCCCTGGTCGTTCTATTTCGGTGATGGTTGAAGCGATACTTGATGATTCAAGAATTGTTATGCCTTCATCTGTACTTCTTGATGGTGAATATGGCTACAAAGATGTTACTTTAGGAGTACCTGTAGTTTTAGGTTCAAATGGAGTTGAAAAGATAATTGAACTTGATTTAAATGATGAAATGAAAGCCAAAATTGATGTTTCAGTAAAATCAATCACAGAAAGTATTGATGTTTTAAAAGAAAAAGGTTTTTTTAAAACATAGCCTACAATGCATCTCACCCTATCAAGTATAGGGGAGATTTGGCTATGCATCCTAGTTTAAAAAAATAGATTACGGTGTATGACACTCTAAAAGTGTTCTATCAGGCTCATTTAAAAACTTATATCCATTATAAATGGTATGCACCCCATACAATATTACTGCGATTGAAGCTAATTTTATCATCACACTTCTAACACCTGTCTTTTTAAAAAGTCCTACAAAAAATCCAAGCGAAAAGAGAGTTGGGATTGTACTTAGTCCAAATATTCCCATCACTACCGCACCCCAGATTGGATCAGCTGTACTCGCTGCGATGATGGCAAAAGAGTATACAAGTCCACATGGAAGAAGTCCATTTAACATTCCTAGTAGAAAAAAACTATAAAAGGATTGAGTGCTTAGAAGGTTTTTGAAGCTGTTTTGATACCAACTTGTTTTTGATATGGAGTGTTCTATGAGAGTTAAGAACTTGATTTTTCCTGTTAGCGAGAGCCCTGCTAGTATCATTGCAATCCCAGCAACGATTAACATTGTGCCATTTGCTGTGTTATTTATCGTTGCAACTCCTCCGATAAATCCAAACATAGCACCTAGTATCATATAGGTAAATACCCGTCCAAATGAGTAGCTAAGATGTGCAAATGACTGTTTTGTTTTGCCCCATTTGTCATCTACCTTTGTACTAGTATATGCGATAACTATTCCTCCACACATTCCTATACAATGTCCAAAAGAGCCTAGAAAGGCGATTGTTATGATACTTATAATATTTATTGCTTCCATTAAATTCCTAGTAACTTTTTTCTAACTCTTGGGTCAGTTAAGTTTTCTCCTCGAAGCATCTTTAGTTGCATCTGTTCAAAATCAATTGAGTTTTTACCCCTTTTTTCTCTTGCTCCAAAGCCATATTTCATAGGAGTCTTGTCAGTTAAGACATACCAAGCTTTTTTTGCATCTATCCAAGTTTTTGAATCTTTTGCATATACCCATAAAATGGCTTCATCTTTAAAGCTTTTATCTTCTAACCACTTCATAAGACAGCCTACATCATCAAAAAACCAAGTTTTTCCACTTGGCGAAATTGCTTGAGCTGAGTTGATTTCACTCTCAATTGTCATAGCACACTCTATGTCGTGAAAGTGATTTGGAATTATCTCTATAGGTAATTTTTTTGTATTTCCTTCTTGTGTAGTTATCATAGGGTTTTGTTTTGATATAGATGTAATTACAATGATTATAATAACTGCAATAATTAAAATAGGTAATAGTTTTTTCATAGCCAAACTCCGTTTTTAATATAGTATGCTAAAGGATAAGCAGATGAAAGTATGACAAATATTGTGTTAAAGATGCGTGAATATTTGTATAAAACCTCTAATTCAACTTTGATTAATAGTTTTAATACAAAGTTAGAGACTCCAAAAAAGATAGCCAAAAATAGTGTTCCCCATAAAAAATAACCGATGTAAAAGTACTCTTTTTGAAGCATACAAAATGGGCATTTATGGGTAGGAAGTTCATAGATATAAGTACCAAAAAAGTTCTCCACTCCAAGATATGCAAAATATAAAAAAAGAAGACTAGATGCAAAAAGAAGTAGACTGTTTTTTTGAAAACTTAAAACAATGTTTAAAATATATAAAAGATAAAAGATTACCAATAACATGACGGTAGATAGCCCAAAAGGGATTTTAGCATCGCCTGTAACTCCAAAAATAACTGAGCAACATTTGACGGAAGTTAGTAGTGAAATATTTGAAAAGTAGATAAGCTCAAGTACAAACTCAAAAGTTAAAAGCACAAATATAATAGAAAAAAACCAAAATTTAGTTTTAATAAATGGATAGTTATAAGCATCTTGATCCATTTTATTTATAATAAGCCAAATTCCGATAAAAAAAAGTATAATAATTTTTAGAAACAGAAGTATATTTCCATACTCATTTGCACTTATTACTCCAGCTCCACACATCGCTCCAGGAACGATTGATGAAAGAGAGTCTATCGTATAGGCAAAGTAGGGCAAAAGAAAAATTTTAAAAATAAGTGAAAATAGTATGATTAAAACTATTAGGTATGTTCGTTTTTCAAGTTTGTACTGTTTAGGTTTGGTGGAGTTAAAATCCCAGCTTTTGAGTATACTTAGACTCCCTAAAAGTGCGACGATGTTTAAAACAAAAAGTATTCCTTCGCTAAAGAGGTAGATAAAGAGTTGGTTAGATAGAAAAATCTCCACTTATAAAAGTTCTCCATCTTCTATATTTATTACTTTATCTACAAATAAAACTTCGTCAAAAAGTGGATCGTGGGTTGCTATTATGATAGTTTTTTGCAAGTTTTTAAGCTCTTTTAGTAGCTTTATAAACAAAAGAGAGTTTTTACGATCAAGGTTTGCGGTAGGTTCATCGCAGAGGATAATTTTGGGGTCATTTGCTAAAGCTCTTGCTATGGCACATCTTTGTTTCTCTCCACCTGAGAGGTCTTTTATGTTTTGAGAAGCTTTGTGTGAGATATTTGCCAGTTTCATAACCTCTTTTACTCTTTTATCTATCTTTGCTTGGTTGTGTCCTAATGGAATGAGAGGTAGTGAGATATTTTCTGCAACACTTAACTGGTCAAAAAGGTTAAAAGATTGAAAGACAAATCCTATATTTTTTGCTCTAAATTTAGATGAGTGATGTTCTGGTAGTTTTGAGATTGCTCTATTATCTATGATAATCTCTCCACTTGTTGGTTTTAAAAGGGCAGATATAAGTGAGAGGAGTGATGATTTTCCGCTTCCACTTACTCCTTTTAGGATGATGAGTTCATTTTTAGAGATTTTAAGATTTATATTTTTAAGTGCAGAAAACTCTTTTTTTGTCTCTTGGTTAAATATTAGGTTTAGATTTTTTATCTTTATCATTTCATAACCTCTATGGGGTCAATTATGGCGATTTTCCATACGGGTATGAGTATAGATGCGACAAAAGGAACTATGAAAAATAAAAAGAGTGAAAACAGAAGCCCAAAATCGATAACAGGAGTAAACGATACAGAGTTTTGAAGATTGTTAAAACCGATAAAAATATTTCTCAAAAGTGGTGCATCTAAAACAAATACAAAGATATATCCTAAAACCACACCCAAAACAAAAGCCCAAAGCCCTATAGTCAAACTCTCTAAAACCTTTAATTTTAAGACATCTTTTATGCTCCATCCAACAGCTCTAAGTACTCCTATCTCTCTTTTATCATTTGAGTTTATCATCGAGTACCTCTGATATAAAATTAACATAAAAGTTAATAAAGAGATGATAAAAAGAAGTAGAAAAAGTCCACCTTTATAGTTAAAAAGATGCTCATATGAGTTTTTAATATCCTCTTTTGTGATAACTCTAGTATCGTAATTAAGGGAGAGGAGTTTGAATTTGATATTGTCCTTCTCTGCATCGTTTGGAACATTTAGGATGATATCGGTTGCCCTATTTTTCTCAACTCCTAAAATTTCTCTAGCTAGTTCGACATCCATTATGATGATATCATTTCCAATGAGATTAGACTCTTTTGGGAGAGTTTGGAAAATTGTAACTTTTTTATTCTCTCCCAAAGGAGTTTTAAAGTTAAAATAGTTGTTATAGTGGTTCTCTTTTAAAAAGTTTTTGACTCCGTCTCCAACTATCATACTATCCTCTTGTAAAAACCTTTTTATATCGAGATTTTTAAATAGCTCTTTAAACTCGCTCTCTAACTCCTCTTCAAAAAAATCAACTCCAACAATGGTAAAATACTCCATTTGATTTGCTATAAAGTATCTTCCAAAGACTCTAGGTTGAGCATCGCTAATACCTCTTATCTTTCTAAATTTATCAGCTAGATTATTATCAATATCAACACTTCTACCCCCTCTAATTTTCTGTACTATGAAGTCAGGTTGAGCATTAAGCGTCTTAAAAACATCATACTTTATAGAGCTTGAGATAAAGAGTACCGAGCTAAGAAGTGTAATTAGCAAGGTTGAGATGCAAAAGATAGCTATATGTTTAGAACGATGTTTATAGATAAGTAGAGATAAAAAATTTATAAAAGCGACTCTACTCATAAACAAACTCCATAAAATCTAATGTTTGCATCTTGGGATAGAGTCTTGCTTCTTCACGATAGGCTCTAAATCTAGGCTCAAGATAAGAGGTCGAAAGAGAGAGTGATGGTAAGTGAGTTATAGTTGAAATATTAAGCCTGTTTTTACTATTTTTAGAGCTATGAAGTAGTATGGATGCACTCAAAAGTAGAAGAACAGATGAGAAAGATAAAAATATTTTGGAAAGTTTTGTGATGCTTCTCTCCTGTTTACTTGTCTAAGTTATAGACCAATTCTTTGGTTATTTTGTCAAATTTTACTATTTTTTTCCCATGATGTTCATTTAAAAAGTTTTTAGCATCTTTTTTGGTTTTAAATGCAATTAACTCATTTCCCATAGGGCCGTAGATATTTGATCCAATGACAAATATTGCATCTTGGGCAATGATTGGGTTTAGCGTGTAGTAGTCATTTACTAAGATTTGATTAAATTTTTCTCTATTATCAAAGTAGTATTTCATCATATCCTTTACTCCATCAAAATAGAGTATTTTCCCATCTTTTTCTTTTATAGTGGTCGCCCATTTTGGATATTTTGCTACAAACATACCACATATTTTGCATCTTGCATCTTTAGGGATGAGTGGTTTTTGTATAGTTTTTAGTTTTGACTTTTTTTGGGTTAGGTAAAACACAACGGCTTGAAGATTTTTTTCATTTAAATTTTTACAATGATCTTCTATTTTTGATGATAGTTCCTCTTTGGTTTTATACTCAATTGCATCTCCATCACACATTATATTATAGAGTTTTTCGCCTCTTTTATAGTCGTTACTATTCGCACTTGTAATAAGTAAAAAGATTAATAGAATTTTTAAAAACATTTAAAACACCTTTTATATACAAAAAAAATACTGTTTCATAAGGAGGTAATGTATTTGCAGGACATTATCTTGCTCAATATTTTTTTGTATATCGAGTAATTTTACAGACAATTTGTTAATTTTTTGTTAAATTTTTAAAAGTTGGCATATTTATTGCTCAAATCAAAATATATTCAATTTTAAGGAGCCATTATGCAAGATATTAAAAACCAAACTTTTACTTATGTGAGTCCAACAGAATTTACTAATTTATATGATGAAGATACAAGTTTTTTGAAAATAGATGAAATTGATAAAGAGTTAAATTCTATTTTCCAAATACCTAGTGCATTATCAAAAATCAAGCAAATAGAGTGCAATGGCTATCTTAGAGAGATAGATAAGATTTATATAAAAAATTCTTCAGATTTAATAGATGAAATCTATAATGAAATCGACTATCTCTATACTAGTGACGAAGCAGATGACTTTACTCTCTCTTTACTACAAAATAAATTAGATGATTTGTTTTTTAATAATTCGGTTAACAAAATAAGTGCTGAAGATGAGAAAAATCTATCTTTGTTAAATGCAAATATAGATGCATTATATAGTGAAAAAATACCAACAACAGATGAGCTTTATAGTGCAAAAATGTTGTTTAATGAAAAAGAAAAATTGTTTGCAGGCGTTTTTGTGCAGAGAAGTTTACAGGAGTTGAAATGAGTAATAAATATTTAAAAATGGCTAAGAAAATACCATCAGCGGTATTAATTTCGTTTATTGCAGTAGGTTGTGGTAATGATAGGGGTGATAGCTCTATACCTAGTTTAGGAAATTTAGGTGATATTGATAAAAATATTACAAAAAAAGTTGAATTTAAAGAGTCAGATTTAGAAGATATCAATATAACTGAGATAATAGAAAAAATAGATGCTAATGAATCATTTAACTTATATGATTTACCAGTGGTAAAAACTGGGCAAATAGAATCTTTTAATAAATATGACGATGGCTATTATGAAAAAGGTGTAGATAGGGATTTTATAAGAGACAATGAAATTGTAAAAGATAAAATGACCAGATTAGAGTGGTTAGATAATGAAGAAGTAATTAATGCAAAAGACTTTAGTGAAGCAAGTAGTTATTGTGCGAATTTAATACATAATGGTAGTGGTTGGAGAATTCCAAATATAAAAGAGTTGCAATCAATCGCTTATGATGGAGATATGTTTAAAAATATTAATCCAATATTTGAATTTATAGCTTTGGGTGAGTCAAAATATTGGAGTAGTACAAAATATTCTAATCCAGATTATCAAGATTCATTAGTTTGGCAGATGCATTATCGAGATGGAGCTGTTAGAACAGTTTATAAGAGTAACAATACAACTGATATGTATGTTCGTTGTGTAAGAAATTTTTAATAAATATAATAATTAGGAGATTGAAATGTTTAAATTTATTATTTTAAGTTTAGTAAGTGTAAGTATACTATTTGCAGAATTTAGACTTAGTGATGAAGGTGTAGCAACTGATGAAAAAAGAGGTTTACAATGGCAAGTTAAGTATGAGAATGACAAGATAAAAAGACAATCACATAAAATTGCCATAGAGTATTGCCAATCACTAGAGTTAGATGGTGATGGTTGGAGAGTTCCAAATAAAAATGAACTTTTATCAATTGTTGATTATTCAGAGTTTAAGCCGGCGACTTATTCGATATTTAAAAGTAGTACAATAAATGATAAATATTGGACTTCTACATCGTACTCAAATAAACCAACACATGCAAGATTTTTTGATTTTAAAAATGGTGTTTTAAGTAATTCATACAAAAGACATACTGCCTATGTTCGTTGTGTTAGAGATGCTATTTGAAAGATATAATCGCTTATAGTGTATAATCAATGAGATATTTAAAACTATAAAGGATTGTTGATGGGTTTAGTAGATTTATTATTAAAAAGCGGAGGGGGAGATCTTCTTGGGCAGATAGCAAAGCAAGTTGGTACAAACCAAGGGGGTGCGGAAGATCTTTTGAAAAATCTAGGATCTGCTATGTTTGGTCAAGTAAAGGGAAGAGTTGAAAGCAATAGTGTCGATTCTGCTGGACTTGAAGATTTGATACACGATAGCAAATATGCTGATATGTTAGATTCTCCTTCAAGACACTATAATGACAATAAGATGCAAGAGCGGGGGAATGATCTTTTAGGTTATATTACTGGAAGTCGTGAAGGAAGTCGTGAAATTGCTTCGCAAGTTTCAAAAAATACTGGTATTAGCTCCTCTATCATTAAAAATTTATTGCCTATGATAGCTCCTATGATTATTGGAAGTCTTGGCAAAGGGATGTTTGGTGGTGGAGGCTCATCTTCACTTAATAATACATCTTCAAGAGGTGGAAGATCTTCTGGGGGCGGACTTATGAGCATACTTGATTTTGACAACGATGGTAGTGTTATTGACGATGTTGCTGGACTTGCTATGAAGTTTTTACGATAAATATTATTAGGATTAATTATTGGATTATTTGATTGATTTTTTAGAGGTCGATGATATTGAAAAATCACGAATTTACCCACAGTTAAAATGCTCTAAGGAAGAAGCCTTATTGCTTAGGTATATAGTAGCTCGTCATATAAAAGGGAGTGAGGAAAACTCTGTATATCTCACTCTAACTGAACTCTATAAAGAGGAAAATTATGAGTATATTAGGAAGCTTCCGCTTGTTAAAAACTTATTAGATTTTGGTTGGTTAGCACAAAGTAGTTTTACTCAGATAAAAACAGGTGAAGTTTCAAATTTAGATCTTATAAATTCATCTGTTACACTTAGTACCTCTTTTGAAAAACTACTAGAAAATGGTACTCTTGATGTCTCTTTACCAGATGCAACAGCTTATAGTGACCATCTTGAGTATCTTAAAGATCAATTTTTGAGGATTGAACTTTATCAGAAAATTTCATCATTTAGACATAATCAATCTACTAGCTCTTCGAGTGTGGATAGATTGAAAAATCGTTTAACTCATCTTGAAACTCGCCTAGGTGAGAGGTTAAAAGTAACAGAACATCAGATATCTGCTGAGGTTTTATTTTCTGAACACAACTTAAATGATAAAGAGCAAATTATATTTTTAGCACTTTTAAAAGAAGAATATTCAGGGGAGCTAGAGAGCTTAAGAGAGATGAATAATCTTATTAACTTAATTAGCGAAAATGACTATGAAAAGATTAAAAATAGGTCACTTCTAGAAGAGGGTTCTACTCTCATCGAGAAAGAGATTATAGATTATGACGAAATGTTAACGGCTTTTGGAGGGGTTACAAGAAGTTTTTTTATAAGTGAAGATTTTTTACAAAATATTATCCATCCAAATAAAGCAAAAAAAACAAAGACAATTAAACTTGACACTTTAGTAAAAGAGCAAGATATTTTTGAGCTTGTATCTCCAAAAACAGATTTAGATTCTGTAGTATTAAATCCAAAGACAAAAGAGATTCTTGATGCAATTTTAAAGCAGATGGATAAAAATGTCATAAAACTTTTAAAAGAGTGGGGAGTCCGTGATAAAAAATCAGGATTAGATGCAAGAATAATTTTTTATGGGCCTCCTGGTACAGGAAAGACGATGACATCTCTTTCATTGGCAAAGTCTTTAAAGCGGAAAGTATTAAATTTTGACTGTTCTAAAATACTCTCTATGTATGTTGGTGAGAGTGAAAAAAATGTTAGAAGAATTTTTGATACCTATAAAGAACTCTCCAAAAAAACAAGAACAGAACCGATACTTTTATTAAATGAGGCAGACCAATTTTTAAGTTCAAGAACAACAGGAAGTGGTGGTGGGGCAGATAAGATGCACAATCAGATGCAAAATATATTTTTAGAGCAGATTGAAAAATTTGATGGTATTTTGATTGCTACTACAAACCTTTTAGAGACGATTGATCCTGCATTTTCGAGACGATTTAATTATAAGATAGAGTTTTCAAAACCAAACTTTAAACAAAGAGTAGAGCTTTGGGAAAAAATGTTACCAAATAACGCACAATATGAAAAAGAGTTTGACATAAAAATATTAGCAAAATATGATTTGAGTGGCGGGCAAATAGAGGTAGTTATAAAAAATACAGCGCTAAGTGTTGCTATAAAAAAGAGTCCAGTTTTTCATTTAAAAGACTTTGTAGTTTCGATAGATAGGGAGCTTAGTGGTGCATTTGGAGAAAATAAAACAATGGGATTTTCATTGTAGTGATTAAGATATTTAAATAATTAACATAACAATTAAAAAATATTAATATGCTCTTTATTTCTTGCTAAAAGATAAAACTGTGTCATTTTGTTACAGTTTTTTTCATCAAATTTCTGTATTCCTCCTTGATTTAATACAATTCATTGTAGAATTATCCTTCTAAAATATTATAAATAATAATATTTATTTACTTTAAGGATTTAAATATGAGCCATATGGATATTGCACATCCCTATTTTGGGGCATTTATATTTTTTGTTCTCACTTTTGTTGCATTTATAGGGACTACTATCATAGCTCGTCACATTAGTCGTAAGATGGCGCGTCTTGATAATGATAAACTAAAAATGTCTATTTATGAGTGTGGGCCAGAAGTTACAAAACAGCCAAATCAGATTTCTTCACATTTTTACTTGTTTGCACTTTTGTTTATTCTCTTTGATGTTGAGATTATATTTATGTTTCCTTGGGCTATTAATTTTAAAATACTTGGTTGGTTTGGCTTTGCTGAGATGTTGATTTTTATCTTTCTTCTAACAGTTGGTTTTATATATGCATGGAAAAAAGGAGCATTTGAATGGCACAGCATCAAGTAAATTATCTTGCAGAGGGAGGGCTTCCCGTTGCATTGACCACAGTTGATAAACTCGTCCAATGGGGTAGAAGTAATTCTCTTTGGCCACTTACCTATGGTTTGGCTTGTTGTGCGATTGAGATGATGGCCTCTGGTGCTAGTAGATATGATTTTGATAGGTTTGGAACTATATTTAGAGCAAGTCCAAGACAAGCAGATGTTATGGTAGTTGCAGGAACACTTAGTAAGAAGCATGCCCAGTTTATCAAGAGACTTTATGATCAGATGGCAGAACCAAAATGGGTAATTAGTATGGGAAGTTGTGCAAATACTGGTGGTATGTTTAATACTTATGCAACAGTGCAGGGAGTTGATAGGATAATTCCAGTTGACATTTATCTCCCTGGTTGTGCTCCTCGTCCTGAAACACTTCAATATTCACTCATGATGCTTCAAAAGCATATTAGACGACAGAGTGCATTTCAAAAGAGAAAACCAAGAAGGTTGGTGTAATGAGAGAGTATAGTGATAAGAAAAATGTACAAGCAAAAGCATATCATAGTGACAGATTTTATAAATCTCCACAATTAGCTAAAGAGAAAGTATCTTCAGATAAACAGTTTAGTGAAGACCTTAAAAGTTTAAAAACAAAGTTTAAAATATCAGAATCTTATATTCAAAAAGATCAAATGGTTCTTTTTATTGAACCAAGTGATATCAAAGAAGTTATGAAGTTTCTTAAAGAAGAGATAGAGTATGACTTTTTATGTGAAATGTCTGCTATTGATTGGCTTGAAAAATCTAATCAATTTGAGATTTTTTATCAAATGTTATCTATCAAGAAGCGAAAACGGTTAAGAGTTAAGTTTTTTATAAATAATGGTGAAGCAGTTGAGAGTATTGTTGATGTTTTTAACAGTGCTAATTGGGCAGAGAGAGAGATGTATGATATGTTTGGAATAGTAGCAAACAATCATCCATATTTAAAAAGACTTCTTATGCCTGATGATTGGAGTGGTTATCCACTTTTAAAAACATATCCTCTTATAGGTGATGAAGCAGCACACTGGTACGAGATTGATGTGATATTTGGAAAAGAGCATAGAAAAGTTGTAGGGCCTGAAATTAGAGATACTAAAAGAGTTGATCAAAAAGATACAACACAATTTGCCAGAGTTAGATCCGAAGTGCCTTATGGAGCCAAACCCTCAAATGAAAAAACTAATTTTACAGAGTTTCAAGAAGAGGGTGGTGTACCATTTATTACTAGATTTACAAAAGATAGACAAAAAACATTAAAGAATAGGAAATAGTATATGCAAACTCCTAATAGATTAAATCCTTATTATGAAAACTTAGTTTTTGAGAGAGAAGACAATCGCATGATTGTAAACTTTGGACCACAACATCCATCAGCTCACGGGCAACTTAGACTTATTCTTGAACTTGATGGTGAATTAGTTGTTAAAGCTGTTCCTGATGTCGGATACCTGCATCGTGGAATGGAGAAGATGGCTGAAAACATGATATATAATGAATTTTTACCTACTACAGATAGGATGGATTATATAGCTGCAACTGCAAATAATTATGGTTTTGCTTTAGCAGTTGAAAAGCTTTTAGGTATCGAGGGTGAAATTCCAAGACGAGCTATGGTTATAAGAATGATGCTTCTTGAGCTTAATCGTATTATCTCTCATCTGTTTTGGCTTGCAACTCATGCACTTGATGTTGGGGCGATGAGTGTTTTTCTTTTCTGTTTTAGAGAGAGAGAATTTGCTATGGATTTGATGGAAGATTATTGTGGAGCTAGACTTACTCACTCTGCTGTTAGAATTGGTGGTGTTCCTCTTGATTTACCAAAAGGGTGGCTTGAGAGTTTAACTGCATTTATCAATAAATTTCCAAATGATATTAAAGATTATGAAGCACTGTTGACAAAAAATAGAATTTGGAAAATGAGACTTGAAGATGTAGGAATGCTTACAGCTGAAGATGCACTAAATTGGGGCTGTTCAGGACCAACTCTAAGAGGAAGCGGAATTGCTTGGGATATTAGAAAAGAGGAGCCATATGAACTTTATAATGAGATAGATTTTAAAGTACCTGTGTCTGATAAAAATGATAGTTATGGAAGATATAAACTCTATATGGATGAAATGAATCAATGTGTTGAAATTTTACATCAGTTAATTCCTATGTATAGAGATAGCGAACCAGGACTTATGGCTAAGGTTCCTCAATATATCTCTGCAACTAAAGAGGAGTTGATGACTGATAACTTTGCACTAATGCAACATTTTGTATTAGTTTCTCAAGGTATGCGACCGCCTGTTGGTGAAGTTTATGTTGCGACTGAGTCACCTAAAGGTGAATTAGGGTTTTATATAAATTCACAAGGTGACCCTTATCCGTATAGACTTAAAGTTAGAGCTCCTAGTTTTTGGCATACAAGTTTGCTTCAGCAGATATTACCAGGGACTTATTTGGCTGATGTTGTAACCATTATCGGTAACTTAAACATCGTATTTGGCGAGATTGATAGATAGTAGGGGATGAGATGGAAAGATATGATTTAAGAAAACTAAAAGCTAAATTTTATGACAGGATGACTGAAGTTATTGAAAAAGAGGCGAAGCCTGGCGAGGTAATAATTTTTATGTTCGAAGTTGGTGATTTTTCGGCAGTTCAAAAAAGTTCAGATATTATGAAAGAGTTAGGACATCAAGTAATGAATTCTATCAAGTTTAATGAAGTTGATTGGACATTGGTTGTAAAAAGGAAAAGCAGTTGAGCAGAGTTCTTTTTTCAACATGGCAGGGGGAGTTTATAGACAACAGAGATGTTGCCAAAGATGATTGGGCAGAGTCATCTTTTAAAGTACCTGCAACATATGATGGCGAAAAAAATTCAAAGATATTTATTGGATGGAATGGTTTAGTTGTTTTTGAAGAGGGCGTAGATGTTGTAAAAGCAGGTGCAGAATATGCAGCACAATATCAAGTTTATTCTGAAGCCTGTGGAAGATGTGCTCCTGGAAGATGGGGTGGAAGAATTCTTTACGACTTATTTGACAAAATTGCTAGAGGCGAGGGAACTCTTGATGATATTTCCCATCTAAAAGAGATATCAGAAACTATGATAAAAACAAGTAAATGTGAAATTGGTCGAACAGTTCCTATACCTCTTTTAAATATACTAGAGTATTTTTCAGATGAGATAAGTGATTTGATAGATAATCAAAAAAAATCTCCAGATTATGACAATGATGATATCAAGTACATAGCAAAAGTCACAGCACCTTGTATGGATGCTTGTCCTGACCATGTTGATATACCTGCATATATTGAAGGTGTTAGAGATTTACAATTTGGAGATAGTCTAAAAGCTACAAAGCAGACTATGCCTTTGGCTCATACTTGTGGTCGTGTATGTCCTCATCCTTGCGAAGATCAATGCAGACGAGCAAATCTTGATGAAGCTGTTTCGATAATGGAGCTAAAACGAGTAGGAGCTGATTATGAGAGTGATCATGGTTTGGATTTCTTATACCCAGCAGTTCAAAAACCTTTAAATGGTAAAAAAGTTGCAATTGTAGGTTCAGGTCCGGCTGGTCTTACGGCTGCTTATTATCTTGCCCTTGAAGGAATAGCGAGTGATGTCTATGAAGAGCTTCCTGTTCTTGGAGGTGAAGTTGCTGTTGGTGTTCCTGAGTATAGGATGCCATATGATAAATACTATAAAGACATTGAAGCAATTGGTGCATTAAATGGTGTTGAGTTTATTTTGAATACAAAAGTGACATCTGATATGTTGATACAATTTGAGAAAGATTATGATGCAATTATGTTAGCTAGTGGGGCAAGATTAAGTAAAAAAGTCAGAGCTGAAAATGAACGAGCCGATATGGAAGGTTACTGGATGGCTATACCTTTTTTAGATCAAGTTAATCTTAGTATAAAATGGGGATTGGCAGATAAAGTTGATTTAACTGGCAAGACAGTTGTTTGTGTTGGCGGTGGTTTTACCTCTATGGATGTTGTTAGATGTTCTATTAGAGCGGGCGCTAAAAAAGTTATTATGATTTATCGACGAAGTGAAGATATTATCATTAGAAATACTAGTTTGGAAGAGTATCATGAAGCGGTTGAAGAGGGTGTAGAATTTATATTTTTTACAGCTATAGAAGAGATATTTGACGAAGATAATGTGCTTAAAAAATTAAAAGTAAATAAGTTTGAACTTGTTCCAGACCCTGATGGTGGAAGAGATAAGCTTTTAAAAGTGGAAGGGGAGGATTTTGAGATAGAGTGTGATTATCTTATTCCTGCTGTTTCTCAAGATGCAGATTTAAGCTATATTCCTAAAGAGTGGGAGTTAGAACAGACAAGTTGGAGAACACTCTTAACAGATGGTAAAACTTATCAAACAAGTCGTAAAGGTATATTTACAGCAGGAGATTGCGAATATGGTCCGATGACTATTGTAAATGCAGTTGGACAAGCAAAAAGAGCAGCTTCAGTTATGAGTAGATTCGTCCATGATGGGAAATTGACTCTTTTAGATGAAGAGATTATGGAAGACCACTTAAGACGACTGAAAGTTTATGATAAAAAAGAGAAAGTTACAGGTTGGATTGCAGGACTTCCACGAGAAGTTAGCGAAAAACTTGATGTGGATTATAGAAAAGAGAGACAAGATGAAGTAAATTTTGGTTTTACACAAGAACAAGCAGTCAATGAAGCGAGCAGATGCATGCGATGTTATTATATAGCAATGGTGGCGGTGTAATATGAGTAAAACTGAACAAATAATTGCATTAGAAATTGATGGTAAAAAAGTAAAATCTTTTAAAAATGAGACTATTTTACAAGCGGCTAGAAGATCTGGTATATATATTCCAACTATGTGTCATCTTACGAAAGTAAAGCCAATTGCATCTTGTAGACTTTGTGTGGTTGAAGTTGAAGGTTTAGATGCACCGATACTTAGTTGCCAAGAGAGAGTGGTTGAGGGTATTAAAGTAAAAACCCATACAGAGGAACTTTTTAAACATAGACAAAACATTATGAAACTTTATGATGTAAATCATCCTCTTCAGTGTGGAGTTTGTCCAAAAACTGGTGAATGTGATCTGCAAAATAAAACAATGGAGTTTAAAGTGTCTTCTCAACACTTTAGTATCAAAGAGCAAAAGAGAGAACTTGAAAACTGGGGAAATATTACATATGATCCATATCTTTGTATCATGTGTGAGAGATGTGTAAGGGTTAGCAATGAAATTATTGGTGATGAAGCCTTAGCTGTAAGTGCTGGTGGATATAATTCAAAAATTGTAAATAGTAAAAAAGATAATCCTAGTGTTGATTGGGGTGAGTGTGCATCTGTTTGTCCTGTTGGAGCATTGAGTGATAAACATT
Organism: Campylobacterales bacterium; assembly: GCA_027066435.1. Lineage (GTDB taxonomy): Bacteria > Campylobacterota > Campylobacteria > Campylobacterales > QNZT01 > SZUA-1433. The sequence continues at coordinate 19,999 of JAMONX010000123.1, forward strand.
TTAAGTGTACTACAAACCCTTGGGAGCTCTCTCGAATTCCAGCCTCTTCTGTTCACTCCTCTTTTGCAAGTCTTATCTATTATGAAGTTAAAAATGAGAATTTTTATAGAGTAAGAAATGATGCAGACTTTGATACTATAAGTGGTGTTAGCAGATATGGATATGATTTTCAAAATTTAGGTTCAAACACAGATGAAGATATGCAAAAATCAATCACTGCATTTAACGAAAGTGATACTATCTCATTTACTTCTATGATTACAAATGAAGAGGCTTTGATACTTCAAAAACTAAAAGAGCTTCACGGATTTAAACTGATAAATCAAGAGGCATTAAATTACCAAAGATTTTTAAAGGCTTTTTCAAAAACAAGTGGAAATAGTTTATATAAAGGCACAACAAAAGCAATTGCCAAGAGTGATTATATCATAGTTTTAGGGACAAGAGTTGCTTCAGATATACCTGAACTTAAGTTTAAAATAAATGAATCATCTAAGAAAAACAAATCACAAGTTATATATTTGCATCCAGTAGAAGATTCTTCAATTCAAAATATCGTAACACAATTTATGAAGTATGAAGTAGGAAGTGAAGATGCTGTACTTGTACTTTTAGCCCAAGCTATACTAAAAGATAAAGTTCTTCCAAAAGAGTTAAGTGAGTATTTTGATGGACTTGATGAAGGATATTTGAGTGCTGAGAGCAATATTGGTGAAGAAGAGATAGAGCAAATGATTAAAAAAATGGCAAAAAAGAGTCATTTTTCATTTATAGCTGGAGTTGATCTACTAGCTCATCCAAAGGCTGAAAATATAGCAAAAATTTTAGGACTTATTGAAAATTATAGTGATTTCAATGTTCTTATCGTACCACCTTCTGTGAATACTTTGGGCGTTTCCCTTATCTGTGATTTGGATGCAAAAGCTGGAAAAAAAGTGATAGGCTATAATCAAAGTGGTGATTTTGTGTTAAGTTCTATCGCTAAATTAGGCGATGTAAATATGCCAGCTCTTAATCAACAAGAGGGTACTTTTACAAATATTGATAAAAAAGTAGTTCCTACAAATGTTGGACTTAGTTTTGATGGGTTTTGTCTAAATGATATAGCGAATAACTTGGGTTTAGATTGTAGATATACTATTGATTATACTTCAATACTTCCAAAAAGTAGAGGGTATAAAGAGGTTGAATTTGATAGTTTAGATAATTATTTTGATGAACTAGGAGTGGAATTTAGAGGATATGAGCTATCAAGTAAAAGTCTAAAAGTTAAAGATGAGATTGAAGAGGTAGAAGATATTGAGAGTTTTGATGGAGTGATACTCTATTTATGCAATTCAAATGCTCAAAAAAATATCTTTACAAATTTATGTAAAAATCTTCCAAAAAACAATGAACTTATTGGCTCACAACAGTTTTGTGTAGCAGCAAAAATAAAAGATGGTGATGAGATAAATATTACAGTTGAAGGTAAAGAGTTTAAGAGAAAGTTTAAATTGGATGATAGTCTAAAAGGAACTATAGGGCTTTTACCAATATTTGATATGGGGTATGATGGGCAAGAGTTAGCATCGGGATATAGATTTAGTAAAGCAAAAATTGTACAGGTGGTCAAATGAGTGAAATAACTATAACCATAGACGGGAAGAAGTGCAAAGCACAAGAGGGTGAATTTGTATTAAATGTTGCAAGAAGAGAAGATATTTTTATACCTGCTATCTGTTATTTGACAGGTTGTTCTCCAACATTGGCTTGTAGAGTTTGCTTGGTTGAGGCAGATGAGAAGAGAGTTTATGCTTGTAATGCTAAAGCAAAAGATGGAATGGTAGTTGTAACGGATAATGAAGAGATTTCAGCTGAGAGAAAAGCTATCATGCAAGTGTATGATGTAAATCATCCTCTTCAGTGTGGTGTTTGTGACCAAAGTGGGGAATGTGAACTTCAAGACTATACACTCCTTATGAATGTAGATAAACAAGAGTATGCTATAGCAGATACTCCAAGACCTATTTATAACTGGGGGCTTATGAAATATGATGCAGCACTTTGTATTGTATGTGAAAAATGTGTAACAGTTTGTAAAGATAGTATAGGTGATAGTGTTTTAAAGACTAAACCTCGTGGGGGAGAACCTCTGAATAAAGAGCTTAAATCTTCTATGCCAAAAGATTCATATGCGATGTGGAATAAACTTCAAAAGTCAATTATCGGTACGGTTAATGAAGATAATTCGCTGGTGTGTCAAGATTGTGGAGAGTGTATAGCGGTTTGTCCTGTTGGGGCATTGGTAAGTACAGATTTTCAATATAGTGCAAATGCTTGGGAGCTTAAAAAAATTCCTGCTTCAAACCCTCATAGTAGTGATTGTTCACTTATCTATTATAATGTTAAACACGGTGATGCTAAAAATTATAATGAAAGAATTTTTAGAGTTACAAATGAAGCTCATTATGCACCAATTGGAGGATCTATAAGATTTGGTTTTGATTTTGAAAATAAAGTGACGGGTAAAGATAAAGCAATATTTGAAAAAGCAGTAGATTTTGTAAAAAATAGTGCTGATACGATTAAATTTAACTCTTTTATAACAAATGAAGAAGCCTTGATTTTACAAAAACTTAAAGAGCAATATAGTTTAAAGCTTGTCAATCAAGATGCATTAAATTTTCAAAACTTTTTAAACATATTTTCAAAATCAAGTGGAAACAGTCTCTATAGTGGAGATTTAAAAAAGATTAAATCATCTAACTTTGTAATAAGTGTGGGAAGTGTTATTCGTTACGATGTACCTGCTGTTGGATTTGCATTTAATAATGCTTTAAAGATGAATAAAGGTTCAGGTATCTATTTTCATCCAGTTGAAGATAGTGTTGTTAATACATTTGCTAAAACTATGATGAGTGTAAAACATAGTGTTGGAGGTGAAGAACATGTCCTAGCATTTATTTTAGACTATTTCAAAAATGAAGAACTTCCAAAAGAGATTAAGCAAATAATTTCAAAATTTGATAAAAGTATCGTAAATTTACCAGAAGATTTTGATAAAGCTATGGAGAAGATGCTTGCTAAAAAAGATATATTTTCTCTAATTATAGGAGAAGATGCCTATATGAGTGAAAAATCTGAAAATTTAGCAAAACTTGCTGGGCTTATAGAAAGATATACATCTTTCTCTGTAATTTTAATTCCTTCACAAACAAATACTTTAGGGGTCTCTTTGATATGTGAGCTTGATAGTGAGAGTGGAAAGAGTGTGCTTGGCTACAATGAAAGTGGAGATTTTACTTTAAGTGCATTGGGTGATGGAGATCTTGATATGCCAGCTCTTAATCAGCAAGAAGGAACATTTACAAATATTGATAAAAGAGTTGTCCCTACAAATGCAGCACTTTCATATAATGGATATCTTTTAAATGATTTGGCAAATGCCTTAGGTTTAAATGAAGAGTTTACAATTTCATATACAACACAATTTCCAAAAGCCAAAGGTTTTGAGCCTTTAGAGTTTGATCTTATGCCAAACTTTTATGATAATGGTGGAAATGAATTAAGAGGTTATCTGTTAACTAATAAAAATATAAAAACAACCGATGAGTTAAAAAAACTTGCCAAGGTAGAAGATGTAAAAGGTATAATTGCATATAAGTTAAATCCTATAAATCAATTTAACTATTTTACAAACAAAGCAAAGCAGCTAAAAACCCAAGGCGCTGTTTATGTATCTGCTGATTTTTTAGAAAATCAAGATTTTTCAGTAGGTGATAAAGTTGAAGTAAAAAGCGATAGTGGAACTATCTCTGCAAAAATTGAGTTAGATTCACAGTTAAAAGGTGAGATAGTCTATTTAGGTACATTTGATAAAGCATTGAATTGTGAGAGTCTATTTTCACAAAATTCAAGATTTAGTACAGTAACAATAAGGAAGGTGTAAAAGATGGAAAGTTCCTATATTATAGAGACGATTGTTAAAATTATCGTTATTTTGACAGTATTTTCAGCATTAGCTGGGTTTACGACATACTTTGAAAGAAAAATATTAGCATTTATGCAAAGACGATTAGGCCCTATGCATGTTGGTCCATTTGGAGTTTTGCAAGTTTTAGCTGACGGTATTAAACTGTTTACAAAAGAGGATATTGTTCCTCAAAATGCAGTAAAGCCGATATTTTTAATTGCTCCTGTAATTGCAGCAGCAACTGCTTTTATTGCTATGAGTGCAGTTCCATTTTTTCCTGAATTTACAATTCCATTTACTGATTATACTGTTAGACCTATAGTTTCAGATGTCAATGTTGGTGTACTTTTTGTTATTGGTGTTATGGCGACTGGTATGTATGCACCACTTCTTGCAGGTATGGCATCTAACAATAAATGGTCACTTTTAGGAGCAGCTAGAACTGTTATACAGATGCTATCTTTTGAAGTTGTTTCTGGACTTGCTCTTATAGCACCTCTTATGATTGTAGGTTCTCTCTCCCTTATTGACATAAATAATTATCAAGAAGGTGGTTTATGGCTGGTTGTTGTTCAGCCAGTTGCTTTTATCTTGTATATGATTGCAGGTTATGCTGAGACAAATAGAACACCATTTGATCTTTTAGAACATGAAGCTGAGATTATTACTGGATTTGCTACTGAATATTCTGGTATTCGATGGGGACTTTTTGCAATCGGAGAGTATGCAAATATGTTTACAGTCTCTTTTGTAGCTGCTTTAGTGTTTTTAGGAGGATTTAATAGCTTCTATTTTATACCAGGAGGAATTATGATTCTTTTAAAAGTATCTGTACTTATATTCTTTTTCTTGTGGGTAAGAGCTGCTTGGCCTCATGTTAGACCAGATCAGTTAATGTGGCTTTGTTGGAAAGTGCTTATGCCACTTGGGCTTATAAATATTTTAATAACCGGCTTAGTGCTAATTTAAGGGTAGATGATGGATTTTACAAATTATAATAATAGAAATGTCTCTTCAGATTATAAATATATAGAGGTAGAAGAGAAGCCGATACTTTGGCAAGATAGGTTTAAACGAGTAGTTTCAAGAACATTAAAAGGCGAACTTTTTGTTGGTCTTTGGGTCGTTTTTAGAGAGATGGTGACAAAAGGAAATTCACATACAATTTTATATCCTTTAGAAAAATTACCAGTTAGTCCAAGATATAGAGCTCTTCATGAAATTAAAAGATTAGTGGAGAGTGGGAACCAAGCTTGTATTGGTTGTGGATTGTGTGAAAAGATATGTATTGCAAATTGTATACAGATAGATACCAAATATGGAAATAAAGGTCGAAAAACAGTTAAGGGTTATACGATAAATTTAGGTCGTTGTATCTATTGTGGCTATTGTGCTGAAGTTTGTCCTGAGCTTGCAATTACACATGGGCAAGATTATGAAAATGTATCTGAGCAAAGAGCTCACTTTACCTCAATGGCAGAGCTTGTAACTCCTATGGATATATTTAAAGCGGGTAAGCAGGTACCATATCCTGGCTTTGGTGCACTCAGTGATAATGCTGATGATAATGTTAAAAAAACTCCTCTGGCGTATTAAGGGCTTATGATGTATGAATTGATAGCGTTTTATCTTTTTTCTGGTTTGACCATTGCGATGTTTTTAATCGTGGTGCTCACAAATAACGCACTCTATGCAATGAGTGCTTTGGCTGCTGGCATGATTTTAATATCAGGCTTTTTCTTTCTTTTAAATGCAGACTTTTTAGGTGTTGTACAAATCATCGTCTATACTGGGGCTGTTATGGCTTTATATGCTTTTGGTATGATGTTTTTGGATACTACACAAGATGTTAAAGAAGATATAGGAAGTTCAAAACTTATTTATAGTTTGTGGATTGCAAGTGCTATTTTGATATTGATTATGGTTGGTGCTCCATTTATGTCAGAGCATTTAATGTTAGATGCACCACTTGATAATCCTGTGATTGCAGGTGCAAATAATCCTCAAGCTGTGGGTGTAATACTTTTTACAAAATATCTTGTACAGTTTGAATTAGCTGCTGTGATGCTTCTAGTTGCAATGATTGCAGGAATTGTACTTGCAAGTAAAAAAATGGATCAAAGTTTGAGTTCAAACCCAAAACTTGAAGAAGAACTACATAGAGAAGAGTTTGATGTAAAGGATGATAAATGATAACACTTACGCACTATTTGGTTGTTTCTGCCATACTATTTACAATAGGTATGGTAGGGGTAATAAGAAGAAAGAACCTTCTGCTTCTCTTTTTCTCAACAGAGATACTTTTAAATGCTGTAAATATCGGTTTTGTTGCAGTCGCAAAGTTTTATGATGATTTAACAGGTCAAATGTTTGCATTTTTTATCATTGCAGTAGCAGCTAGTGAAGTTGCTGTTGGATTAGGTCTTTTGATACTTTGGTATAGAAGAAATGGCACTATTGATTTAGACTCTATGCAAAAGATGAAGGGGTAGATAATGGAAAAGTATTTATATATTGCACTATTTGCTCCAATTGTAGGTTCTCTGTTTGCTGCAATGTTTGGAGATCGTCCAAAAAATCTTATAACAGGACTAGTTACTTCGGGTCTTCTTTTTGCATCTTGGGTTGCATCTTTAGTTCTTCTTATGTATGTAGATGGTGATACTGTTGTTCATGTAAGGATGATGGATTGGATAGCTGCTGGAAGTTTTAATATAGATTTTGGATTTATAGCTGATCAAGTCTCAGTTATTATGATGGTTACAGTTACAACAGTTTCAATGTTAGTTCATATCTATTCAATTGGATATATGGAGCATGATAAGGGATTTAATAGATACTTCTCTTATCTTTCAGCTTTTGTTTTCTCAATGATGGTACTTGTAATGAGTGATAACTTCTTGGGGCTTTTTATAGGTTGGGAAGGTGTGGGACTTTGTTCTTGGCTTCTGATTAGTCATTGGTATCATAAGCCAGATGTTAGCACAGATATAAATCCTGCTATTTCACCGGCATATGCAGCAAATGAAGCATTTGTTATGAATAGAATAGCCGATCTTGGTATGCTTATTGGTATCTTTATGATTTATTGGAATCTTGGCTCATTAGAATATGCAACAGTATTTGCGAATATTGGTACATTAAGTACAGGTACAATTACTCTTATTGGTATATTTTTATTTATTGGTGCTATGGGTAAATCAGCACAGTTCCCATTACATACTTGGCTAGCAAATGCTATGGAAGGTCCAACACCAGTTTCTGCATTAATTCATGCAGCGACGATGGTTACAGCTGGTGTTTATCTAGTTGTTAGAAGTCATGAAATTTATGCACTTATCCCAAATGTGGGATATTTTATAGCATGTCTTGGTGCATTTGTAGCAATTTTTGCAGCTTCAATGGCACTTGTAAATATGGAGCTTAAAAGAATTATTGCCTACTCCACTCTTTCACAACTAGGTTATATGTTTGTGGCGGCTGGACTTGGTGCATATTGGATTGCTCTATTTCATCTTATGGCTCACGCATTCTTTAAGTCGGTACTGTTTTTAGGTGCAGGTAATGTTATGCATGCTATGGATGATGAAAGATATATAAATAAAATGGGTGGACTTGGTAAATTAATGCCTTGGACTATGGGCATTATGGTTGTAGCTTCCACTGCTCTTGCTGGTATTTGGCCATTAGCTGGATTTTTCTCAAAAGATAAGATTCTTGAAACAGCATTTGCTGAGCATCATTACTTTTTGTGGGCAATGCTTTGGGTTGGGGCAGGGCTAACTGCATATTATAGTTTTAGACTTATCATGATGGTCTTTTTTGGTAAAAAGAACTATGGTGATGAAAAACATCCACATGAGGCTTATCCATATGTGCTTGCAACAATGATTCCATTGGCAATTTTAGCAGTAATTGCTGGATTTTTTGAACATTCATTTATGGAGTATGTAACAACAGTGTTGCCTGAATACTATCCTCATGTTAGTACATTTACTTTTATAATTTTACTTATTATAACTATGGGAATTGCACTTAGTGGTATTGCTCTAGCGGTTGTAAAATTTTCAAAAGGTAATTTTGATGACTTCTTTAAAAAATTAGGAGTTTTCAATCTTCTCTCTAATCAATATTATATTCCTAAATTTTATGAAGAGAAGATTTGTAAGCCATATGCTGCTTTATCAAATTTTGCTTGGAAGAAATTGGATATGAAAGTTGTGGACGCAACTGTTGATTTTATTGCTGGTGTTATTTATTCATCGGGTGATAAGGCTAGAAAAATGCAAAATGGTAATTTATCATCTTATCTAAAATGGATGGTATTTGGTTTAATTGTAATGCTTATGCTTGCAGTATTTAAGATTGGTATGTAAAGGAGGGTATGGATGGATTCATTATTAACACTTTTGATATTTTTTCCGCTAGTTGCGGGTTTGTTTGGATTTCTTATTGAAAAGGAGGGGATTCGAGTATATG
>JAMONX010000124.1 GCA_027066435.1 Campylobacterales bacterium
TTATTGTAAATCTTAAAATGTCTATGACCAATAACAATCAACTGGTTACGACTCGCATCTAATGGTAGCCTAGAGCGTATTAAAAAGTCCTTTTTTGAAAAATCGTCAAGATATATAATCCCTACCCATGCTTTTTGCGTTGGTATTATGTATAGTTTACCTGGTGCGGTCTTTTTAGGTTTTTGTATAATCTCTCTTTTTTCAATAGTTGCGGGTTTTATCTCTTTCTTTGGCTGTTGTACAATTTTTACTTCTTTTATCTCTTCCTTGATGTCGGTAGAGATATTTCTCTCTTTTAGCATTTGAAGTACAATTTTATCAAGATCATTATCTATAGCTAAATCATCATCTAATTTAGGTAAGCTTGAATTAATTTCTTTATTTGCTTGGCTGTCTGTTTTATTTGCTTCAAGCTTTTCAATATTTTTTTGTGCTTCTTTTATGATGCTTCTATTTTCTTCACTAGGTTTTTTAATCGAATCTATAGAAGATGCATTTTGGTTATTCCATAAGAAAAATATTAATCCTGCAAAAGCTAATATTAATGCTAGGTGAGGTAGATATTTTTGCCACTCTTTATCTTTTTTCATAGGTTTTTCAATAAAAAGTGTTTCGGGCTCCTTTTTTCTACTTGATTGTTCATGTTCAAGATATGCTTTTTTTAATTCAGATAAATCAACATCATACTCTCTTTGTAAAATTTGTATAAATCCTAAAGCTCTTGTTTTGTTGATGTTTTTAAAATCTTTATTTAGGAAATGTTCTAACTCTATATCTGAGATAAAGGTTTTAGTAGAAATCTTTTTATATCCTTGTTCTATTAAATACTTTACACCATCTTCTTGTATTTTTGCACTCTTTTTACCTTTTTCCATACTTTACCTCATCCTATCGCATAATATTGCTGTGGCTACACTAACATTGAGGGAGTCAAACTCTCTTTGCATCTCAACCTTGATTTTGTTATCGCAAACTTTTAAAATTTTATTGGGTATTCCTTCTCCTTCACTTCCCATAAAAAGCACTTTTTTGGCTTTAAATGAGATATCTCTCACATCTTTGCCACTCATATCAGCCGCATAAGTAGCAAAACCGCTCTGTTTAAGCTCGTTTACCAATGTAAGGGTATCTTTAAAAAGTGATATAGGTATATCAAGAGCGGCTCCACTACTAGTTCTAAGCACTCCTTCAAATGAAAAGGATTTAATACCGCTAATGATTATGCCATCAACTCCCAAAGCATAAGCACTTCTAACTATTGCTCCGATATTTCCAACATCTGTAATACCAACAAGTACAAGTAAAAAATCACTTCTTTTTAACTCTTTTATGGAAGATAACTCAATCTTTTTTATTTTTAAAAGAAAGCCTTGATGATTTCCACCCCTTGCCATAGCCTGTGCCTTTTTTGCATCTAGCTTAATTATCTTTTTGTCTAGTCTTGCGATTTTTGAAAAAATGTTTTTTTCTACATCTTTTGCAAGATAGACCTCTTCGATAAGCTCAGGGTAATTTTGTGTTATATAAAAAAATATTTGTTTACCATATACTGTCATAGCTATATTTTACTAAAAAAAATTTAACCTAAGTTAAAGAAGTTCATCATAACAGGCTTTTGGAGATTTTCCTGTGATTTTTGCGATAAGTTTTGAAGCTTGTTTCTTTGGAATGTCGAGTTTTAGGATGTCTGCGACACTTATTAAGCCAATTTCTCTTTTGTTACCTTTTAACACAACTACCCACTCTCCTTTGATATTTTGCTCTTTTAGCATATTTTGAACTTCACTTGCAGAACCTTTAAAGCTTTTTTGGTGCATTTTTGTAGCTTCTTTTATTAGATATAGCTCTCTTTGAGGGGAAATTGTGCAAATTTCATCTATGAGTTTTAGGATTCTGTGAGGAGATTCATAGATAATTGTTACATAGCCATTATATAGTGCTTCTTGAAGTTGGTTAAATCTATTGTTCCCTTTATGTGGTAAAAATCCAAAAAATAGAAACTTATTATCACAAAAGCCACTCCCTGCATATGCTAAAAGAGCAGCATTGCATCCTGGGAGTACATCATAAGATATATTGTGGAGATTGCAATAATTTACCAAAGTACATCCAGGGTCACTAACTGCTGGCATACCAGCGTCACTAACATAAAGTACTGTATCTTCAAAAAGTGATGGAGATAGTTTTTTTAGAGTCTCCTCTTCATTGTGAGAGTGAAGTGAGATAAATTGTTCTGTTTTTGGGGTGATTTGGTGTTTTGTTTTTAGAAGATGCAAAAGCCTTTTTGTAACTCTCGTATCTTCGCAAAGAATAACTTTTGCCTCTTCTAGAAGTCTAAGACTCCTAAAAGAGATATCTTCTAAGTTCCCAATTGGAGTGGGTATAAAATGCAGCAAATAGTTTTTTTCTCTACTTTAAGTTATATTTTTTCTTAAACTTCTCTACACGACCAGCTGCATCAACTATCTTTTCACTACCTGTGAAAAATGGATGACAAGCATTGCAAATGTCTATCCTCATCTCTGCTTTGTTTGACATGCTCTCAAAGCTATTGCCACATGCACATGAAACTTGACAAGTAACGAAATCTGGATGAATATCTTTTCTCATTGTTTTTTCCTTATAATTATCTTGCATCTTATAACAAGATTTGGGTTTTTTGGTGAGTGATTATACAAAAACAAGTTTATTTTAAGCTGAAAAAAATCGTAAAATGAAAACAGTAGACTCAAATCGTGAGCCCACTGCCATATAGGGGGGAGGGGAACTGAAAGTATAACACAAATATTATTTTAAATCAAGAGTTTAGAAGCGATTATCAAAGTCGCTGTTTCACTTTTTTGTATTAAATTAGTTTTAAACCCAATTTTTTGATTATTTTTTAAGAGTTTTCTTTCATCTTCACTAAATCCACCTTCGCATCCTATCAAAATAGAGGAGATATTTGAAAATGAGTGTTCTCCTCCAAAATCTAAAACTGCAAAATTATTATAAAGTTTTAGCATCTCATCAAATGATTCTAAAATTTCAATATCCATCAGATTACTTCTTCCGCACTGTTGACAAGAGTTTATTAATATCTTTTTTAACTTAGACATATCTATCTTGAAATTTTTCTGGCTTCTTTGACAATAGATAAATGAAATCTTTGATACGCCTATTTGATTTAGCATTGGAAGTGTTTTTTCAATTGTTTTGATATCTATAATACACCATAATATATGGAGTTTTGATAATGCACTCTTTTTTTCTATAGTTTTATCTTTTAAGGTGAGGATTACCTCTTTTTTGCCAATACTCTCTATCTCATAGTGATAAATAAAATTATCTTTAAAGTTTCTAAAGTTTAAAGAGCTTTTTGATTTTAGCCGTCTTACTTTAACGAGATATCGATAATTTTCATCTTTTATTAAAAGTTTTTGCGAAGAGGCATTTTCATCGTATAAAAATTGCATTATTTCAAAGCAAAACTAATTATACCAACAAAAAGCATGATAATAATATCACCAATATACTTTTTCTTAACAAATGCTCTTAGTTCTCTCATAGATTCTTCATCATTTGTGTTTGAGTTTTTACGAATAAGATGTTTTTTGATACTCGTATATATTATGATAGTTACACCAACAAGCATAAGTATCAAAGAGGGTTTCAAAACAAATTGATTTACAGCCATGATAACAATACCTGTAAATGCAATAGCTGAGACAAGTACAAGATACTGTGGATGCAAGTATTTTATACGGTTTATATAAATAACTTCATTGTCAAGTTTGTTACTTGCATATATCATATAAAGTGCCAATAGTATTGTAGTAGCTATGACAAAAAGGTGAAGGTTTATTGACATTATGATCATTTCTTCCATGGTTGCTCCAGTAAGTTTAGTGAATGTTACCAAAAGTTATTTAAACCTTTTAAACATTAGCCAAAAAGATCTTTTTTTGTTCTTTTTATGGTATGGAATGTGCTTGATATTATGTAAACTTCTCTTGTTGCCTTTAGGTTTTTGCAGAAGTTTACCAACTTAGGAAATGTTTATGAAAATCTTAAGATATATTTTTGCAATTTCTTTATTTCCAATTATTGTAGCGGCAGTGGGAAGCGATGATTTTATAACAACATGGAAAACAACTATTGTTGATGAAAATATAACTATACCAACAACAGGTGTGGGGTATGACTACAATATTAGCTGGGGAGATGGCACAACAAGTACAGGGCAAACTGGCAATACTACACATACTTATGCATCTACGGGTACATATACGGTAAAAATTTCTGGAGATTTTCCTCGTATATATTTTAATGACAGTGGAGATAAAGATAAAATACTTTCAATTGAACAATGGGGAACTGGTGCTTGGACTTCTATGGATAGTGCTTTTCAAGGATGTTCAAATCTAGTTGGTCAAGCCAATGATACTCCCGATTTGAGAAGTGTTAGTTCATTGTATCGTATGTTTAATAAGGCAAGTAGTTTTAATCAAAATATAAACGATTGGAATGTTAGTAATATTACCCGTATGGATGGTATATTTTATGATGCAACTGCTTTTAATCAAGATATAGGTGATTGGAATGTTAGTAAAGTTACCCGCATGAATAATATGTTTCAAAGAAGCTCTTTTAATCAAGATATAAGTTCTTGGGATGTTGCTAATGTTGAAAACATGGCTTTTATGTTTAATGGGGTAACTCTCTCAACAACCAATTATGATAATATTTTAATAGGCTGGAATGGTCAAACTTTGCAAAGTGGTGTAACTTTTAGTGGTGGAAACAGCAAATATTGTGCAGGTGAAAGTGCAAGAGCAGATATGAATAGTACTGATAATTGGACTATTACTGACGGAGGTAAAGATTGTACAGGTATTATTCTTTCAACTGACTATTTCATAACAATTTGGCAAACAGACAATAATGGAACTTCAAATAATAACCAAATTACTATACCAACAACAGGCGGGGGATATGACTACAATATTAGCTGGGGAGATGGTACAACAAGTACAGGACACACTGGCAATGCTACACACACTTATGCATCTACTGGTACATACACGGTAAAAATTTCTGGAGATTTCCCTCGTATATATTTTAATGACAGTGGAGATAAAGATAAAATACTTTCAATTGAACAATGGGGAACTGGTGCTTGGACTTCTATGAATAGTGCTTTTTATGGGTGTAGTAATTTGGCCGGACAAGCTAGTGATTCTCCTGATTTATCCAATATTACTTCTATGAGTAATATATTTCGTGATACAACTTCTTTTAATCAGAATATAAGTAATTGGGATGTAAGTAACGTCACTAACATGTATGCCATGTTTAGAGATGCAACTTCTTTTAATCAGAGTATTGGAAATTGGGATGTGAGTAGTGTTACCAATATGCACTCTATGTTTTTTTCAACTTTTGCTTTTAACCAAGATATAAGTTTATGGGATGTAAGTAGTGTTACTGATATGACATATATGTTTAGAGATGCAACTTCTTTTAATCAAAATATTGGAGATTGGAATGTAAGTGGTGTTACAAATATGTATGCTATGTTTCTTGGGGCTTCTTCTTTTAATCAAGATATAGGTTCTTGGAATGTAGGTAATGTTACTAAAACAAGGGGGATGTTTCATAGTGCAACTTCTTTTAATCAAGATATAAGTTCTTGGGATGTAAGTAAGGTTAATGATATATCTTTTATGTTTTATAAGGCATATGTATTTAATCAAGATATAAGTGATTGGAATGTTAGTAATACAACTGATATGTCTTATATGTTTCAGCTTGCATATCTATTTGACCAAAATATAAGTAAGTGGAATATAGGCAATGTTACTGCTATGAAAAATATGTTTTATAGAGCATATGCATTTAATCAAGATATTGGTGATTGGAATGTTAGTAATGTTACTGATATGAATGGAACATTTAATCAAGCAACTGCTTTTAACCAAGATATAAGTTCTTGGGATATTAGTAATGTTAAGTGGATGGTTGATATGTTTAAAGATGTAAATCTCTCTATGACTAATTATGATAACCTTTTAATAGGTTGGGATGGTCAAACTTTGCAAAATGGAGTAACTTTTGATGGTGGAGATAGCAACTATTGTGCAGGTGAAATAGCAAGAGTAAATATGACAAATAGTGATAATTGGACTATTACTGATGGTGACAAAGGTTGTAATAATATCTGTGATATAGTAACAGATGTAAATAAAACCGAGTGTAATGCTCTATTAGCACTATACAATGACACCAATGGTTCAAACTGGATAAATGATGAAAATTGGACAACCTCAACAACAGTGGGGAATTGGTATGGGATAACTGTATCAAGTGGTCATGTTAGTAAAATAGATTTACATCAGAATAATTTAGTTGGTACTATTCCAAGTGAAATTGGAGATTTGAATACTGGTTTAACAAGTTTAATTCTTGACAGAAATTTTCTTAGTGGTTCTATCCCTATTGAATTATGGAATTTAACCAATCTTCAACGCCTAATCCTTTACAATAACTCACTTAGTGGTGCAATACCTAGTGAAATTGGAAATTTAATCAACTTAACTGCTTTAGATATTCATGGAAATCCATTTGGTGGTACTATTCCTGATGAGTTATGGAGTTTAACTCACCTTTCATGGTTGTATATTCAAGGTTGTTCTCTTGATGGACAGATATCTATCAATATTATTAACTTGACTGGTCTTAAAGGTATAAAAATTAGTAGTAATCAGTTTGATGGAGCTATTCCTATTGTAGTAGCAAATCACACTTCTCTAATACAAGTAATAATTGGGAACAATAATTTTGTCTTTTCTGACTTTGAAACCAATCATATTGATTATACTGCTCTTGCATATTATGGCTACGCTCCTCAATCAAAAGTAGATACAGACAGAGCTGTAGGTTTTTTTGATGGAGGAACACTCACAATTACCTCTGAAGTTTCTGAAAATAATAGTACACATGATAGATATAAATGGTTTAAAGATGGCATAGAGATAGTAGGTGCAACTGATAGAATTTATACAAAGGCTAATGCCTCAAGCGTGGATGAAGGAGTTTATACTTATGAAATTACTAATACAGTTGTAACTGGGCTAACTCTTTCGTCAAATAATATTACAGTTAGTATAGCAGTGCCTATTGCCGAATACCGTTTTGATGAGTGTAGCTGGGATGGAACAGCAGAGGAAGTAAAAGATAGTAGCATAAATGGCTTACATGGAAATATATATGGAAATACTATTCCAAGTAGTGGGAAGATAAATAATAGTGCTTATTTTGATGGAGATGGAGATTATATCAAAGTTTTAAATGATCCAAAACTTCAAATCATAGGTGATTTTTCTGCCTCTATGTGGATTTATCCAGAACAGTTTTCACATGGAAGGCAAC
>JAMONX010000125.1 GCA_027066435.1 Campylobacterales bacterium
TAAAAGAAGATGCAAGGGAGCTTGGAAGAACAGCTCGTGGTGTAACAGCTATCAAGTTCAAAAATGAAGGAGATGAAGTTATCGGAGCGGCAGTAATTAGAGATGATAAACAAGAGCTTTTAACTATTAGTGAAAGAGGGATTGGAAAACGAACAACAGCTGATGAGTATCGTGAACAAAAAAGAGCAGGTAAAGGAGTGATTGCTATGAAGCTTACTCCTAAAACAAAAGATCTTGTTGGTGTTGTTTTGGTTGATGAAGAGAAAGATCTTATGGCTCTTACTTCAAGTGGTAAAATGATTAGAGTCGATATGCAGAGTATTCGAAAAGCAGGACGAAATACAAGTGGTGTAATTGTTGTTAAAACAGAAGGTGATGATATAGTAGCTAGTATTGCCAGATGCTTGAAAGAGGAAAAAACAGAAGATAATGAGGGTGAACCTTCTACTGAGACATAATTAATACTCTATTGGTAGTTGCTCTTTTTTCCAATTTTTAATACCGCCTTGTATATTGTAGGCTTTAAAGCCTGCACTTGATAGTATTCTTGAGGCAGTAACACTTCTATTTCCCGTCTTACAATAGATATATATTTTTTTATCTTTAAACTTTTCTAAAAGCTCCAAGTTCTCTTTTAATAGTTGAACTGGTATAAGTATGGAGGCTTTAATCTTTCCATCACTCTTTATCTCTTCTTTTGTTCTAACATCAAGTACTGTAATATTTGTATCAACCAAAAGTTGTTCATAAGCATCTTTTGTAGAGATATTTTCAAAATTATTGAAGATATAACCTTTTTGATATGGGATATAAATAAGAGTTAGCGGAACAATAATCCAAAATAATATATTTGATAAATTTTTCATAACAAGGAGTATATCACATGTTACATACCATGACAAGAGAAACAGAGTTGACTATTATGATTTTCATTTCTTAGAAATATTCCTTTTGAATCATTAAAGTGAGGATCATGACAACTTGTGCATTCAACTTTCCCATTTATTAGTAAATCTTCTACTGTTGTTGCCCCTTTCCATTGACCTAATAGCATCTCTGACTTAGATTTTAATCCAGCTTTACCAGGTATATAATCTATTGATACGGGGTGATCATCATTTAAATCACCATAAGAACCAGTTAAAGTAAGATTCCTTGATGTTTTCATATAAACTGGATTAGTATCAATATTTGTACTTTTAAGAGTACTTCCTTTTTCATCTAAAATATCCACAATAGAATTTTTTGAACTTGCTCCATCATGACAACTTAGGCATAACATAGAGAGAGAATTCCTGTTAGCTTGATATGCATCTACATACATAGAAAATTCAGAATCTGACTGAGTTTGACTCCATAATGGTGTTTGTGTTGGCTCTGAAGAGATAGGGGGATGACAATAAAGACATACTTTTGAGTTATTTGTAGCACTAGATATACCAGCTAGATTATGAGGAGTTGAGGATATATTAGCATGAGAGGTTGTAAAAATAGTTGACAATACAATAGTTATGTATAAAATTTTTATCATCTATATTATCCTAATAAGTGTTAGTAAATAACTGCTTTAATGTAAATCGTCAAGATATATATTTTCTTAACTCTTAAAAAATCATTGACTATTAATTTATATTTTAGTAGAATTATAAAAATAATTTATATTTAGAAGAGGAGTATAAGGATGAAAGAATATTCACACAGGTTAATGTTGCAGTTAGTCTTGATCTTAGCAATCCCATTTTTTATGCAAGGTTGCTTATCATCACAGGAGCAGACAAAACAGGTTGTAACTGAACAAAGTACTCAGGAGAGTGTAGAAGCAGTTGCTGATGAAATTATTGCTTCTACCCCAGAGCCTGAACCAGTAGCTCAAGTGCAAGAACAGAGTGAACTTGTTTTTGAACCAAATTTAAAACAAGCAAAAAAAGTTGTGCATCCTCCATTTGAAACAAAGGTTTGTACACTTTGCCACAAGAGTTCATCACCTAAAACTGGTGATGATTTACTTATGGATCAACCAGATCTCTGTTATCAGTGTCATGAAAAGGATGCAAAAGAGGGCAAAAAGTTTATTCACGGTCCAGTAGCCGCTGGAGCTTGCACCATATGCCATAATCCACATGAGAGTGAAAACACAACACTTTTAAGATACTCAAATATAAATGAACTATGTACCTCTTGTCATGCTGCAAAAGGAGATTTTTTAAAGAATACTGACAATATCCATCCTCCTGTGAAGGATTCTTGTGTAAATTGTCATGATCCACATACTGAGGATTATGAATTTCAACTCAGAGCAGATAGAAAAAAAGATATATGTTTGACTTGCCATGTAGACAAACAAGAGTGGATTACAACTGTAAAAAGTAAACATGGTGCAATTAACATTGGAAATGGCTGTCAAAACTGTCACGATCCGCATGGAACAGGTCAGCCAAAGATGCTAAAAGCTGCTACGGTAAAAGACATATGTCTTACATGCCATGATAAAACACAGGTAACAGATGAAGAGGGTTATAAGCTTTTAAATATCAAAAAACATCTTGATGAAAATCCAGACTGGCATGGTCCAATACAGTGGGGAGATTGTGCAATGTGCCATAATCCACATGGCTCAGATAATTTAAGAATGCTAAATAAACCATTTCCTAAAACATTTTATGCTAATTTTGATGAAAAGAATTATATCTGTTTTGAGTGTCACGATGCTGGGAAAATAAAAAATGAGACAACGATAGATGATACCAACTTTAGAAATGGTAACTCAAATATGCACTTTGTCCATGTAAACAAAAAGAAAGGTAGAACTTGTAGAGCTTGTCATGATTTTCATGGGACCAAAGATTATCCTCATCACTTGAAGAAAAAGACAGAATTTGGAAAGATAAGTTTTCCTATCAGATTTATAGAGACTCCAACTGGTGGTTCTTGTGCACCTGCTTGTCATGCAAGACGGTATTATGATAGAGAAAAACCTATAAAGAATTTAAAATAGAAGGTTTATGATGAGGGGTACTATCTTTTATGTCCTATTGTTGGCATTTGTTTTTGCAGGTGGAAAAGTATTTGCCAATAATGACTCATTTGAGATAGTAAAGCCTTTATCGTTAGGTGTATATGATGAAGACTATGCATCTATAGTCATTAAAAGGTTAGATGACTCTATGCAAAGGGTTACTATACTATTTGATGATAATACAACTAAAGTAATTGAGACAAAAGAGAAAAGAAAAATTTATTGTTCTACTGTTAAGTTGAAACTTGGTAATAATAAAATTACTTTAGTAGGCTATGATAAAGCAGGAGATATGACAGTCAAAGAGATAAACCTCTATTATAGATCTGAGATTTATGAGGGATTTAATTATGCTCCTGATGGCTATAAAAGAAACTTTTTTCATACAGATAAAAATGAAAAACTCTGTTCTTCTTGTCACAACATGAAAGAGGATAAAAAGACTTCTCGTACAAAACATATCAAAAAATCAGAAATTAATGCAAGAGAGTTTGATATCTTAGAAGATCCTGAAAAATCAAATTGTTATCAGTGTCATAAGACTGTTACATTTAGAAAAAATGGTCATGCTCCAGCTGTTAATTTTTTATGTACAGAGTGCCATACTGGAAGAAGTGGAGAGTTTAATGCCCAATATGAAGGTAAGTCAAAATATTTAATGCCAGATCCCATTATGAATAGATGCTTTTCATGCCATGAGGGGGTAAAAGAGAAGTGGTTTTCAAATACATCAGAACATGGACCTTTGAGATCTGGAAGATGCAATAAATGCCATAATCCGCACTCATCACCTAATGAATTCCATTTAAGGAAGCCTATTTGGGAGCTTTGCACAACATGCCATGATGAAAAGGCTAGTGGAAAACATGTAATTGGAAGTTTTGTTTTTGGAAGAAACAAAGGAGGTCATCCAACCAAAGGTAGACCAGATCCATCAAGACCTGGTCGTGAATTGGTTTGTTCAAGTTGTCATAATCCACATGGATCAAATGGTATATATTTGCTAAGAACTAATGGCAAAGATACTTACAGTGTTTGTAGAAGATGCCATAAAAAATAACTATAGATAATTATAATTATAATGTAAACTCCTATAATTGGCTAATTTCTTTTGATTTTGACTAGATAATATTTTTAAGTTGTGCTATAATAGCTTATGCGATACTTATAGAATTGTAAATTAGTCTTCCGTAAATCTAGGAGTTGTAGAATGTTTCAAAATAACCGTCAAAGCGTTAGCCCTTTATTGCTAATTATATCATTAATGTTTTTTATACCACAAGTATCATTTTCTGGAACAACCTTTGAGGAGTTAAAGGCTAGAGCCCAAGCAGCTGCAAAAAGAAGAGGGACTTCTGAAGTTCAAAGCAAGATGAAGCAAAAATTAAGAAATTCTAGTACATTTAATAAAAGTTCGAGCATGGGCAGTGGAATGAAAAACAAAGCTTATTCTGTTGCGAGAATGAAAGCAGAAAATGGTGATCGAAATTCACAATTTGCATTGGCGGGCATGTATTATCAAGGTATTATGATAAAAAAGAATTATATGGAAGCTATTAAATGGTACAAAAAAGCAGCTTCTCAAGGACATACAAAAGCACAATTTAATTTAGCGTATATGTATTTTGATGGAAGAGGTGTGCCTAAAGATCACGACATAGCACTTAAGTGGTTTTTACAAGCTGGCGAGAGTAGGGATGGTAAGGCAGAACTCTATTTAGGGCTTATATATGATGAAAAAAATAATCACGAAAAAGCATTTCATTGGTATTATGAGGCTGCCGAGCAAGATTATCCAGCCGCTCAATACAAACTTGCTTTAAAGTATCGTGACGGAAAAGGATGTAGTAAAAATCTTAAAAAATATATCTATTATCTCAGACTGTCAGCAACAAAGAGCGAAGCACATGCTCAATATGAGTTAGGATTGGCTCATATTAAAGGCTTAGGGGTGCCAAAAGATATGTATCGTGCTAAAAAATGGATACAAAGTGCTTATCTTAATGGATCATCAAGAGCTAAAAAAACTATGGATAAATATAAATGGTATGTAAGAAAATAATAAAAATTTGATAATATACTAGAGAAACAATATATATAGGGGATTTAAATGAATAAAGTATTGAGTGCTATGGCATTTTTGATATTAGTAACAGGATTAAACGCTGAGATTGCAGATACTGGGGTTATGCATGTAGAAAAAATGAAAGAAGAGGCTTCTAACGCAGCAACGAAGGAGAAAACAAAGATTAGTCGTGCGGATTTTATGAAGAAAAAAGCTTATGAGGAAGCTAAAGAGAGAGCGTTAAATAACGATGTAAATGCACAGTATGCTCTTGGTGGTATGTACTATCTAGGAACTGTCACAGAAGTTGATTATAAAAAGGCACTTACTTGGTTTAAAAAAGCAGCAGATAAAGGTCATGTAAAAGCTGAATATGAGTTAGGGTATATGTATTATGAGGGTAGAGGTGTAAAAAAAGATTATAAAAAAGCTATGGATTGGTTTTTTAAAGCTGCTAGCAAGGGCGATACAAAATCTCAACTTTTTTTAGCTGATATGTATTATAACGGTAAAGGGCATGGTGTAAACTATAAGAAGGCATATTATTGGTATCAGTTAACTGCTGATATGGATTATGCAGATGCCCAATATAAGTTGGCATTAATGTACTATGAAGGACAAGGTGTTTCCAAAGATCACCAAGAATCTGCTTACTGGTTTGAAAAAGCTTCTGAGCAGAGTTATGCAGATGCCCAATATAAATTGGCGTTGATGTATATTAGTGGTGATGGGGTATCAAAAGATATGAAGAAGGCAAAAGAGTTGCTAGGATTAGCATATTTAAATGGTAATGATGATGCAGAAGAAGCTTTAAATAAACAAGCTTGGAAAGTACCAAAACCTTCTGAAGCTATCTATCTTGATGAGTAGGGGGCTTCTCCTTCTACTCAAGTTTTAAATGAAGAGAGTTGAGAATTTAAATCTTTTACTAAAGATGCAAGATTCTCTGTTGTTGTACTGATTTTATTGACATTATTTAAATTTACTTCAGATATTTTATTTACATCAAATATTTGAGTTATCATTGACTCAGTCTCTTTTGCACTATTTATAGAGTTTTGAGCACTTTTATCAACATCAACAGTTGCTTTTTGCATAGAGTCAGATGCATGAGTGATTTTATTTTCTACATCTATTGAAATTTCTGATAGTTTTTGAACTTTTTGAACATTGTTATCTATTTGTTGGCTACTATCATTTACTCCTTGGACAATTATTGATATGCTACTATTTATTTCACCTAGAGATTTTTGTGTTCTTTCAGCTAATTGTCTTACTTCATCAGCAACAACAGCAAATCCTCTGCCATGCTCTCCAGCTCTTGCTGCTTCAATTGCTGCATTTAATGCTAAAAGATTTGTTTGGTCTGCTATATCTGAGATTACTGTCAATACCTCTTTTACCTGTGCTGTATCAGTTGAGAGATGATTTAGCTTTTGGGCTAATTCAGTTTCAAGCATTGTAGTCTCTTGTATATCATTAACTATATTTACAATTGCATCTTTTGCATCTTTGAGGATACTATTTGCATTTTGTATATCAGTTTTTGCTCTATCTATTTCTGAAGCATTTGTGTTAAGAGCATCTTTTACTCTGTTTCCAGTTATTGACATCTCTCTTAAAATATTAGACTCATTTTTAGCAGAAATTTCTAAACTATGTCCAATTTGATTCAAATTAGAAGAGATAGCTAAATTTTTTGAACCACTTACCTTTGCACTGCATATTGTATATGAAATTCGTTCTATAAAATTATTGATATTTTTACTAGCTTCACCTATTTCATCTTTAGAAGTAACTTCTAATCTTTTTGTCAAATCAGCTTCACCATCACTTAACTCTTGTGTTGCACGAGAAAGTTTATTTATAGGTGTTAGAATTGCACGAGAAAGCATTATAGCTAACAAGATAGTCATAGACGCTACAAGTAGCAATGCTACAAAAACTGCAAAACTTAGTTTACTTTTTGTTGATATCAAATTTGTATTAGCATTTTTTGATAACTTGCTTGAGATTTCAGCAATAGTCTTGATATCCTTAGTCGCTTCTTGTTTGATTGTATTTAACTCATTTGAGTATTCTACAAATTTGATAAAATTATCTTTATGTGAAGCAGTAATTTCAGAGAACTTTGTTAAATCATCCTTATTTGCTTTTCTTTTTACATACATAGTATATGCGGCAACTTCATCAAACTTTGCTAAAAGTGCATCTTTGTTACTTGTATCTAATACAAAATTTGAATCTAATCCTGCACTTTTTAAATCTTTGACTTGTGAAAGTAGATTTGTAACAGCTGAATAACTAACTACTGCGTTTCTTATATCTTTTGTATTTTCACTGCTTTGTGATAGTGTTATAGCTTCTTTGTTCAACTCTTTACTAATAGTACTTATCATTTTATATGAATCAAAAGATTGTGTTTGCATAGATGAAGCAATTGTCTTTTTATTTAGAACAGTTTTTTTATAGTTATCAAAAAGAAAATTTAAATTTCCTGCTGTTTTTTTGATAAGAATTGTGTCAGCTTTTAGCTCTTTTTCATTTACATCATTTGCAAGAGTATTACTGATTTTAATGATTTTCTCATTTGCATCTTTTAGTAAACCTAGTTCATCCATTTTCTCTTGCCAAATAAAATCTTCTCTATTTTTTGATGTTTCAAATAAAATGGCGACTATTTGATTTGACAAGTCTGATTCACTTACTTTATTGCTAAGTTTCCCTGCAAAATAGGAGTAGGTTAGATATAACGCTATAAGCATACTGACTATTATGATTGGTAGCATTGTAAGCTTCTTTTTGATTGAACCGCTGAACATTTTTTTCCTTTTTAAAGAGAAGTTATTCTTACTTCTCTTTTTCTATATTTTCTCTTTTAAAAGTTGTTTTTATATATTTTGCTACAGCTTTAAGCTCTTCATCACTAAATTTAATACCCCAAGCTGGCATATCCTCTTTTAATGCACCATAGTAGTGTGCACCGTGTTTAGCAATTAAGAATACTTGCTCTTCAGTTAATATAATCTTATTAAGATTTTTTGGAAAGAAGTAGTTTTTAGGATTTTTTGAAGCAATTCCATCACCCATACCTGTTTCACCATGACAATACAAACAGCCATTTTCATATATCTGTTTGCCACTAAACTGTGTTTTTATGTTATCAGATGCATTAATGTTTGATATCAAAGAAAGTGCTAAAACTACACCTATAATAAGATTTCTCATATCTTATTTTACCGTTACTTTTAATTGCATACTTGGATGAATCGCACATCCAATTGCAACAGTTCCAGGAGCTTTAAGTGTGATTGAATAATCTTCACCTGGAGCTTGCATCCCAATATCAAACTCATTTGCTCCATCATCGCTATAAGCATTGTGAGCAAATGCATCTGAATTCTTAAATTTTATGGTATCTCCCACTTTAGCTTCTAAAGTTTTTGGATTAAAAGCCTTGCCTTTTTGTACTACTATATGCTCTGTTGCATATACAGATGATGCTACTAGTATTAATGCTAGTGCTATTTTTAATGTCTTCATAATTTTTATCCTTTTTTATTTTTTATTGTGGAAATTTTGTTGGAATTGTAAGCTCTAATGGCTTGCCTTCGAGTGTTTTCATAAATTCAACTATTTTATTGATCTCATCTGGTGTTAAACCTCTATCAATAATAAAAGATGATATCCCTTTTGCATCTGCAAATCTTCCACCATTCCCACATATTGCTGTTGCTTCATGAAGTGTTTTTACTGATCCATCATGAAAATATGGGAAAGTTTTTGTTACATCTCTAAGTGTCGGAGTTTTCATAGCACCAAACATAGATGTAACACCTCTTCTAACTCTTGTTCTTCCTTCATCCCCATCCCCAAGACCTAAATTGTGAAAGCTTCCATCTGTAAAGTTGAAACCATCATGACAATCAGTACAATGGGCTTTTGTTTTAAAAAGTTTAAAACCTTTTTTAGCATCTTCACTTATAGCTTTTTTATCACCTTTGATAAA
>JAMONX010000126.1 GCA_027066435.1 Campylobacterales bacterium
GAAAGGGCAAGAAAGATAGACTTTTTTCTTAAATTTTTCATATGTTTTCCTTCATTTTTCTAAATCATATTACCATATCGGCAGTTTTATTCTTTATTTTATACTCAGATATATTTTTTATTGGTGGAGAAAAATGATACCCTTGCATAAATCGTATATCTAACTCTTTTAATATATTTTCAATCTCTTTTGAGTGAACAAACTCTGCTACAACATTCATTTTTGATTTTTTGGCAAACTCTACAATAGTTGCTGTTATAATTTTGAGTTGTTCTTGAGAATCAATATTTTTAATTATTGAGCCATCAATTTTAAGATAATCTACATTTAATTCAAAAAGTCTTGCAAAATTTGAATATCCACTACCGAAATCATCAATTGCCACCTTGCATCCAAAAACTTTTATAGCTCCGATAAATCTCTTTGCTACTTCATAATTGCTGAAACTCTCTGTTTCAACAATTTCAGCAATAAAATTTTCTGGATTTTTACATCTCTTTAGTCTATGACCTAAAAGTTTTACAATATCCTCATTTATCATATCATCATAAGAAAAATTGATTGAAAAAGAGTTGTCACTATTTTCAAAAACATCAAAACTTTTCTCTATCACAATTTTTGTAAGAGAAGAGTATAGTTTCCCTTTTTTTGAAATATCTAAAAAGAAAAAAGGAGATATAACATTCCCATCTCTCTCTATAAGCCGAACTAGTGCCTCATAATAATAAACTTCACCAGTTTTGCTATCAACAATAGGTTGAAAATAAGGAATTATCCTATCATCTCTAATTGCATTCTTTATTTTTGAAATCCATAAAATATTATTTTTATACTCTTGTGACATGTTGATATTTTTACTAAAAATTTCAAAGCTATTTTTGTTTATCTTTGCATGTTTTAACGCAGCATCTGCATCTATTAGTGCATTTTCATTAGTGCTATAACTTATTCCCATTGTAACTGTGAAAATGATTTTTTGATTACATGAAGTATAAATATCATGATCTAATATAACTCTCTCTATATTATCAATTAACCCAACAGTTTGGATTTTATTTAAATCCCTTTTTATTACCATTGCAAATTCATCAGAGTTTAGTTTATATAGTGTGTAGGCATCTTTTATATGAATTTTTTTTAAGCTCTTAGCTACCTCTTGTATAACGATGTCACCATTTTTTAGCCCATAAAAATCGTTTATACCTTTAAGCGCATCTATATTTATTAATACCAAAGTATTTTGGCGTAACTGTTTTAAATCTTCGATGATTTTATTTCTATTTGGCAAAGATGTTAAGCTATCATAATAGTATCTTTTTGTTATCTCTTTATTCTTTTCTTCTATTGATTTTTTGTACTCTTTATCTTGTGTGATATCAAGTTTGATAGCCATATAAAATTGTGGCTCTTTTTGTTGATTGAAAATTGGAATTATAGATGCTTTTTCATAAAAAATTGTTCCATCTTTTTTTCTATTTGTAAACTCCCCAAACCATCTTTTGCCACCTTTTAGTGTCAAGTGTAAATCATCGTAAAATTGTTTATTTTTTATATCACTCTTTAATACTCTTGGATTTTTACCAAGTATCTCTTTTCTCTCATATCCCGTTGTTTTTTCAAATGCTTCATTTGCATATATTATTTTTCTATTTTTATCTGTAAGAATTATAGAGTTGTCACTTTTATCTACTCCCTCTTTAAAGTAACTAAGCATTACCTCACTTTTTCTTTTGAGATGATAGATAAAACCACCTAAAAGAGAAAAAAGAAATAGAGCTATAAGTAGAAAATATGCCATATTTGTAGCTTTATGTATAGTGGTATTTAAATAGCTATTAATTAATTGTGAAAACTTCTCTATCTCTTTATCCAAAGAGAGTTCATCTGATTTTTTTAATAGCACTCTAAGATTATTATAGTTTTGATAAACCACTAAGACATGTGATATAAAAAGATTAATTTTTTGATTTAACTCTTTATCGCTGTTTTTGATTGCTTTTAAAAGTCCTATAGATTCTAAAAACTCTCCATTTGATATCTGCTCATTTAAGTTAAGTTGTAAAATATAAAAATGAAGGGTATTTACATATGAACTTATTTGTATATTTTTATGGCTATCTATCTCTTGACCCAAAATAGGTAAATATCTCAATGAATTATTTATAATAGCAGAGTAAGATTTGTATTTTTCTAAAAAACTCTTTTTTCCTAAAAATGAGTTGTTGATATTTAAAAATGACTTAGTGATTATTTTATCACTTGCAGCTGTTTTATAACCTCTGTTTTTTTCAATCATATATAAAATATTTTCAAATTTTTCTATATCATTTTTTGGAAGATCAAAATTAAGATGATTAATCTTATTGCCCATCTGCACATCAAAGTTTTTATTTAAAAGCATAAGTTTTGTAATCTTTTTATTTAGATTTATATCTAAAAGTAGTTGTTCTTTTGCATTATTAAAGTAGTAAACTAAGGCAATAATAGTTGTAGCCATTATTGTATAAAATATATAAGTTAAAAAATATTTATTAAGATTTTTTATCATTATAAATCCTTCAAAATTCTAGGCTTATCGCCTGTTAAAGTATTTAAAAATGCTTCTATTTTTTGAATATCTTCTTTATTTGGGATTCTACCTACCTGATATATAATCATCTTTTCTATAGCACTTTTAAGTGTTTTAACGCTTCCATTATGAAGATATGGGGCAGTTAGTGCAATATTTCTCAAACTTGGTACTTTGAAGTGATACTTGTCTTCCTCTTTTCCTGTTGCATTAAATCTGCCAAGTTGATTAGTAAAATCGGGATATTGTTTCATAACACCAAATTTTTGATATAGATTTCCCCCGATATTTACACCATTGTGACATGAGATACATCCATAAGATTTAAATAATTCATACCCTTTTTTTTCATTTTTGTTTAATGAGTCCATCTCTCCTCTTAAGTATTTATCAAATTTCGAATTTGGTGTAATGAGTGCTTTTTCAAATTCTACTACTGCATCTATAACATTGTCTAAGGTAACCGCATCCATATAAATGATTTTAAACTCAGCACTATATTCTGGGTCTTTATTTAGTTTTTGTATAAGCTCCTTTTCATTTACATCCATTTCAGATGGATTAAATAGTACCATATGTGCTTGCTCTTTTAAATCTTTTGCTTTTCCACTCCAAAATTGGGATAAATTAAAAATAGCATTAAAAACTGTTGGAGAGTTTAGGTTGCCAACTTTACTATCAATTCCAGTTGAAAATTGTTTGTTATCACTACCACCATTTGATAAGTTGTGACAAGATTGACAAGAGATACTATTATCTCTGCTAAGTATTGGGTCTGAAAATAACTTTTTTCCTAAGAGTGCTTTTTGTCTATCATACTTTATATCCTTAGGAATAGGAGTGATAAGTTCAATAAAACTTGCATTACAAACCACAAATGTAAACATAATTACTAATATAACTTTCAATAAAAATCCTTTGTAAATTGTTATATCGGTTTAATAGTGAATTTTTTTAGCTATAAATATTTTCTAAAAGTTGTCGATGTAAGTTCTAATTTAGCACTATAAAAGGAGAATATCTATGGAAAAGTTATTGACACCCACTAGCCTTCTTGTATCTGAAACTGACCAAAAGGGTATTATTAAGTATGCAAATGAGGACTTTTGTTTTTTTGCAGAG
The DNA here is from genome assembly GCA_027066435.1 of Campylobacterales bacterium. GTDB lineage: Bacteria > Campylobacterota > Campylobacteria > Campylobacterales > QNZT01 > SZUA-1433. The sequence goes on from JAMONX010000126.1 coordinate 3,692, forward strand.
TATAAAGTTAGTGAACTTGAAGGAAAACATCACAATATAGTAAGGCATCCTGATATGCCTAGTATCGCTTTTAAAGATTTATGGGATACTGTAAAAAGAGGTGAAATTTGGAGAGGATTTGTAAAAAATACAACTAAAAATGGTAATTTTTACTGGGTATATGCCACAGTTTTTCCATATATTAATTCAAATGGGGAAAAAGGTTATCTTTCAGTTCGAAAAATGGCAACAAAAGAGGAGACGCAAAAATATGATAAGCTCTACAAAGAGATGAATTTAAACAAGGAGGTAAGTTATGCCTAAGTTTCTTCAATCGTTTAAAGGAAGGTTTATCACAGCACTTTTTTTTATGGCACTTTCTCTCTCTGTCGTTTTTAATATAAGTTCATATTACTCTTATAAAATGCATATGAAAGAGCTTGTCCAAATAAAGTTAGAGCTTTTTAATAAAGCAACAGAAAATGGAAATAAAATTAAGAAAAATGATTTAGAAAGGTTTGGTTATAATTATTCAATTGCTTTAAAAAAGGATGGCTATAAGTTTACTGAAATTATAGGAGATATTTCTCAAGATGCTTTTAAAACTATAGATTTGAATTCTGATAAAGTACAGTATTTACAAGTTGATGATAAATATTATGCTTTTTCTGTAGAGGCAATTATTGGCAATTCTCAAGGGAAGATAGTGATTGCTCAAGATATGACACGACTCTCAGATGCTTTTTTTACTCTTTTTGTTGAAACAAATGTAATTTTCTTTGCACTTGCAATGGTACTCATTGCTCTTATATATATTCCACTTAGTAGTTCATATAAAGAGATTATAAAGGCAAAAGAGTTTGTTTCAAAGTTTGCAAAATATACATCTTTTAAATCAAATGAAATTGAGCCTTTGGTTGTAGATAAAAAAGCAAATATTATAGTTTATGAAGTTGCTAGTGAGTTAAATAAGGTTCTTAGTGTGCATAAAAAGAATCAAGATGAAGATTTAAAAATTATGGGTGAGGTTTTATTGATTTGTGGAAAGGTTAGTGAGGGAGATTTTACATATCGAGTTACAAGTAGCTCACATAATCATATCACAGCAGCATTAGTTAAGGCATTTAATCAGATGCTTGATAATATCCAAAGTATTACAAATCAAACAAGAGATAGACTTGATGATTATCAAAACCATAATTATGAAAAAATGATAGAAGTTGATGGGTTAAGAGCTGATATGAAAGAGTTAGTAGAGGGTGTAAATAGTTTGGGTGAAGGTTTAAATAAGCTTGAAAGAAACAATAAAGCTCAAAAAGAGTTGCTTGAAGAAAATACAGAGAAAATTACAAAAACTATTTCGAAATTAAATAATGAGTCTATAAAAGAACTTGATTTAATTGTGGATCAAACAGCAAATAAATTACTAAATGCCAATGAAAAAGAGAATGAAATGGCAACAAATATCAGTGAACTTGATTCACAAGCTAGAGGTGTGAAAGAGGTTTTAAGTGTCATAAGAGATATCGCAGATCAAACAAATCTTTTAGCACTAAATGCGGCTATTGAAGCAGCAAGAGCTGGAGAGCATGGAAGAGGGTTTGCTGTAGTTTCTGATGAGGTTAGGAGTTTGGCAGAAAAAACACAAAAATCTCTCATAGAGATAGATTTAAGCATTAGTTCTGTGGTTGATGAGATAGGGAGGAGTTCTGTGCAGATGAATGAAAATGCAAAAGAGATAGAGACATTAGCATCTGATATTTCCTTGGTAAAAGAGAAAACATCAGAAGTTGCAGAGGCAATTGGTGCTTTAAATAAGGGATAAAGTGCTACAATAGGTTAATTAAATTTAACTTAGGAGTTATTATGCCAACAGTACATAAGTTAGCTATAGCAACACTTCATTTTTTTCTAGCAACATTTATATGGGTACAGGTTTCAGCTCCTGTATCGTTAATGTTTGGAGAAAATAAGATGGTTGATATAGCTCTATTTGCACTTATATCAGGCTCAATTTTTTATCTCTCTTTCAAAAAGGCAGAATTACCCGAATACTCTATAAGTAGAGTTCTTTTGATAACAGTTGCTTATTTCTTGATAAGTACTGTTTTGGTCATTCTCTCTTTGCCATACCTAAATGCTGTTTTGATAGTTGGACTTTACTATTATTTAATAAAAAAAGAATCACAAAAGGCAAACTATGAATTATCAAAATGAAAAATTACCAAAAGGTGCTGTAAAGGTTGGATCTACTCCAAGTATGACTGAAAAGACAGTTGTAAAAGGGATTTTAAAAAACCATTTGGCTCCTAAAGGCAAATGGGGGCTTGTTGTTGTAGAAGAGGGCTCTTTGCAGTATGTTTGGGAAGATGACAAAGAAAATATTTTAGATGCAGATGTTGATAATCCTATCGTTATCTTTCCAGAGAGGTTTCATCATGTGGTTATCACGGGAGCTGTAAAATTTAGAGTTGAATTTTACAAAGTTTTAAAAGATGGTGAAGTTGAAAATAAAAAAGGTGATAGGCCTGGCGAAGTTTTTTGTGAATGTATGAATTAAAATAAACTTTGTAATGGTCGATATTCCATATTATTTAAAGGAAATTATATGGAATATCTCTCAACTCATGTTGGTACTATTATAACTGCTGTTACACTTTTTTTACTTGTAAATCTTTATATTTATGATCGTTTTGTTCAAAGAAAACATCAACTTCTTATCAATTATCCGATTGTCGGTAGGATGCGTTATTTTTTTGAAGCACTTAGAGATCCTCTTCGTCAATATTTTGCAGATGAGACTTTTTATGAGTCAAGAGATAAAATAGATTGGGTTTATAGATCTGCTAAAAATGTCTCTCCTTTTATGTCTTTTTCTATATCTCAACCATTTTCAGGTTCAAGATTTATAATCAAACACTCTTCAAGTGTCAAAAATGATAATGAAATATCAGATGATTTTTCTGTTGTTTATGGAAAAAATAGACCAAAACCATTTATTGCCAAATCTCCGATAATTCGCTCAGCTATGAGTGATGGAGCATTAAGTCCTGAGGCAGTTCGTGCATTTACTATGGGTGCAAATATGAGTGGTTTTGCATTAAATACAGGAGAAGGTGGACTTACATCAAATTATTTTTATACACACCGTCCAGATATAAAAAATAGTGATTACCTTGATATCATAGAGAGTACACCGTTTGCTGAAAGAGCTTATAAAATGGCAGTTTTCTTTTTCAATCGTTCATTTGCTATAAAAGTTTATCGAAAAATCTTACTCAATAAAAAGACAGAAAATACTTATATATATGATTCTGTAAATCACTCGCTATTTCGCCTAAATTGGCAAGCACCTCTTAGTGCCTATCCTGAGAATGTTCCAAAAGATATGCCTGATTTGGTACTTCAAATCGGTTCAGGTCTTTATGGGGTTAGAAATGAAAAAGGTGAATTTGATGAGGTTAGATATGCAAAAGCTATGAGATTTTGCAAAATGACTGAGATAAAAATTGCTCAAGGTGCAAAGCAAACTGGTGGTAAGTTGATTGGCTCTAAAATAACAGCAGATATCGCTTATTATCGTGGTGTGGAAGAGGGGAAAGATTTGATATCTCCAAATAGATTTCCATATGCAAATACACATGATGAACTTTTTGATTTTATGGGAAGACTCCAAAATATATCAGAAAAACCAGTAGGCATGAAGATAGTAGTTTCAGATACAGACTCTGTTGAAGAGATTATATCTTTGATGGCAAGGAGAAAAAAACAAGGTAAGGCAATACCTGATTTTATAACAGTTGATAGTGGGGAAGGTGGAAGTGCTACTGCCCCTCTTGAGCTTATGGAGTCTGTTGGTCTTACAACTTTGAATGCTCTATTTATAGTAAGCACGATGTTAAATAGGTACAATCTAAAAGAGGATGTAAATATCATATCAAGTGGTAAAGTACTTACTCCTGATGATGCAATCATAGCACTTGCTCTTGGGGCTGACGCAATAGGAATTGCAAGAGCATTTATGATGAGTGGAGGTTGTATAAGAGCTAGACAATGTGCAGGAACAGGTTCTCATGTTTGTCCTGTTGGTATGGCAACACAAGACCCTCAAAAAAGAGCCTCTTATTTAGTTGTTAAAAAAGCGGGAGAAATTGCAAATTATCACCATAATTTACTTAAAGGAATGAAAACTGTTCTTGCTGTTATGGGGATTGAAAGTATCAATGAACTAGATAAAAAGCAACTTACTTTTAAAAATAAATCTGGTGAAATATATTTTGATGTAGATAGATATTTTCATAAAAAATTAAATATTAGGAGAATAAAAGAGAGTGAATTTGTTTAAAAGTTCACAATTTGTATACAAAATTGTGTTACAATCTGAGAAAAAACTAGGGGAAGCTTAATGCGTATTTTATTTGTACTGATATTTTTAAAGATATTTCTTTTTGCATGTGAAGGTGACTGTATGGCATGTCATCCAGATCTTCTAAAAAAGGGAAAACTTGACAAAGAACATCAGATTCTTAAAACCTGTGTTACTTGTCACACCAAGGAGCAAATGAGTAAAATTGATATGGGTGGCGGTTGTGGTCAAGATTGCTGGGAGTGTCATGATGTTAAAAAAGTTTCAAGTAGTGGGGTAAAAGAGCATGAAGGTTTAGATAAATGTATTACCTGTCATATGAAACTTAAAAAAGAGGGATTTATATTTGAAAATAAACCTTCTCCATCTTCAGGAAAGCCAATTACACTTGATGACATAATCAAGTTTTAACAAATAATTAATAAAACTTTAGATATTATATTATATAAAATATTTAAGGTTGGCTGTGAAAATTGCGATTGTTGAAGATGATATAAGTATGAGAAAATCTCTTGAAATCGCTCTTGGCGAATATAAAGAGTTTGAAATAAGCACATTTAAAAATGCTATAGATGCATTAAAAAAGATAGACTCTTCATATGAATTAATTGTTACAGATATCAACATGCCAAAGATGGATGGTATAGAGTTTATTAAGCAAATTGATTTTGAGTGTGATTTTATTATCATAACTGGGAATGCAACTTTAAACCGTGCTGTTGAATCAATGAGGCTTGGAGTAAAAGATTTTTTGACTAAACCTTTTGATATAGAAACATTAGTTGGAACCATCAAAAGAAGTGCAGAAGTTGCCAAGAAAAAAGCTGAGTATGAAAGACGATTTATTAGTAAAGAGAGACGAGTCGGGAAAGAAGATACTAGAAAGATAAAGGTTGAGAGGCGAAAGCAAGGGAGTGATAGAAGAAAAAGATTTTATGGAGAGTCCGAGCCCTTAGAAAAAATCTTAAATATCATAAATAAAGTCTCTTTAACAAATGCTACTGTTATGTTACTAGGCGAGAGTGGAGTAGGAAAAGAGCTTTTTGCAAGAGAACTTCACGATAAATCACCTAGATATGCAAAACCTTTTATACCTATCAATATGGCTGCTATTCCTGACAATTTATTAGAGAGTGAGCTTTTTGGTTATGAAAAAGGAGCTTTTACAGATGCGACCGCTATAAAAAAAGGTTATTTTGAAACGGCTAACAATGGAACTCTCTTTTTGGATGAAATTGGTGAAATGCCATTGGCTTTACAAGCTAAACTTTTAAGAGTACTTCAAGAACAAGAGGTATTTCGAGTAGGTGGTACAAAACCTATAAAGATTGATGTTCGTATAGTCTCAGCAACCAATGCAAATATCAAAGAACAGATAGCTGATAAAAAATTTCGAGAGGATTTATATTATCGTTTAAATACAATTCCTATAAATATACCTCCTTTACGAGAAAGAAAAGATGAAATTGTTCAGATTGTTGATGAGTATCTTTTTAAAGTGTGTAGAAAGTATGATTTAAATCGTAAAAATTTAAGCAAAGATGCTTTGAAGGCACTTTTTGATTATGATTGGCCTGGAAATATAAGAGAGCTACTCTCTGTTATAGAGAGAGCTACAATTTTAAGTGAAGGTGATACTATTAAGGAAGATGACCTTTTTTTAGAAGGTAGAAAAAGTTAATATAGAAATATAGATAGAAGGGTTATAAAAAATGAGAAAATTTAATGTAGCTGTTGTAGGTGCTACTGGTGCAGTTGGGGAAGAGTTTTATAGATTGTTTAAAGAGTATGATTTCCCTATAAATAAATTACTCCCACTTGCAAGTGAAAGAAGTGTCGGAAAAAGTATAGAGTATAGAAATAGAGAAATCCCTGTCCAAAAGCTTACACATGAGATATTTGAAAAAGAGGAGATTGATATAGCATTTTTTTCAGCAGGAGGAAGTATCTCAGCTGAGTTCGCTGCAAGTGCAGTAGAAGCGGGAGCTGTTGTAATTGACAATACAAGTCATTTTAGAATGGACTCTGAAATTCCTCTTGTAGTTCCAGAGGTAAATCCAGAAGATATAAAAGAGTGGAGAAATAAGGGAATTATAGCCAATCCAAACTGTTCAACTATTCAGATGGTACAAGCTCTAAAAGCGTTAGATAATCTTTATGATATAAAAAGAGTTGATGTGAGTACTTATCAAGCAACAAGTGGCGCAGGAAAAGCAGGGATGGAAGAGCTTGTTAAACAGATGCAAGATTTCTTTGCTTTTAAACTTAATGAGAGTGAATGTAATGCATTTGCTCATCAAATTGCTTTAAATGTTATCCCTCAAGTTGATATTCCTATGTCAAATGGTTTTACAAAAGAGGAGATGAAGATGGTCAATGAGACTAGAAAAATTCTTCATAAAGATATAGAAGTAGCAGCAACATGTGTGAGAGTTCCAGTTTTGAGAAGTCATAGTGAGTCGATTACAGTTACTTTTGGTGAAGAGGTGGTTATTGACGAAGATAAAGTTAGAGATGCATTTGAAAATTTTGAAAATTTAGTTGTACAAGATGATATGGAAAATTCTGTGTATCCTATGCCCAAAAATGCAACTGATACAGACTTTACCTATGTTGGAAGGATAAGAAAAGATATTTTTAGAGATAATATCCTACATTTTTGGAATGTAGCTGATCAAGTTAGAGTAGGAGCTGCTACAAATTCTCTTAGAATTGCCCAAAAGTGGATAGAAATAGAAGGGTAAAAATTTGAGAATAATAGAAAAAATATTTGAGAGTATTCTTTGGAATGGAAGACTTTTTGTACTTTTAGCTGTAATCTTCAGTATGGTTGGGTCGATAATACTTTTTATAGTTGCAAGTGTCGATATTTATGGGGTAGCTGCAAAAACAATAGAAGTATTTGTAACAAGTGCACACCCAAAAGATTTTCATCAGATGGTAGTTGGTGGAATTATAGGAGCAGTTGATCTCTATTTGATGGCTGTTGTTATGCTTATCTTTAGTTTTGGTTTGTATGAACTTTTTATATCTGAGATTGATCAGGCAAAAGATACTGGAGCTTCAAAAGTTTTAGAGATACATTCTCTAGATCAGTTAAAAGATAAGCTTGCAAAAGTCATTATGATGGTTTTGGTTGTAAGCTTTTTTCAAAGAGTGCTTTACACTGAGTACAATGGAGCATTGGAGATGTTATATTTTGCAGGTTCGATTACGGCACTTGCTTTAGGGTTATATTTAATGAATAAAGGTGGAAAAAAATAGATGGGTAAAATTTTTGTAGATGCGTGCTTTGGAAAAGAGACTCCTTATACACCAGTATGGATGATGAGACAAGCAGGGCGTTATTTGCCAGAGTATATGGCAGTTCGTAAAGAGGCTGGAAACTTTTTAAATCTTTGTCATGACCCTAAAAAGGCATGTGAGGTTACGATTCAGCCTATTGATATTGTTGGAGTTGATGCGGCAATACTTTTTTCTGATATTTTGGTTATTCCAAATGAAATGGGGATGCATCTTGAGTTTTTAGTGGGAGAGGGACCAGTGTTTAAAGACCCTATTCGTGACGAGAGAGCTTTGGATGCACTTATAGGTGGCAAAGAGGCTGCTAGTAAACTTACTTATGTTTATGAAACTCTCTCGCTTTTAAGAGCAGAGCTTCCTGAAGATAAAGCCTTGATCGGTTTTACAGGAAGTCCTTGGACTTTAGCAACTTATATGATAGAGGGGCAGGGTACTAAAACTTATAATATAGTTAAAAAAGAGATATATTCAAATCCTGAATTTATGCATAAACTTCTTCGTAAAGTTACAGAGGTTGTTAAAATTTATCTTGAAAAACAGATTGAAGCTGGTGCAGATGTTGTTCAAATCTTTGATTCATGGGCGGCAGCGTTAGAGAAAGATAAATACTTTGAATTTAGTTGGAATTATATGAAAGAGATAGCATCTCATATAAAAGCAAAATATCCTCATATCCCTATCATCATGTTTCCAAAGGGAATTCCTGGTTATCTTGATAAAATTGATGGAGATTTTGATGTATTTGGTGTTGATTGGGCAACGCCGATGGAGTATGCTAAAGAGATTTTAGGAGATAAATATGTACTCCAAGGAAATATGGAGCCATGTCGTCTTTATAGTCAAGAAGCAACAAAAGAGGCAGTAGAATCTATCGCTAAAACTATGAAAGATGGTAGGCATATTTTTAATTTAGGTCATGGAATACTTCCTGATGTTCCAGTTGAAAATGCAAAATACTTTGTAAAGCTTTGCCAAGAGGTAAGTAAACGATAAGTGAAATATACTTTTGGCCCCATAAACTCTAGGAGATTTGGTCTTTCCCTTGGGATTGACCTAAGTCCTCTAGGTAAAAGTTGTAATTTTGATTGTCTCTATTGCGAATTAAAAGCTGCAAAACCAATTGATAAGATAGAAAATCCTCCACAAATAGAAAATATCATAGCTGAAGTTAAAAATGTAATTTTAAATAAACCAAATATTGAAGTCATAACAATAACATCAAATGGTGAACCTACACTTTATGAAAACCTTAATGAGTTAGTTGATGAGTTAAATCTCATAAAAAAAGATAAAAAACTGCTAATACTCTCAAATGCATCCACGATAACCGATTCAAAAATTCAAGAGGTATTAAAAAAGATAGATATAGTAAAATTATCTTTAGATTGTGTTTCACAAAAATGTTTTGAAAAGATTGATAGACCATTAAAGGGTATAAAGATTACAGATATTGTTGATGGTATAAAAACTTTTGCAAAAGATTTTAAGAGGGATTTGATAATTGAGATTTTAGTAGTAAAAGGTGTAAATGATAAAGATAGTGAGATGGAAAAACTAAACACTGTTTTACAAGAGATAAATCCAAGTCGAATAGATTTAGGAACAATAGATCGTCCACCTGCATTTGATGTGTTACCAATATCAAGTGAGAGTTTAAAAGGTTTGAGTGAAAATTTTAAAGGCTTACCAATATCAATAATTCACAAAGATAAGCCAAAAAATAGAGTAACATTTAGTAAAGATGAGATATTGGAAACTATCAAAAGAAGACCTCAGAGCCAATCGGATGTTGATTATCTGTTTAGTGATATCTCAAAAAAATATTTAGAGCAACTTTTAAATTCAAAAAAAGTTACAAAAAATATCATAGCTGGAGTAGTTTTTTACTCTGAAACTAAACGGATATTATCCAAGTAATCATCGCCACCTTGAAAATAAAATGATATTACTTTATTGATTTTGTTGTTAGGTTCAAACTCATGCAGACTAGCTTCTAGGTCAAATCTTAATCTTTTCCACACATTTATCTCATTTACATACTTCATACTTAGTGGGAAAACCATCTCTTTTACTTCACCTTCTAATAGCCATTGTTCCATAGATTCCATCTTTGCTAAATCAAAAAAAGTGTTATAAGATATATCTCTTTCACCATACTCGGTATCTAATTTTGCACCAACTGTAAAACAGTAACTAATATCATTTCCTCCAACCTTTCTCATCTTATCAAACTCTAAAATAAATTGTTTTTCATTATTCATAGGAAGTTCGTAATGTGCTAGATTTGTAAGATTTCCATTTTCACTTTTCTTTAAATCTCCATTTTCATCACGAAGCCAATTCTCTCTTACTAATATAGAACGAGTACTTCCATTTGCTCCACCTTCAACATTTTCAATTTCATATCCATAACTCTCTAGCCACCTTGAAGTGTTTCCATCTTCTGCTGTTTCATAAATGGTATCACTATCATTAAATGAATAAAGTTCAGTTGTATCTGCGGATCTATTACCACCACATGCTAAAAGTGTGAATAGTATAAAAGGAATTATAACTGAAAAGTTAATTAGTTCTCTCATGTAATCTCCTGTTGTAAAGTTTTATTTACTTAATCCTGCCATAATAAAGTAGATTTTACAAGCTTTATTATTAAAGAGATATTAGATAAGAGAGATATGTTACTCAAATAAACATATTTGTATAATACGATCGAAGGGGATTTTATGGAATATTATAGTTGGATTTTGGCTTTTCATGTTATGAGTTTTATCTCATGGATGGCGATGTTGTTTTATATGCCAAGACTTTTTATCTATCATGTAGAGCGAAAAGCGAATGGTCCTGCATTTACAGATGTGATAGAGGTTCAGGAGGAGAAGTTGTGGAGAGTTATTGGTGTTCCTGCATTTTGGGCAACTCTTGTTAGTGGGGCATTGATGATATATCTAAATCCTGATCTTTTTAAGAGCGGTGCTTGGCTTCATGTGAAATTGACTGCGGTTGTTTTCCTTATCGTTTATCACTTTAGTTTAAATATAATACGAAAAAAATTAAAAGCTGGTACATTTATAAGAAGTGGAAAAGATTTGAGGTTTTACAATGAAGTTCCAACACTTTTGATGATGTTAATAGTAATTATGGTGATTATTAAACCTTTTTGACACTTTTTCGACACTTTTTTATGTTAGCATCCAGTATAAGGAGCATATCATGATAAAAGTAGTGGTTTTTTTGGCACTTTTTGTGTCGTTTCTATTTTCTGACTCTACTCTTCTTGTAAAGAAGGGGTGGCAGTTAATTGGTTTGAGTTCTAGTGTTGAAAATTTATCAATATTTGAGTCTGAAAATGTAGAGCAAGTTTGGCACTATGATGCAAAAAGCCAAAAGTGGAAAGGTTATTCTCCAGATGCATCTGTACAAAAGAGGATAACTGATAAAGATTTTAATACAATTGCCGCTTTAAAAAGTTGGCATGGATTTTGGGTTAAAAGTAAGAGAGATTGGCAACTTGTAAGTAACAGTGATGATAAAACACCTATAAAAGAAGATAATAATATAACACTAGAAAAGGGTTGGAATCTTATATCTCTTCCTATTGACACGGTAGTTTCTCCTCGTATCTTTGATGATGTTACTATCTGGAAATATGCAAATGATAAAAAGTGGGAGTTTTTTGATTTAAATAAAAGCAATATGAATTTTCCAACCATAAGTCATATCTCAAATAGTGATGGGATTTGGGTAAAGTCAAAAAACAAACAAATTATATCAGTACCAGAAAACTCTGCAAAACTTCTCTCATTTAAAAGTGAAGTAGAGGTAAAAGAGTATATTAGAGATATGTTATTTACAAATGATAGACCATATTTTGGTTATTACTCTTTAGAGCGTAATAGTGATGATGCATCTTTTCAGATGGAAGTTGGAGGTGCACAAGAAGCTACGGCAGATGCATCTTCTAAAGTTGCAGACGCAACAGGAACAAATTTACAAGAGAGTGATGTTGATGAATCAGATATTTTAAAACACGATGGTGTCAATATCTTTTTTGTAGATAAACCATATAGTTCAAAAGTGAGTGTTACAACATTTGCTAGGATATTAGAAGGTGAAGAAAAACCACTAAAATTTATTGAGTTAAATAGCTCTAAAATGATTAATTCTCTCTATCTATCTGAGGGTAAGTTGGTCATACTTTCATCGTTAAATAATAATGTTTATACAGAAGATATAGCAGTTAAAACTTCAAAACCTGCACCATATCAGTATCTTCCTCCTAAAATCTCGATAGATACATATAATGTATCAAATATCAATGATATTGATTTAATTGGTTCATTTGTTATTGATGGTAATATAAAAGATAGTCGAGTTGTGGATGGTAAACTTGTTTTGATAAGTAGTTTTTATCCAAATATAGAAAAAGAGTATCCTAAGATTTATGTAGATGTACCAGAGTGTAGAGGTGGCGGGGGAGGTGTCACGCAGGAGTATGTAAAACCTACAAGAGCGAGTGATTTTAGATGTTATGACATTTATAGTGATAATGATGGTAAGTTTTATAAGTATGATTATGATAACCCTATAATTAAGTCTGAAAATCTTATACCACAAATTAAGAAAAATGATGAAGTAGAAACTTCACTACTTCGTCCAGCAACTTTTTATGTACCTATAAAAAAGAATCAAGTTGCAAATATTACAACTGTGAGTAAGATAAATATAGAAGATATGAACTTGCTAGATACAAGTTCCGTATTAGGACATTATGGTGTTGTTTATGCATCTTCTAAAGCTTTGTATCTTGTCTCAAATGAGTACCCAATGTATTATGATTTTAACTCCTATAAAGAGCGTTCATCTATCTATAAATTTCAAATCGATGTAGATTTGGCTTATAAAGGTATGGGGTTTGTAAACGGTAGAGCTTTAAATCAATTTAGCCTTAGTGAATATGATAATGTGCTAAGAATTGCAACAACAGAGGGCTATTCTTGGAGTGGAGATACTACAAATAGTATCTATACATTGACTGAAGATGATGGATTGCTTAAACAGCTTGGGTTTTTAGGTGGTTTAGGATTAGAGGGTGAGATTATATATTCTGTTCGATTTATGGGTGAAAAAGGGTTTGTTGTAACTTTTAGACAAACTGATCCTTTTTATACTCTCGATCTTAGTGATCCAAAAAATCCAAGAAAGGTTGGAGAACTCAAAATAGAGGGCTATTCTAGTTATTTGCATCCTGTTGGAAGTGATATGATTATGGGCATTGGTAGGGATGAGAATAGGAAATTGAAGTTAGAACTTTTTGATATCAGTGATTTTTCAAATCCAGACTCAGTTGACAAATATATCTTTGATGGTACGGGAAATTATTATAGTGAGGCTGAGAGAAATCACAAAGCATTGGCATTTAGAGCGAGTGATAATTTGTTTGCTATGCCTTTTAGTGGTGGGAATTATAATATAGGATATGGAAATTATTTAGGAGTTTTTCAGATTGTTGATAAGAAATTTAAAGCATACAATGCTTTGATTGATAGTTCGGCTAATTATTATGGAGGACTGAGTCGTGGTATTATATTTGATTTAGATGGTGTGACATATGTGGCATATTTGACAAATGGAAAAGCTACTTTTGCCACACTTGATAGTCTAGAGAAGGAGTAAGAGATGAAAAGTTTTATTTTAATTATTTTAGTTTTTTTATTTGTAGGATGCAGTACAGATGCAGTGAAGATTGACAATCCCCCAGCTTCTCCAGAAGTTTTGGAGAGTCCACCTTCTATTCCTGATATATAATTATGCTATTATGCTCTAAAAAAAGAGAGTTTAGATGGAGATAGAAGAGCGGGTATTTTTACTTGGGATTTATAAAAAGAAAGAGGAAGAGACACTCACAGATGTTATTTTGATACTTGAAGATAGTGGGCTTTTTAGTTTTAAAGAGGGTAAAAAGCTCTTAAAGAATTTAAAGAAAAATGGCTTTGTAGAGGGAGAAAGTTTAACCTTTAGAGGTGTTGAAAAAGCTAAAGATATAGAGTTAGAGTTTAAAATCTAGCTTTAAGCTTTAGCATTTTTAACCATAAGACCAGAAAAAACTATAAGCCCGATACCGATAAAGACAAAAATATCAGGAATTTCATCTCCTAAAAGTGTACCGAAAAAGATAGCAAATGGGATGCTTGTGTAACTTACAATCCCTACAATTCCCGCATTTGTGTTGGTAAATGCGACTGTTAAAAGCCATTGAGATATAGTTGCTGTTATGCCAACGACAAAAAGTAATCCCCACACCTTGTAAGAGGTAGGCATAGTAAAAGGAGAGATTATAAATTCTAAACTTTGTGGCACATAAAAATATGCAGATATAAATAAAAGTATAGGAGCCACAGCACCCACCACCATAAATGACAAAACAATATCTCGTGAATCATAAATATCTTTAATGCGACGAATAGTAGTATAAGCAGCAGCTGCTAAAAATCCACCTAAAAGTCCTAAAAAATGGTCTAGCCCTATTGAAAGTCCAAGAGGTTTAGTGATGAGAGCAACACCTAAGAATCCTAACAATAGTGCAAAAATTCCCTTTTTTGAGAGTTTTTCATTGAGTACAAAAAAAGCTAAAATAGCGATAAACAGAGGTGATGTTTTGTTTAGCGTTATAGCTTCACCAAGAGGTATGGATGTAATAGTATAAAAAAACAAAAGCACAGCAATAAATCCAAAAACACCTCTAAGAAGAAGTAGATGTGGTTTCCCCCCTATTGCCGTACTAGGCGTATGTTTTAGTGTTATGAGAATAAGAATAAGCCCAAAAAAATTTCTAAAAAAAACGATTTCTAAAGCTGTCATATCATCGCCAAGTATTTTAGTAGCTACTCCAGTGATAGCTGAAAATAGGGTGCTTAGAAATATAAAAAATACACCTTTATCAATACCTAGCATCTCACTCCTTTTTTAAGGTGGAGATTGTATCGACTTTTTGCTACAATACCCCCATGAAACTGAAAAAACTACCAATAGGCATACAAACCTCACGGTAATGCAAAACTAAGCCAAAAGGAAGTATCTTTAACAAAAAAGGTCAAAAATGGCACAGTTACTAGAAGAGTTCAGAGGATTACCAGATTATCGGAAATGTAAACAATTAAAATTCAATGT
>JAMONX010000127.1 GCA_027066435.1 Campylobacterales bacterium
GGCAAAACCATTAGGAACAAGTACTCCTTCAGAGGTAAGGTGTTGATACATCTCACCTAAAGAGGCATTTTTACCACCCACTTTAGAAACATCTTCTATTCCTAACTCATTAAACCATTTTACATACGGTGTTTTCATAAATAGCTCCTTCTCCATTTAGGATTATATAAAGTATTTTGAAAAAAGAGTGCTACTAAAGTTGCATTTTTGTTATATATTAATATTCCCGACTTTTATTTTTATTAGTCTCTTCAAAGGCTAAAATCTCCATTTAGAGAAAAATGAGAAAAATCAAAAGAAAAGATATTGGGGAGGGTCAACGGCATTAAGTTAAGCAATTGATTAAATACTTAAATACCAATACAAAACCCTATATTTAGAGATATTAAAAGAGAAGAGGTTTT
Source organism: Campylobacterales bacterium (assembly GCA_027066435.1). Taxonomy (GTDB): domain Bacteria; phylum Campylobacterota; class Campylobacteria; order Campylobacterales; family QNZT01; genus SZUA-1433. The sequence goes on from JAMONX010000127.1 coordinate 405, forward strand.
TAGAAATAGACATATTTTGATGGAGAAAAAGAAGCGACCTAAGAAAAATGCAGAAGAACTCTTTAACTACAATTTATTCAAGTGTAAAAACTTCAATTTTTTTTAATCTGTTTTAAAATAACCCTTTTTGTGATAAGTCTTAAACCTATTTCCAACATAAATGCCAATACAAATCCCCCAGCGATAAAATATCCAACATTTGGAATATGTTTAGAAGTATACATAAGTGCCAAAACAATAGCCGTAATTATCGTAATTATTGCAAGTACTACTAACACTTTTGAAGCACCTGTTTTTTCAATTTTAAAGAGATGCCCTATATGTACAAGAGCATGGATAAAAAGTATAGATATAGAACCAATTGCAGCAATTTCATCTAGCTTAAAAAAGAGTACAAACATGATTATTAAAAATGTACTGATGACCAATCCCTCACTACTATGCCAGACATTTCTCTCATAAACTTTGGGTAGTTCACCATTTTTTGCCATTTGGTAGGTAACATTTGTAACTGCATAAAGATTTGCATTTATAGATGAAGCGGTTGAGATGAGTGCTGCAACTGCCATAATAGTGAACCCAACTTGACCAAATGCTGGTTTTGCAGCTTCTGCCAATGCATAATCTTGTGCTTTTATAATTTCACTCAATGAGAGGTTTCCAAATACTGCAAATGTTACTGCCACATAAAGCACCATCACAAATCCTATGGAGATAAACATAGCTTTTAACATTGTCTTTGATGGGTCATCCATATCTTCTGCTGTATTTGTGATGACACGAAATCCTTCATAAGCAAAAAAAGTCAATGCAATAGAGGAAAAAACATTCATTACAGGTGGGGCATCTTTAAAAGATAGTAGCTCAGGCTTGATATAAAAGAAAACCGTAATAGTAAAGATAATGATGATTGAGAGTTTGATAATGACTATTATATTTTCACTTCTTGCAATTAGCGAACTTCCTAAAAGATTGATAATAACAAAAAAGAGTAGTATCAAAACACTATATATATTTGCCCAAAGTAGAGAGTATGAAGCCATCATCATCGAAGCATAAGTCCCAAATGTTTTAGCAACCATAGCAATTGCCACCATAGCAGAGAGATAAAAAAGAACAGAGAGTGAACCAGAAAAAACACCCTCTCCATACCCTTGAACCAAATACTCTACAATTCCACCTCGACTAGGATATGCACAAGCCAACTTTGCTAGAGAATATCCACTAAGAAGAGCAATAACTCCTCCAAATAAAAAAGAAATCCAGACAAGATTACCAGCAATTGCTCCAGCCTCTCCAAGCAGAACAAAGATACCGGCTCCAACCATAGAGCCAATACCTAAGAAAACAGCACTCCAGAGTCCGAAAGCTTTTGTATTTTTATTCATATCTTATTCATCTTTAACCAAAATGAACCACCAGAAAGTAAAACAATACCATCAAAAAAGAGGTTAATTCCTACAAGAATACCAATGAGATACATAGAGCTAAACGGCCAATTTATCAAAAAGAAGATACCTAGTGCAAATGAAAGCAGGGCATTTATCAGCCATAAAAACCATCCTTTTTTAGGATGCATTGACGAAGCCAATCCAAATCCTACAAAAGCATCCATAAAGAAATAGATAGCAAGCAATAACCCAATAGTAGCTATACCGCTCATCGGATATAACAACATAAAAAGTGCAATACCAACCAACACAAAGCTTTTTAACCAGCCAAGCCAATTACTTTTATCACTAATATATGTAAAATACCCAGCGACTATACCTGCAAAAAGCATAAGATACGAAACAAAAATTTCAGTTACTAATGTCATAAATGTTGGAAAAATAATGCCTATAAGCCCTAAAATAATAAATACAATCCCAGCAGTTTTAGCATATTTCCCAAATTTTTCAAAAACATCTTCCTCTTTTGGATAACTCCACATATCTACTCCTTAATGAATTTTTTTTTAGTGTTCAATAGTTTTTGCTTCATCTTCTTTAGACTCTTTTTTGAAAGCTTCCATTTGTTGTTTTGCTTTAAATTGTTCTTTTAGCTCTATCTCTTCCACTTCTGCTTTTGCTGCTGCTCCACCTTTAATATGAGATGGGTTTTTTAGTGCTTTTGCCTCTTCTTTTGCTACACTATCTTTATAATATGTAGTTCTTGTTTTATGTAATAAAGAGGTAAAACTATTTTTTAGTTTTTCATAAAGTTTGACAACTTTATTTTCACCTTTAATCTCTTTTTTGATTTCATCTATATGTCCTTTAAGTATTTTATACTCTTTTGTATATTTACCAACATATCCTAGAACATATGCTTTTTGAAGCTCATTTTCTGCACTTGTAATCAAGGCAAGTGCTTCCTCTTTTTTGGATTTATCAAGTTTAGATGCAACAATTGTAAGATCTTGTGCTGCTAACAATCCGATAGGAATTACAACGGTTCTTTTTACAAGTGTATCTAGTCCATCAACTAGTGCAATAAGAGCTGTCTTCTCATCGCCTTTGTTTAGTGCATCTAGTGCTGTTTTGGTTGAGATAGGGTACAATGCCATAGGAATATATACAGTCTCTACATACATCTCATCTTTAAGTGGTTGTAAAATCTCTTTTGCTGTTTGTACTTCATGTGCCTCAAGTAGTTTGATTGCACTTTTTAGAGCTTTGTCAATCTCTTTTGGTGAAGCATCAAGGCTATATAGCTCTATAGAATTTTCCACTGGTACAAGTTCTAGTTTAGGATCAATTTTGAGTGCTGCTTCAAAAGACTTTGTAGCTTTTTGTAGTGCTTTTTTTGCCCTATCAATCTCTTTTTTTTCTAGTGCATTAATTGCAATAAGCGTTTCATGCAGACCTTGAATGATATCTGATGAGGCAATTTTAAAAGATTTCTTTTGCAAATCAATTTCATGATTTAGTGCTTGATTATCCTCTTGTATACTTTTTGCTTCTAATGACAATGAACCCAACATAAGTGCTGCAACAATTGCAGAAACAGAAATAATTCTTTTCATAATAACTCTTCCTTAAAATTTAATTTAATTTAGTCTCTTTGACTAAACTTTGTGAAATTATATAAGATATTTTTCAAAAGCAATGCTACTAAAGTTGCATTCTTGTAAAATTATTTTATGTTATACTCATATAAAAAAGAGAGCTTAAGTTTATGAAAAAGAGACCTTTTGTAAAACCTCCTCATAAGGAGAAGAGAAGATGTAAACTTCCGTGGGAGCATCCAAAGCCACCAAGTGAAGATCCACAAGCCCTAAAGCGAATATCAGATATACAAAATAGTCCTAGTTATCGTTTGGCAGAAGAGGATCGAGAGTTTCTCTTTGGGGAAGATACTCTTCCTATTAGATTACAGCTTGATTATCTAAAAGCAGATTTAACACTTCAAAAACATGGTATACAAAAGACTATAGTCGTTTTTGGAAGTACTCGTATCATAGAAAAACAGACAGCTCTTAAAAGGGTAGGGCAAGTACAACAAGCATTACAAAAAGATCCTGATTCAGTTAAACTTTTAAAAAAACTACAAATATCTGAGCGAATATTAGAAAAATCAAAATATTATGATATTGCTAGAGAGTTTGGATCATTGGTTGGAAAGTCTGGAGAGGGTTTTAAAGATAATCGTGTTGCACTTATGACAGGAGGCGGACCTGGAATTATGGAGGCGGCAAATAGAGGTGCTTATGATGTAGGAGCTAAATCTATTGGGTTAAATATAACTCTTCCTCACGAACAGTTTCCAAATCCATACATAACACCTGAGCTATGTTTTCAATTTTACTATTTTGCAATCAGAAAGATGCACTTTCTCAAACGAGCATGTGGTTTAGTTGTTTTTCCTGGTGGATTTGGTACTATGGATGAGCTTTTTGAGACATTGACACTTATTCAAACAAGAAAGATTGCTCCTGTACCTATTATATTTATTGGAAGAGAGTATTGGAAGAGGGTGATAGATTTTGAGATGCTAGAGATTGAAGGGGTGATTGATGTTGAAGATAATGAACTATATTGGTTTGCCGATAGTGCAGATGAAGCGTGGGAAGGATTATTACAGTGGCATATTGAGAATAAAACACCGCTGTATACTTGAACTAAGATTATTGCCTATGCTATGGCATAAGCGATAACTTTTATAATCTTTCTTCTTTTTCTCTATTTTGTTTTTTTTGTATCATCATACCCATGAAAATTTTCTGTGCAAGTTTACCAAAACTCTCACATAATGTTGGATGAGGATGAATAGCACTCATCACATCCATTGCACTCATTTTGTTGGCAACAATCAGTGTTGCTTCACCAGCAAGGGAAGCAGCATTCTCGCTTAGGATTTCAATACCGATAATCACACGGCTTTTTTTATCGATGATAAATTTTACAAATCCCAACTCTTCTTTGTCTATCTGTGCTCTAGCATCAATGCTAAAATCGTATGATGAAACTATCACATCAATCCCTCTCTTTTTTGCCTCTTCTTCACCTAACCCTACTGATGCAGCTTGTGGATCACTGAAAAGTACCCAACTGTTTTTGTCATAATCAACTTTTCTTGGATGCGGAGCAAACATATTGTGTACAACAACCCCAGCTTCATAGCTCGCTGTATGAGCAAAATGAGGTGAATCGATACAATCTCCACAGGCGAAAATATGTGGTTGAGAGCTTTGGAGCAACTCATTTACCTCCACACCATTGCGGTCATAGGATACTTTTGCATTTTCTAGTTTGAGTGTGTCAATATTGGCATTTCGTCCTGTTGCTAATAATACTTGCTCTTTTTGCAAGTTTCTAGTTTCACCGTTTTGGCTAAAATGTATATTAAATGTATTCTCATAATAGTCTATCGATGTTATGGAAACATTTAGTTCTATCTGTATACCGCTGTCAATCATCTTTTGTTCGATAACCTCTGCTATATCTTTATCTACATGTTGCAAAATACGATTATTACGCTCTAAAACAGTACATTTAGTACCTAGTTTATTAAACATTTGTGCTAGTTCACAACTGATTGCCCCTGCCCCTACAAACAGAAGCTCTTTTGGAATTTCTTCTTCAAAAAAAACATCTCGGTTTGTCCAAGCTTTTTTAATACCGTTGCCTGTAAATGGAGGAATATTAACTTTCGCACCTGTTGCTATAAGTGCTTTGTCAAAACTATAATGCTGTGCATCTAGTTCAATGGTGTGAGCATCAACAAATGTAGCTTCACCTTTTTTAAAGGTGAGCGTTGGTATTTTCTCAATCATCATAAGTGCTTCTTTGGAGCGGCGATGAATAATTTTTTCTTTATCACGAAGAACCTCTTCCCAGTGAATTTGAACAGAAGATTTCAACTCTATATGAAAATTTTGTGCTTCTTTAAATATTGCATATCGATTTGCAGCATTTTCAAATACTTTAGATGGGATGCATCCTTCAAATAGACATTCGCCACCAGGTTCACCTCGTTTATCTATCAATAATACTTTTTTACCAAACTGTGCTGCTGCCATTGCTGCAGGTGTACCTGCAGGTCCAGCTCCGATAACTATTAACTCATAATGTTCCATTTAATATCCTTATGTATTGATTATAAAAAATGCCCAAGAAATTGTTCCAATTCCCAATAGCAAAACAACTACAGAAGCTCTATAGCTCTGCCTCCACCCACCAAACCAAGTAGCATAAACTGCTTTGAGGATATTATTACTCCCTGCTGCAATCATAATTGATGAAACAATCTCTTCTTGGCTAACACTATATTTTTCTGTTAATAAGGAGAGGATAAAAGGATCGATATCAGTCATTCCTGTTACAAAAGAGAGAATACGAAGTCCTGTTTCTCCATAATGATTAGTGATATATGTTGTTAGTGAAATCATAATAACAAAAAGCCCTGCAAAAAGTAGAGCTGTTCCAAGTTCTAATGGATTTTTATCAGCAAATTCTACTCCTTTGACAATGGGGTTTTTAAGTCTTATTAAATAGAGTGATACCAATAATCCTAATATCGCAAAAAAAATAAATCCTGGCAAAATTGCTTTGGCAATCGTTATGTTAAAAACAGATGCAACTATGATAAGCCGTAGATACATCATTGAAGTTGCCGAAATTATCCCTGCATCTATGATTGAGGAAGGACCATTTTCCTTAATCTTACGAGCCAAAACGACTGTTGTTGCAGTTGATGAATATAACCCACCAATGAGACCTGTTAAAAAATAACCTCTATTTTTAAAAAGATATTTTTGTGCCAAATAACCACCGTATGATATCCCTGAAATAATCACTACAGCTAACCATATTTTAAAAGGTGAGAGTGGAATGTAAGAGATAACCTTATGATCTGGCAATAGTGGTAAAATTACGCCTGATAAGAGAATCATTTTACCTAATGTTTCAAATTCATAAGCATTAATACTCTCAGTAAACTTCTCAATTGTACTTTTGGCATTTAACACAAAAACTACCAAAACAAATAGTAATGCACTCATCCAAAGGGGATAAAGCTCACTAAGGGGACCAAAACTATATATAACAAGAGTTACCAAATATAGTAATATACTACTCTTACCTTCTTGAAGCTTTTGCCTGTAAAAAAGTAGATACAACGCTGTAAAACCAATAAAACCCATCATATAGACGATAAGATTTGTTGAATCGATTAGATAGAGTATAAAACCCAAAATTCCCATAAAAGTCATTGTTCGTGTAGAACCAAAGAAATCTTTTTGCTCTT
>JAMONX010000128.1 GCA_027066435.1 Campylobacterales bacterium
GCATCTGAAAAGAAAAACCAAGGAATTATCCCTGCCATTAACCACAAAATAAAAGGAAAATTATCAACAGGCTGGGATTTAAATCCTACCTGAAAAACAAACCAAAAGATAAGTATTGTAAAAGTTGGCTGAATAAAAGCCCAAAGTATACCAAGGTATGAACCTAAATATTTCTGTTTAAAATCATTTTTTGTTAGTGAGAGCAAAAGTGCTCTATTTTGAAAAATTGCCTTTAAAAATCCGAACAATTACACCCCTTCATACTTCCCCAAATACCACTTTATAGTCTTCACAATCCCACTCTCAAAATTCTCATCAGCTTTCCATCCAAGTTCATTTTCAATTTTTGTTGCGTCTATTGCATACCGTCTATCATGCCCTGCTCTATCCTCAACAAAAGTTATTAACTCTTTATAGCTTTTATCACTAGGTTTCATCTCATCCAAAAGTTCACAAATTTTATTTACTATATAGAGGTTATCTTTTTCATTTCGTCCACCTATGTTATAAGTCTCACCTGAAACTCCTCTATGGTAAGCCAAATCTATCCCTGTACAGTGATCTCTTACATATAGCCAGTCACGGATATTTTTTCCATCACCATAAATTGGTATTGAATTTCCTTGTAGAGCATTTCGTATGATTGTAGGTATGAGTTTCTCATCATGTTGTTTTGGACCATAGTTATTTGAACAATTTGTTATAATTGTGTTTAGTCCAAAAGTGTGATGGTAACTTCTTATTATCATATCACTACTAGCTTTAGATGCACTATATGGAGAGTTTGGAGCATAAGGAGTAGTCTCACTAAACAATCCCTCTTTACCAAGTGTTCCATAAACTTCATCAGTACTTATATGATGAAACCTACAGTTTTTATATCTATCTTTGTACTTAAATGGTGCATCCATCCAGTAATTTTTGGCAACATCAACAAGTGTATAAGTTCCATTTACATTGGTCTCTATAAAAACTCCTGGGTTTTTTATAGAGTTATCCACATGACTCTCTGCGGCAAAATGGATAACGCCTTGTATATCATATTTACCAAATAACTCTTCTACGAGCTTTCTATCTGTGATATTTCCCTCTATAAAGGTGTAATTTGGGTGTTTTTCTATCTCTTTTAGATTTTCTAAATCTCCAGCATAAGTGAGTAAATCAAGGTTTATAATTTTAAACTCTGGGTGCATCTGCAAAAAATATGGAACAAAATTACTACCGATAAAACCAGCACACCCTGTTACTAAGATACTCTTCATCTTTTTTCTCCCATTTTAATTAAACATTCACTCAAACTATCTTTCCAATATGGAATAGTTATACCAAACTCTTTTTTTATCTTTGCTTTATTCAAAAGACTGTAATGTGGACGAGGTGCGGGGGAGGGATATTCAAAACTCTCTATCGGTACAACCTCACACTCAATTTTAGCCATCTTCATAATCTCTTTCGCAAAATCATACCAACTAAGAACTCCCTCGTTAGAGTAATGATAAATTTTTGATTTTTGATTTTTGATTTTTGGAATTATATCTAATATAAGCTGTGCTAAATCTCTTGCGTATGTTGGAGTTCCTACTTGATCATAAATTACTCTTAGTTCATCTTTTTCTTTGCCATATTTTAGCATTGTTTTTACAAAGTTTTCTCCATAGCTACTATATACCCATGATGTACGAATTATAAGGCTGTTTTTTGGAGCTATATCTAAAAATGCTTTTTCTCCTGCTAGTTTTGTTTTACCGTATACGCTTGGAGGGTTTGTTTTGTCTTCTTCTTTGTAAGGTTTATAGTTCTTTCCATCAAATACATAATCTGTTGAGATGTGAATAAGTTTAATCTCTCTCTCTTTAGATATTTGGGCTAAATGTTTTACGGCTAGATGATTTATCTTATCAGCTTTTTTCTCATCCTCTTCTGCCTTATCTACTGCTGTGTATGCAGCACAATTTATAATGATATCTATTTTATTTGTATCTACAAAAGAGTCTATTGCATCCTTATCTGTGATATCAAGTGTGCCATAGTCTGTAAAAAAAAAATTATCTTCTAAAGTTTTACTTAACTCTGTTATTTCACTGCCTAATTGCCCATTTGATCCTGTTACTAATATATTAAGCATATAGATTATCCTCATAGTTAAAAATCTCTGCATCTTTAAGTAGTGGTTGTTTAGTATCTTTAGAAGAGAGTTGTAACTTCTCTTTATCTACTCTCCAATCTATACCAATAGCTACATCATCATAAGCAACTCCTCTATCGCACTCTGGTGAATAATAGTTATCAACTTTATAAGCAAATGTAGCACTCTCACTCAACACGACAAATCCATGAGCAAAACCTCTAGGGATAAATAGTTGTCGCTTATTTTCACCTGTAAGTTCTACACTCACATGCTGACCAAATGTAGAACTCCCTTTTCGTATATCTACAGCGACATCAAGAACCCTTCCCTCTATTACTCTAACCAATTTTGTTTGTGAAAATGGGGGGAGTTGATAGTGCAAACCTCTTAAAACTCCAAAAGATGATTTAGACTCATTGTCTTGACAAAAGTTTACTTTAAAACCCAAAAAATCTTCTAATTTATCTTGTCTAAATGTTTCTACAAAGTAACCTCTCTCATCTCCGTGAACCATAGGCTCAATTATAACTACATCAGGAATTTCTGCGCTTATAAGCTTCATCGTCTAACAGCTCCTTCATTTGCTCTTTTTATAAGGTACTGCCCATAACTATTTTTCTTTAATGGTTGGGCAAGTTCTAAAAGCTTTTCTTTCCCAATGTAACCCATCTCATAAGCTATCTCTTCAATACAAGAGATTTTAAGACCTTGCCTTTTTTCCATAGTTTGTATAAAGTTTGAAGCTTCTAAAAGAGATTCATGAGTTCCAGTATCAAGCCAGGCATACCCTCTTCCCATCAACTCTACTTTAAGATTTTCTTGTTTTAGATAGACTTCATTTATAGATGTGATTTCTAACTCTCCACGATTACTTGGTTTAACTTTTTTTGCAATCTCTACAACTTCGTTTGTGTAAAAATATAAACCAGTTACGGCATAATTACTTTTTGGATTTTCTGGTTTCTCCTCGATGCTAGTAACATTTCCATTATCATCAAAACCTGCTACTCCATAACGGTGTGGGTCTGTAACATAGTAACCAAAGATGACAGATTTTTTCTCCTCTTCAACAATTTTGACACTATCTTGCAAAAGTTCTGTGATTCCATGTCCGTGATAGAGATTATCACCCAATATCAAACAGACATTATCATCTCCGATAAACTCTTCTCCAAGAACAAAAGCTTGTGCCAAACCATCAGGGGTAGGCTGAACAATATATGAAAGCTTGATACCAAGTTTACTACCATCTCCCAAAAGCTTTTTAAAACTAGGAAGTGCATCTGGTGTTGAAATAATCAAAATCTCTTTTATACCAGATAACATAAGCACTGAAAGTGGATAATAAATCATAGGTTTATCATAAATAGGAAGCAACTGTTTTATAACTTCTTGTGTAATTGGATAGAGCCTAGTACCGCTCCCTCCTGCTAATATAATGCCTTTCACGGAAGTCCTTAATTAATTTGATTCTTTAATAGTATCGTTAATTTTATTATATAAAGTTAACATCTCCTCTTTGTGTGAAATAAAACTATTTTTATTTGCTATCAAGTGTGCGGAAGATTCCATGATAGTCTCTACAACTTTTAGTCCATTTTGTTTCATAGTATCTCCAGTCTCTACAATATCCACAATTGCATCTGATAATCCAACAATCGGTGCTAATTCAATAGATCCATAAAGTTTTATAACTTTTACAGCCATTGCTTTTGAAGCGAAATAGTTTTTAGCAATATTTTCCATCTTTGTAGCGACGGTGATTTGGGAACAGTTTAAATCTAACTCATCTTCGTTTTTCATTCCGATGCAAACTTTGCACTTACCAATGCCTAAATCCATAAGCTTCATCAAATCCATCTCTTTTTCCATAAGCACATCAAGCCCAACAACACCGATATCTGCTGCTTGATTTAATACATAAGTAGGAACATCTTGATTTCTTACAAGCAAAAAACGAAAACCACCTCTCTCAAGAATCAGTTTTCTATCTTCAAACTCAAACTTAGTATCAAATGTCTTCTCAAAAATCTCCAATGTCTCATCAGCAATTCTACCTTTTGGAAGTGCGATTGTTAACATGCCGTCTCCTTTATCCTCTTTATAACCTTCTTCATACCATCAAAAACCAAATCTTTTTTATATTCACTCTCTTTAAAAAATCTACTAACCATCAAAGCATCTCCACCACAAAAATAAATTTTCTTTGCATCTGAAACCTCTTTTATCATTAGATAAATAGATTTAAATATCGCAAAGTTAAGTGCTTCATTGGTATTTTGAGGTAATTTTTTAAGATTTAAATTGTTATCAATATCAAATATTAAAGCAGATGATATAGTAGCAAAACTCTCTTTATATGCACCAATCCCAGGCAATATAAATCCGCCCAGATGTTCACCATTACTCATTACATCAACGGTAATGGCACTTCCTACATCTACAATCACACCATCATATATACTATAACAGGCAGAAACTCTATCTATTCCCATCCCTTTATAATCTGTTTTAAATTTAAAATATGGTGCTAAATCTATCCCATTTTTAAAATCTTCTATTTTAGGATTTACACTGATATAGTAAAAATCTCTTTTTTCATCAAAATCATCAACTATAGTTATCTCTCCATCATCGTAACATTTGATATTTGTATTGCCTACATCATACAGAAGCATTTATCAAAATCCATTTCTCTTCTCTTAGCTGCTCTTTTGCTTTTGAACATAAAGGCATCTGATAAATCAAAATTTTCTTTTTATAATTATGATCTTGTAAAATCTTTAGTTTCTCAAAAAGCATCTCCAGCTCATCTGCATTTTTGCGAAGAAACCTACTCTTTTGGACAAAAATGAATATAGACGCATAATAACTATCTGTATCTACACCTTCATAAATTTGTATCTTTTTTCGACTACCCAAAGCTTTCTTATCAATCTCTTTTAGTGATTTATAAATATAGTTTTTTTTTAAAAGAACATTAACTAACTCTTTCATGTTATTCCTTCTGATAACGGATGATGATTTACTACCGTCTCTTTTAAATCTTGCCTTCTTAGATGCGTATAAATTTGTGTTGTATTTATACTAACATGTCCTAAAAGCTCCTGCACTACTCTTAAGTCTGCACCTCCTAGTATCATAGCAGTAGCAAACGAGTGACGGAGCATATGAGGAGAAACACCCAAATACTTCCGTACAATTTTAAAAGCGGTGATTCTACTCATCCGTTTTTTTTGATAGGTAAGCCATAGATAATCATCCCCATCTTCTCTTTTTTCCAAATAGGTTTTAACCGCACAATCTGCCATAGGAGCTATTGGAACCATTCGCTCTTTATCTCCTTTTGCATTGACAATTTTTAACCAACTCTCATCTATGTCTGATTTTTTAACATTTATAGCTTCACTAACCCTTGCTCCTGTAGCATACAAAAAAAGGATAAATGCATAATCTCTAAGTCCCATTATAGTTGTTCTATCTATCAAGGAAGCATCTTTTATAATTTCTTCATATTCCAAAAATTTAGGCAATGTTTTGGGTACTTTTGAGAGTTTAATATTTGGTTTATCTTTTTTAAAATCTGACTTTAGGCAAAAATTGTAAAAAGCATTTATTGATGAGAGTTTTCTGTTGAGTGTTCGTTTATTTTTTATGGTTGATAGAAAAGATATTAAATCTTCACTATCTGTATCGATTGCCCCTTTTTCTATAAAGTTTTCAAACTGTAAAAGGTCGTTTTTATAAGCTTCTATCGTATTTTTTCTTAAAACTTTTACGATAGAGATATACTCCAAAAATGCCTCCACAGCATTTGACATTATTTTATCTCTATATATTTATCATCAAAATAGATTTTATTTCCAGATGCAAAAAGTGAATAATCTACTTCATCTGGCAATTTAAGCACTTTATAGCTACTCAAATCTTTTTCAATTTCAATCAAATAACCATTTTTTTCAACTGCATAAAGTTTATTGCCATAGGAGATTGCTGAAAAAACAGCATATTGAAATTTTAACTCTTTTTGCATCTCTAACTTATCGTTTAAAAGTACTACTCGTCCATCTTTTGTAAAAACAAAAACTTCTTTATCCTCATAAATCACATCTCTAACAGAAGCATTAAAAGTTTCAATTGTCTTAGGATTTATGGAAATAACTTTACTTGAAGTTGCTGCTACTATAGTATTGTTTGCATATTGTAAAAATATTACATTATTAAAAAGCTCTTTATTGCTGATAGCCACATCTCTTAAAACTACTTTTTTTACAGAATCTATGATAAGCAATCTCCCATCAAGGGTAGCAATCACAATCAAATCATTTAAAAAAATTGGATTTGCAAGCCTTGCATCTAGTGCAGATACACGAGTAAGTGACTCTTTGTAAATCATACTATCCTTTTTTATATCATAAAGCATTATTGTATTATCTACAAAAATCATTGCCAAAATACTATTTTTTAGTGCTCCCCCAGCTAACTCAGTCTCAAAGTTTTTTTCAAAAACCACTTTACCTTCACTATCAAGAATTTTCATCTCTCCAGTACCTTTGGTAATTATAATATTTCCATTTGAACTATTTACAAAACGAAATCCTTTAGGAATTTCAATATCTAAAAGTCCGCTATTTCTAGTAATTATTTGACCATTTTCATAAGTTGCACCATCTCTTGAAACATCAACTAATTTAGAACTTAGTGTTTTACTATATCCTGTCTCTGAATCAATCTTTTGTGGTTTATATGTATTTTTTGTACTGCATCCTGATACTAATAGAAGGAAGGTTAAGCCAAAAATAATATTTTTCATCTCTTCTCCCTCTACTTTAAGTAGTGTTTTAAGCTTTCTGCCACCTGATTTAACGGAGAGTCATATGAAATTTGTTTTAAAATATCTTGTGCCTCTTTGTTTTTTCCAGCTTCAAAAAGCAGATAAGCCTCTTGAAGCTTTGCAAACTCTTTTAAAATTGCACCCTGCTTCATAGCATAGCCTGACAATCCTTCACTAGAGAGTGAAGCCTCTTGGTATCTTAACAAATCTTTTAATATCGGCTCTGTAATTTGAGAATCAAGAGATTTTATTTTTTCCAAATCATTAGTTTTTGTCTCCTGACTAAATAAAAATAGTTGGTAAAGTTTTGAATTCTTTGTTTTAAGTAGCTCTAACGCTTCTTTATCAGTTGGATTTTCTAAAAGTGTTACAAAAGCTTCGTTTGAAGCCGTTAAACTCCTCTGCAACTTTGATTTATACAAAGAAATAACAAGAAAAGTGATAAAAATTATTGCAACTAATGCAATTAAAAGATTTTTATATTTTTTAAAAAAACCCTCCGCCTTGATAACTCCCGTTAAAAACTGCTCTTCTGTACTTAACTCTTTTTTTACTGCATCTAGATTTTCTTTAAGTCCCAATGTTTTTCCTTGTGAAAATTTATTTGACAAATATAACATAGCTAATATTAAATAGACTTTTGTTAGCATAACTAAAAAAGGGTTGGTATGAAAATAGATGAAGAATTACTAAAAAAGCTTGAAAAACTATCCTCTTTAGAGATAGAGGATGCAAAAAGAGAAGATACGGTTAAGGAAATTGGTCAAATTGTCGATTTTGTTGAAAATCTCAATGAATTAGATTTGGAAAATGAAGAAGCCTCTTTCTCAGTCATCGGTGGAGGAACTCCTTTTAGAGAGGATGTTCCAAAAAACGACTCTAAAATTATAAAGACAATTTTAGAAAATGCACCAAAGAGTGAGAAAGGATTTTTTGTTGTTCCAAAAATAATTGAGTAAAAACAATTATGAAGGATATTAACCAATGGAATCAGCAACCCTTGAGAGACCGCCAACGACTGATGTAAACACTCTTTTAAAAAATGTTGTAGCTCACGGTGCATCTGATTTGCACCTTGTTAGTAGAAGTGAGCCACAAATTAGGATAGATGGAAAACTAATTCCACTTAATTTAGCTGTACTTGATGGACAGATGATTGAAGAGATGTGTTATACGCTCATTACCGATAAACAAAAAAAGCATCTTGAAGAACATAAAGAGGTCGATTTTGCTTTTGCCATTCCAAATGTTGGAAGATTTAGAGGAAACTACTACTACACATTAGGAAGTGAATTAGCTGCAGCATTTAGAATAATTCCTACAGAGATTCCATCTCTAGATGATTTAAACTCTCCTGCCATATTTAAAGAGATGATTAAAAGAGAAAAAGGGCTTATTTTAGTAACAGGACCAACAGGAAGTGGTAAATCTACAACATTGGCAGCACTTCTAAATGAGATAAATATGAAAGAACACAAGCATATTATCACAGTTGAAGATCCAGTTGAGTTTATCCATCAAAATAAAAAATCACTTTTTTCACATAGAAATGTAGGAGAAGATACAAAAAGTTTCAAATCTGCCCTAAAATATGCGATGCGTGAAGATCCAGATATTATACTCATCGGTGAGATGAGAGATAAAGAGACTATTGAAGCAGCTCTTACAGCCGCTGAAACTGGTCACTTGGTATTTGGCACGCTTCATACAAACTCTGCAGTACAAACGATAAATAGGATTGTTGATACATTTGATGGAAGTGAACAGTTACAAATTAGGAACATGCTTTCGGTTTCACTAGCTTGTGTTATATCACAAATGCTTCTTCCTAAAAAGACAAAAGGGCGAGTTGCGGCACAAGAGATTATGATAAACAACCATGCAATCGCCAACCTTATTCGTGAAAATAAAATACACCAATTATATTCACAGATGCAACTAAACCAAGCAAATACAGGGATGCAGACTCAAACTCAAGCACTAACCAACTTCGTTCAGAAAAATATTATACGAAAAGAAGACGCTCTTCGTGTCTCTTCACAACCTGAGGAACTTAAAGGGAAGATAGGAGTTTAAGACTTACTAAAATCTTCAAACTAGTACAATTATTTAACCATAATTGTACTATAAAACCTCCTCCTTTCTTAATTAATTATCTGTTATAATCCTATCATTAATAATAAAGGTATTATAACTTATGGAAAATGTATCACTACTAGATTTAGTTTCGATTTCTCTTATTCTTTTTTTAGGAATAAAAGGAGTTCTTCGAGGATTTGTCAAAGAAGTTTTTGGTCTCATTGGAATCATAGGCGGTATTTTTGTTGCATCCAAGTATGCACAAGTAGCTGGCGAATTTGCAGATGTAACTTTTTTAAATCTACAAAACAAGGCTTCTATCTATCTTGTGGGATTTATCTCTGTACTTATTATCTTTTGGGCAATTGCAACTTTTATCGGTATGCTTTTGGGTAAACTCATAAACTCTAGTGGACTTGGAATTGTAGATAAAATTTTGGGATTTATTGTAGGTGGTGCTAAAATTTTCTTGATATTTTCAGTTATTATCTATGTCTTGACAAATATCGCAATTTTTAGAGGTACACTAAACTCTATGTTTGAAGGAAGCATAATGTTTCCAATCTTTAAAGAAGTTGGTTCAAAAATTGTCCAGTTAGACCCTAACCAACTAGCACAAGAAGCCACTATAAAAAGTTCTGAAGATATCAATGAAACAGTAGACACTAATGAAACAGATAGATAGAACTTAAGGTTAATTTATGATAAACAACATTGAAAATTTAACTTACGAAGAGTTGTTAGAGAAATTTAAGACTCTTCTTAAGACAAATGGTCTTAAGTATACTGCCCAAAGGGAAGCGATACTAAAAACCTTATTTGACAATGCTGAACATTTTACACCTGAAAATTTATATCTCTTAGTAAAACAGAGTTACCCTGAACTAAACACAGGGATAACTACTGTGTATAGAACACTAAACTTATTAGAAGAAAACAACATAGTAACTTCCATCTCTTTTGGTTCACAAGGGAAAAAATTTGAACTTGGAAATAAACCACACCACGACCATTTGATATGTGAAAAATGTGGTGATATTGTAGAGTTTGAAGATGAACAGATAGAAAAGCTCCAAGAGGAGATTGCAAAAAGATACAACTTTAACTTAACAGACCATCTAATGCAACTTTATGGGGTATGTCAAAAATGTCAGAAAAATTAAAAGCAGGAGAAAGAAACTTTGATCTTTGAGAATCAGTACGAACAACAGAGGATAGAAAAATCACAATCTTTAAAAGATATAGGGAAACAACCGTACCCTCACAATATAAAAAGAGAAGCAACAACCGCAGAGTTTAAAGAAAAATTTGCATATGTATTAGAAGATGAAAACAAAAGAGATGAGAGCAAAAGCTTAAGTGTAAATGGAAGAATAAAATTTTTAAGACTTATGGGAAAAGCAGCTTTTGCAAAGATAGAAGATGAGAGCGGAGTACTTCAGATCTACTATAGCAGAGATGGTATCGGTGAAGAGTGGTTTAAAAATGTAAAAAAACTTGTAGAAGTTGGAGATATCGTAAGCGTAAAAGGTTTTCCATTTGTCACAAAAACAGGCGAACTATCACTAAATGCAACTTCACTAGAGATTGCAACAAAGTCTATAAAACCACTACCTGAAAAGTTTCACGGTCTTGTCGATATCGAGCTAAGATATAGACAAAGATACTTAGATATGATTATGAACCCAGAAGTAAAAGATGTATTCAAAACAAGAGTTAAGATAGTTAGTATTATCAGACATTTTTTTGAAAACAGAGGCTTTTTAGAAGTAGAAACTCCAATGATGCATCCAATAGCAGGAGGAGCAAATGCAAGACCTTTTATAACACATCACAATGCACTTGATATCGAAAGATTTTTAAGAATAGCACCAGAGCTTTATCTAAAAAGACTTGTTGTTGGTGGCTTTGAAGCAGTATTTGAGATAAATAGAAACTTTAGAAATGAAGGAATGGATCAAACTCATAATCCAGAGTTTACAATGCTTGAATTTTACTGGGCATATCATAACTACCAAGACTTGATGGCTCTAACTGAAGAGTTATTCGAAAAACTCTTATCTGAACTTAATTTGCCTTCTTCTCTAAGTTATGGCGAAATGCAAATTGATTTTAGCACTCCATTTAAAAAAATATCTTGGGATGATTCATTGGTAGAGATTGGTGAAGTTCCAAAAGAGATTATTTACGATAAAGAGGCAATGCTCTTATATCTAAAAGAAAAAAACTTAGATACAGATAAGAGTTTATCGGTTGTTAAATTACAAACCGAACTGTTTGATCATTTTGTTGAACCAAAGCTTATAAATCCAACTTTTGTAACTCATTATCCAATAGAGATAAGCCCTCTTGCAAGAAGGAGTGATGAAAATCCAGAGATTGCAGATAGATTTGAGTTTTTTGCAGCTGGAACTGAAATTGCAAATGGTTTTAATGAACTAAATGACCCAATCGACCAATATAAGAGATTTAAAAATCAAATAGAGAACAAAGCTGATGGAGATGACGAAGCTCACGAGATGGATGAAGAGTATGTTCACGCACTTGGATACGGTTTACCACCAACAGCTGGTCAAGGGCTAGGAATTGATAGACTTGTAATGCTTTTGACAAACCAACACTCAATCCGTGATGTTATACTATTTCCTGCAATGAAGCCTATAAAACAACAAGAAAATGAAGAGGATAAAGAATGAATTTTTTAGAAAAAGATGATCCAATAGTTTATGAAATCTTACAAGATGAATTAAAAAGACAGTGTGATCATTTAGAGATGATTGCAAGCGAAAACTTTACCTCCCCTGCTGTAATGGAAGCTATGGGAAGTATTTTTACAAACAAATATGCAGAAGGTTATCCTCACAAAAGATATTATGGAGGATGTGAATATGCAGACAAAGTAGAACAGTTAGCAATAGATAGAGCTTGTGAACTATTTAACTGTAAATTTGCAAATGTCCAACCACACTCAGGAAGCCAAGCAAACCAAGGTGTATATCAGGCACTTTTAAAACCATACGATAAAATTTTAGGTATGGATCTAAGTCATGGTGGACATCTTACTCACGGTTCAAAAGTAAGCTCTTCAGGAAAAACCTACTCTAGCTTCTTTTATGGAGTTGAGTTAGATGGGCGAATAAATTATGACCGTGTTATGGATATTGCAAAAATCGTCAAACCAAAGATGATAATTTGCGGAGCAAGTGCATATCCAAGAGAGATAGATTTTAAAAAATTTAGAGAAATTGCTGATGCAGTCGGTGCTATTTTATTTGCAGATATCGCTCATATCGCTGGACTTGTGGCAGCAGATGAACATCCTAGCCCTTTTCCATATTGTGATGTTGTTACAACCACAACACACAAGACGCTTAGAGGTCCAAGGGGCGGGATGATTATGACAAACGATGAAGAGCTTGCAAAGAAGATAAACTCCGCAATCTTTCCTGGAATTCAAGGCGGACCTTTAGTTCATGTTATCGCAGGTAAGGCTGTTGGATTTGGTGAAAACCTACAAAAGAGCTGGAAAACTTATGCAAAAGATGTAAAAGCAAATGCAAAAATTCTCTCAGATGTGCTTATAAAAAGAGGCTATGATGTTGTAAGCGGAGGAACTGACAATCATCTTGTACTTGTCTCCTTTTTAGATAAAGAGTTTAGCGGAAAAGATGCAGATGCCGCCTTAGGAAATGCAGGAATAACAGTAAATAAAAATACAGTTCCAGGCGAAACAAGAAGCCCATTTGTTACAAGTGGAGTTCGAATAGGTTCAGCTGCTCTTACAGCAAGAGGAATGAAAGTGAAAGAATTTGAAGTAATTGCAGAAAAGATTGCTGATGTTTTAGATAATATCAACGATGAAGATTTACATGCTAAAATCAAAGATGAGATGAAAGAGTTGGCATCTGATTTTATCATCTATGATAGAGCTATATATTAGGAGAGGACTATGTACAATGTTGATGTTTCACTTATAAAAATGATTACAAACCACTACTGGTTAAAACATGACAAAATAGTAAACAAAGAACAACACAAAGGTAAACTATTTTTTGACAAATATGAGCGAATTGACTCTCCACTATCAAGATCTATTATGAGTGATTATAGCAATGGTAAGATTATTGTAGCTCATTCTCTTATAAATGAGCGTGATAAAGTTGAAAATATAGTCTTTGACTATAATGGTAGAAACACCGAAAAATTTTGGCATAGAGCACAATTAATGCTTCGTGAAGAGGGATTTTTGAACTTTACCGCCTATGAGAGTAAAACACCTGGTCACTTACATTTATATGTACACAAAGGTCACACAACACTTAATGAAGCACATCAACTTGCAAAAACATTATCCGCTAAATTATCACAAAAACTACCAAGAGAGTGGAAGATGTTCCCAAACCCAGATATACCAAGAGAGTTTAATATATTAAATTTGCCTATGAAAATCTACGAAAAAGAGCGTGGGTCATCATGGGCTAGACACATGTAAATAAAGGAGAAGTCGTGGAAGATAAATTAGAAAAGTTAAAAAAAGAGAAAGAGAGTAATTTGAGTGATATTATATTAGAAAAAGATAGCTCAAGTGGTGATAAAACAAAAAAGTATTTATTAATTGCAGCATCTTCTGTACTCTTATTTTTAGTTGTACTTATTGTGCTTAAAATGTTCAACAATACTAATATCTCTCAAAGTGAAAATTTGGCTGGTATTGGTGAAGGCATAGAACAAAAAAGCCAAGAAGTAACAGATAAAAGCTTAGATGCGTTCGATGAAGCTAAAAATACACTTTTTAAAGAAGAACCTATTATAGATGAGAGTTCAGAGACTGATTTAAAATTTGAAGAAATGGTTAGAAAACTAAAACAACAAGATGCACAAGAAAATAGAGAAATTGCTACAAAAGAGGAAAATAAATCTGATTTAACTCCACAAAAAGAAGAGAGTGTTATAAATAAAATAAAAGAAGTTACAACAACTCCTGTAAAAGTAGTTCAAGAAAATGTGGAAAAGAAGATAGAAAAAGTTGAAGAAGCATTAAAACCAAGTAGGTCTACTCCTGTTGTAGAAACAGCTGTGATTTCAACACCAAAGGAAGTTATAGTTTCAACAAAGCAAGATTATATACCTACTGCATCACCAATCTCTAGCATGAGTGGTTATTTTATTCAAGTTGGTGCAACAGCTAAATCATTCCCAGATAGAAGATTTCTTACAAAGGTTAAAAACGCTGGCTATGATTATATTGTTCATAAAGTAGTGATTAAAGGTAAAGATATCAAAAAAGTTCTCATCGGACCTTATAACACAAGAGCAGAAGCAAGAGAGGATTTAAATAGTGTACAATCAACTATAAATCCAAGTGCTTATATCTATAGGATAAAATAGAGTGATAGAGTATCGTCAGTTACTTTTTGACCAACTAACACCTATTTCCATATATGCAAAACTAAAAGAGAAGTTTGAAGGTGAACTCTCTTTTCTGTTTGAAAGTGCTATAAACTCCGAAAAAGGCAACTATAGTTTTATATTTATTGGTGCAAATGAGCGAATTTCATATAAAGACAAAATTACTACAATAACCGATAACAATGGTAAAAAAAGAGAAATTGTAGAAAATCCTTTTTCATTTCTAAAATCATATTATAAAAAAATTGACACAAAACCATATCTTAAACTTTCCCACAAACTAGATATTGGATATATTGATGGATTTGTAGGATTTATAGGTTATGACGCTGTTAAAATTTTTGAGCCCACTTTAGAAAAATATATGAATCATCTAAAAGATGAACTCCATACTCCAGATTTAGACCTCATCCGCCCAAAATTAGTATTGGCATTTTCTCATAAAAGTAATAAACTCACACTCATAGCTCATGATAAAAATTATGCCAAAAAGCTTGATAGTTTGATAAATTATCTTCAAGAGCCTTATGAGAGTATCAAAATTAAAAAGAGTGCTATTGATTCAACTCTTGGCACATTTGCCTTTAGCAAAGAGCAGTTTTTTAAGATGATAGATGACTCCAAAGAGATGATAAAAAGTGGAGATATTTTTCAAATACTTATGTCAAATCGCTTCACACAATATGCCAAGATAGATACTCTCTCATTTTATAGAGTGTTAAGAAGCCAAAATCCTTCACCATATATGTTTTTACTAGACTTTAACGATTTTTCGATTATTGGTAGTTCTCCTGAAGTTATGGTAGGACTTCACGACAAACATATTCTACTTCGCCCAATAGCAGGGACAAGAAGACGAGGTGATACAATACAACGAGACCAAGAGTTAGCAGATGAGATGCTAAATGATGAAAAAGAGTGTGCAGAACATTTGATGCTTGTAGATTTAGGTAGAAATGATGTTGGACGAGTTGCAAAAACAGGAACCGTAAAAGTAACAGAGATGATGAGAGTTGAGAAGTATTCACATGTTATGCATATGGTTAGCGATATAGATGCACTCTTAGATGATAAACACGATATGTTTGACCTGTTTGCTGCTACCTTTACAGCAGGAACTATGACTGGTGCTCCAAAAATTCGTGCAATGGAACTTATAGCCAAATATGAAGGCATAAAAAGAGGCTTTTATAGTGGGTCGGTAGGATATTTTGGATTTGATGGAAACATGGATAGTGCAATTGCAATTCGAACTGCTTGGAAAAACGATGAAAAGATAGTCTTTCAAGCAGGTGCTGGAGTAGTGGCAGATAGCCAAAAAGAGTTAGAGTATCTTGAGGTAAACAATAAACTTGGTGCTATGATGAGCACCTTAGAGAAGTTAAATATTGAAAAATAAAAAGTTTACAATATTTGGCAATCCAGTAGAACACTCAATATCTCCTAAAATGCACACCTTTGCTATAAAAGGATTGGGATTAAACGCTAACTACACTAGAACTCATCTTGAAGATGGAGAGTTAATAAAAGATATATTTCTAAAAGATTTTGATGGAGCAAATGTTACAGTCCCACATAAAGAAATCGCATATAAACTTTGTGATGAAGTAAGAGGAGTTGCAAAAGAGATAGGTGCAGTAAATACTCTTATAAATGAAAATGGAGCAATGATAGGTTACAACACAGATGCAGATGGTTTTTTAAAGTCTTCTAAAGAGTTTGGAGATATTAAAACCGTTTTGATATTAGGAGCTGGAGGAACGGCAAAAGCTCTTAGTACAATTTTTAGACAAAACGGTATAAAAGTTACAATTTTAAACCGCTCACAAAATCGTCTAACTTTTTTTGCTGATAAAAAGTTTGAAACTTTTACCTGGGAAGAGTTTCAACCAAAAGCATATGACCTTGTGGTAAATACAACCTCAGCAGGATTACAAGATGAAAACCTCCCTGCCCCACTAAATATAATGGAAGAGATCTTTAAAAAAGCTCGTTTTGCTTCAGATGCAATATACAATAAAAAGACACCGTTTTTAAAGATGGCTAGTGAGTTTAAAGTACCAAACAAAGATGGTGCTGATATGCTTCTATATCAAGGAGTATTAGCTTTTAATCTTTTTTATGACAATAAATTTAACTTAGAAGAGATTACAAAGTATATGAAAAAAGCTTTTATATCCTAACCCTATCACTAAGAGCTCTTGATAGTGACATCATATCAACATTTTCTAAACTCACACCAGTTGGAACTCCCTGGGCAATTTTACTAAACTCTACAGAATAACTTTTTAACTTATCTTCAACAAAAAGTATAATACCATCACTTGCTAAAGATGGACTAAATGCAAAGATAATCTCTAAAACACCAGAACTTACAATCCTCTCTAACTTCTCAATCTGTTCAAAATCGAGGTTTTCTAACACAAAGTATCTACCTTGATAAGATGCATTATCCTCCATAACAAGAATATCTTTAGCACTCTCTACAATGCATAATTTACCCTTATCTCTATCTTCATCTGCACATATATCGCAAAGTTCATCTTCACTAAGACCTCCACAAATTGTACATTTTCTGATATTGCTAATTGCATCTTCTATTGAGTGTGCAAGTTTTAGAGCTGAAAATGAGTCAAACAACACCATATGGTACGCATAACGAATTGCAGATTTTTTACCCACGGTAGGAAGCTGCGACAATGCATCTACTAAATTATTAAACTTCTCTAACCCTCTTTTTTTCATACACTTAGTTTAGCTTAATTTCATTAAATTAAGGGAATAGAATCTATATAGAACCACTATAATTTAACTATATTTAATACTAACAAGATAAAATGCATATTTAAAATCTATTTAAGTAAAAGAGACCTATGAGCGAAATAAAAAATTTATGTGATATTGTTATTTTTGGAGGTCATGGGGATTTGGCATTTCGAAAATTGATGCCTGCCCTTTACCATCTTTGCAGTGATGGTTATCTTGATAATCAAACCCGTATCTTCTTAACCACAAGGGTTGATATGGATAATGCAGAGCATATCTCATTAGTTGAGTCTAAACTTCACGAATTTTTAGGTGAGGGAGAGTTTGACAAAGAGAAATTTGAAAAATTCAAAGAGCAACTCAGGCTTATCAAGATTGACTTAGCAGATGAAGAGAGTTATGAAGCTTTAAAAAATTCTCTTGATGAATTTCCACACAGAGATAGAGTCAACTACTTCTCTACAGCTCCCTCTTTTTTTGGTGCTATTTGTAAAGCATTGAGTCGGTGGGAGCTTGCAACCAAAGAGAGTAGAGTAGTACTTGAAAAACCGATTGGTCGCGACCTTGCATCTTCACAAGAGATTAACATAGAGGTATTAAAGTATTTTAAAGAGTCTCAAATATATAGAATAGACCACTATCTCGGAAAAGATACGGTACAAAATATCATAGCACTTCGATTTTCAAACCGTATATTTATGCCTCTTTGGGATGCAAACAACATAGATCATGTTCAAATTACAGTCGCAGAGAGTGTTGGTGTTGAAGGTCGTGGTGGATATTATGATGATTATGGAGCTTTAAGAGATATGATTCAAAATCATCTCTTGCAACTTCTTTGTCTTATAGCCATGGAGCCTCCTTGCTCACTTGATGCAGACAATGTACGGGATGAAAAAGTCAAAGTTCTTCGTTCACTTAGAGAAATGACTTCACAAGATATAGCACAAAAAACAGTTAGAGCTCAATATGAAAAAGGTTCAAGTGACGGTAAAAGTGTCTCAGGATATAAGGAGATTGAAGGTTTATCAGAAAGTAATACCGAAACATTTGCAGCAATTCGTGTTGATATCGACAATTGGCGATGGAATGGTGTACCATTTTATATACGAAGTGGCAAAAGGATGAGAAAGAAAAATTCAGAAATTGTCATACAGTTTAAATCTGTCCCCCACTCTATCTTTGCAAATAAAGGACGATGCATCTCACAAAACACTCTTGTAATCACTCTACAACCAAATGAGAGTATTCGCTTAAAACTGATGAATAAAATACCAGGACTCTCTGAAAACATGAGACTCCAACAAGTTGATTTAGAGTTAAACTCTCCTATGAATATAGAACGAAAACCACTAGCATATGAGAGGTTGTTACTAGATGTTATCCGTTCAAATCCGACACTATTTATGCGACTTGATGAAGTAGAAGCTGCATGGAAATGGGCGGATGTTATTTTGGATAGTTGGGCTGAAAATATACCAGCGATGAAGAGTTACAGTGCAGGTACAAGTGGTCCTAGTTCTGCTATTGCATTAATTGAGAGAGATGGAAGGAGTTGGCATGATGAGTAACAATATACACTTTCATACATTTGAAACAAAAGTTGATTTAATAGATAAACTTAGCCAATCTATAGCTAAAAATCTTCAAGATGCAATCGATAAAAATGGCTCTGCTACACTTATAGTTTCAGGTGGAAGCACCCCAAAACCACTTTTTGAAAAATTACGAAAAATAGAGATAGAGTGGGAAAATGTAACCATAGGACTTTGTGATGAACGCTGGATTGATTCTTCACACAAAGATAGTAATGAAAAGTTTGTAAAATCTAATCTACTTCAAGAAAAAGCAAATAAGGCAAAATTTGTCGGTATGTATGTTGATAATTTGGATGCAAAAGAAGCTGTAGAAATTTGTGAAGCAAAGATTAAAACTAATCTTTATCCTTTTGATGTATTAATTTTAGGAATGGGTACAGATGCACATACAGCTTCACTATTTCCAAATAATCCTAAATTAAAAGAGGGACTTGATCCAAAAAACAAAAAGCTTTGCATCCAGATAGAACCTCAAGATGCACCACATATACGAATGAGCCTAACACTTCAAGCTATTTTAAGTACAAAACACCTTTATCTACATTTTGAGGGAGAAAAAAAACTTAACATCTATAAAGAAGCAATTGAAGGTAAAGATATATACACAATGCCAATTCGGTCGATTTTACATCAAGATAAAAAAGATGTAGAGGTATATTACGCATGAATGAAACTATAAAAGAAGTAACCGAGCAAATTATTGAAAGATCTTTAAAAAGTAGAAAAATTTATTTAAATCGTATCGAAGAAGCTAAAATACACGGCGTCAATAGAAAAAGGCTAGGATGCAGTAACTTGGCACATGCTATGGCTCCAATGAAAGAAGATGAAAAAGATTTAATCGCTGCAATGGAAAAACCAAATATTGCAATTATTACCGCTTACAACGATATGCTCTCAGCCCATGAACCTTATAAACTCTATCCTTCTCTTATAAAAAGAACTCTTACAGATTTGGGAGCAACTTCTCAAGTGGCAGGCGGCGTACCTGCTATGTGTGACGGTGTAACACAATCTCAACCAGGGATGGAACTAAGTCTCTTTAGCCGTGACAATATCGCAATGGGTACTGCAATTGGGCTTTCACATAATGTTTATGATGGAGCATTGTATCTTGGAGTTTGCGATAAAATTGTTCCAGGACTTTTAATAGGAGCTTTGGCATTTGGACATTTGCCAGGTATGTTTGTACCAGCTGGACCAATGCCCTCAGGAATTAGCAATGCCCAAAAAGCAAAGGTAAGAGAGGAGTTTGCAAAAGGAGATATAAGTGAAGATGCACTTTTAAAAGTCGAGTCTGCTTCATATCATAGTAGTGGAACATGTACATTTTATGGTACAGCTAACTCAAACCAAATGCTTTTAGAGATGATGGGACTTCAACTGCCAAATAGTTCATTTGTAAACACAAACACACCTCTTCGAGAGATGCTAACTGAGAGGTCTGCAAAAAATATTTTAGATATGACTAAAGCATTAGGAAATTATAAACCCATTGCCGATATAGTAAATGAGAAAAGTTTTGTAAATGCGATAGTAGGTCTAATGGCAACGGGAGGTTCTACTAACCATACTTTGCATCTTATAGCCATGGCTAGAGCTGCTGGTATCATACTCACTTGGGATGATTTTGATAAAATTTCAAAAACAACTCCACTATTGTGTAAAATGTATCCAAATGGTCAAGCTGATGTAAATCACTTCAGAGATGCAGGCGGAATGAGTGTTGTGATAAGTCAACTCCTAGATGCAAAACTAATTCATAACGATGTTGAAACAGTGGTTGGCTTTGGACTTGAGAATTTCATAGTAACACCAACAATACAAAGTGACAAATTAATCTTTAAAGAGGGTTTAAAAACATCTACAGATGCAACTGTTATCTCTTCTATCTCTTCACCATTTAGCAAAGAGGGAGGGTTGAAACTCCTTTGTGGAAATATCGGTCGAAGTGTTATAAAAACTTCTGCCTTAAAAAAAGAGCAACTCTTTATAAAAGCTCCTGCAATTGTATTTAACTCTCAAGAAGAACTCCAGAGTGCTTTTAAAAGAGAAGAGTTAGAGAGAGATTTTATAGCAGTTGTTCGCTACCAAGGGCCAAAAGCAAACGGCATGCCTGAACTTCACGGACTTATGCCTCCACTTGGAGTATTGCAAGAGAAAGGTTTTAAAGTAGCTATCATCACAGATGGACGGATGTCTGGAGCCTCTGGTAAAATCCCCTCAGCCATCCATCTCACTCCCGAAGCGGTTGATGGTGGAGTACTAGCCAAAATAGAAAATGGAGATATGGTAAGTTTTGATATAGAAAGTGGTGAAATAAAACTTATGGTAGATGATAAAATAATCAAATCAAGAGAGATAGATAAACCAAACCTATCTAACAACCGATATGGATTTGGTCGAGAACTATTTACATCTATGAGACACTCTGTAGGAAGAGCTGAAGAAGGTGCATCTGTTTTTGATATCATAGGAGAGGAGAGAGCATGAGAGCTGATGAAGTTATGAAAATATCACCAATCGTACCAGTAGTTGCACTTGAAAATGTAGAAGATGCCTTACCTTTAGCTCATGCTTTACTTGAAGGTGGTATAAAAATCATGGAAATTACACTAAGAACAAAAGAAGCACTAGAGGCTATAAACACTATATCCCACACTTTACCACAAATGCATGTAGGAGCTGGTACAGTAATAGACAAAAAAGATTTTCAAGCTGCCCTAAATCATGGAGCAAAGTTTATATTTAGTCCGGGTATCAACAAAGAGCTAATGCAATGCTCAAAAGATTTAGATATCGCACTCATACCTGGAGTCGCCACTGCATCTGAAGTGATGATGGCTAAAAATAACGGTTTTCTTCACTGCAAACTTTTCCCTGCATCTGTAGTTGGTGGAACAAAGGCACTTAAAGCATTTAACGGACCATTTGCATCTATGTATTTTTGTCCAACAGGTGGTATAACTCTTGAAAACTTAAATGATTTTCTAGCCCTTCCAAATGTCTTATGTGTGGGTGGAAGTTGGATAGTTCCCCAAGATGCAATAAAAAAGAGAGACTTCAAACTTATCACTTCACTTTGTAAAGAGGCTTTGGAGAGCATAAAAACATGATAAAAAATCATACTAATTTCACCCTTAAGCTACATTTTGTAACATATATTTCATTTACATTTCTAATATAAAGAAAGAAATTACAATATATCACCATTTATAGTAAAATAAATTTGCATCAAATAGTTGATGATAGTTATCTTTATTTATAGACAATTTATTTTACAAAGGATTTGTCAATGTTGTCACTTAACCTCAAACCACACACTCTTTTTTTAGTAAGTGCACTTTTTATATTAACTTTTATATTAACTCCAAAAGCTCATGCAAGTTTAAAAATTTATATTGGAGATCCATCGGTTGATGATTGTCGCAAATGTCACGGTGATATCGACAAACAACCTCATCCTTTACTAAAAGTCAATAATATAAATCGACATCATGATTTAGTAGGAAAAGAGATAGAAGGATTGTATAGTGGCTATTACAATAGTGTTGCACCAGGAGATACCTCTAAGGGAATATATGAGTGCATAAGTTGTCATCAATATAACAATGAAACACCAATAGTAGTAAAAGATTGCATTAAATGTCACCCTAAACTAACTCTAATATCCCAACCAGGTCTTCTACCAGACAGACCAGATCATCCATTTGTAAAAAATATTCATCACGATACCGATGCTTTTGAAAGGGATGACTGCAACAGTTGTCATAGATTTTTATCAAAAGAATTATGGCCAAAACATGAAGGAATGTACATATACGAAAATGAACCAATTGAAAAAGAGTGTCGAAGATGCCATGGAGATAACAGTACACAACCTCACCCTGCCCTAAAAGAGTCAAATGCCAATCGCCACCATAATCTAGTAGGAAATGAAATAGAGGGATTTTATGACGGTTTTTATGACAGTATGGCACCAGGAGATAAATCATCGGGTATATATACATGTCTTAGCTGTCACATATATGAAAATTTAACTTTTGTAGCACCAAAAGACTGCATGTCTTGTCATATCAAACGATCAGTCATAAGCAGACCTCGTCCAGATGTGAAGAATGTTCATCATAATACTAAAACATTTCATGACAACAACTGCAAAAACTGTCATTGGTTTTAGCTAAAACATAAAACAAATTAAAAGATATAGTTATTAAATAGTATTGAAACATAAGTTAATATTATACATTAACCTAAAAGATTAACTCACATAGCAACTATTTAATAGTATTATTCGGGAAAAATTTAAATTAATTCAATAGCTTGAATTATCTAAAGGGACGATAATGCTTAAGAATATAAAGTTTCTACTATTGCTACTAATTAGTTGTGCTACATACAGTTGGGCTAATGTACCACCACCTCCAGTAAATCAAAATATAGGTATTCCTGACTCTATATTTAATAATCTAGAAAAATTAAACTGTGCTTACTGCCATAAGTCTGATACATTGACTCAAGCAGAGCGAAATGAGATAGGTTGGACTTTTGTTGCACCCACTGTTAAGGACGGAATATTAGCAGACCGCCACCATGCTAAAGTAGATACAATTATGAAAGAAGGCACTCAAGCTCCTTTTGGAACAGCAGGTGAACCTTATAAATGTTTATCTTGCCATAAACTACAATGGAATGAAGCGAGTTCAACTAATGAATTATCTGATAATTTCAAAGACTGCCTAAATTGTCATAGACAAGTAGAGGGCAAAGCTTCAGTACATCACTTAACTCAACAGGCAAGAAAACTTAATTGTAAATATTGCCATGGGGATAGAATTGACAATCCAAATGATGGACACTATATACCCACTAGACCAGTGTCACCATTTACACCTCGCACAAGTCGAGGTAAAGGTCCCAATGGTGAAGGTGCCTGCACATATTGTCACAATCAAGGAGTAGATGCGATAACAGGCGTAATGGTACAAGTAAACAGTAAAAATCATCACGCCATAGGAATTGGTCAATGGGGTGTTTCAGCACTTCAATGTGTAGTATGTCATGCTCCTCACGGTTTAGGAGATCAAGCAATTCGTACTTGTGAAAATTGCCACGGTGTAAACTCCATACATAGCATTCAAGCTGATTCTGATGGAGATGGAATCATAATAATCGGTCAAGAAAAGCCATTTTATGGTCATATCGGTGGTAAAAATTCAGCAGATTGTAAAGGTTGTCATGTAGGTAGCATGCAAAACTCGTTGGAAATACCAGGCAAAGGATATATAGTACCCCAATTAGCAAACTTGAGTAAATTCAAAATCCCTGCTGGTTCAACAACAACCATTACTGTCAGTGGTCAAGCTTTGATTAACAAAATAGTAACTCAAGAAGGCATTAAAACATATAAATCAATAGTTACACTAACGAATAATAATGACAATACAGTAAGAGAATTGATACCAAGTTTCATATCGGTATCTTCACTTAAAGTAACTATCCCATCAGATTTAGATGCAGGAAATTACTATCTGAGAGCAAAAAAAGGAGAAAAAGAGAGTAACCCGATGAGTTTAGTCATAACTCCTAATATTTTTATCAATAGCGTTGATATTAATAATAATATTTTTACCATAAAAGGTAATGGATTTAGCAAGTATATAGATGCAATAGACTCAGGAACTAAGATAACTCTCTCAGAAGCTATATGTGAAATTCAATCTTGGACTGATAAAAAAATTGTTACAACTTGTGATAAAAAATGTGGTTTACTAAAAATAAATGGAATTTTTGGAAGCACTTCAAAAGATATTGCTTGTAATGGAGATAGTGATTATGACAAAGGATTTGCTAGAGGTAAGTCAGATGCTTGTAGCTGGAAAAACTGGGCAATCCCTAGTGCCTATATAGATAATGATACTTACATAAAAGCTTATGATGTGGGCTGGGAAAGTTGCGATAGATCAAATCCACCTACAAATAATAGCGACTATGATTTAGGATTTACAAAAGGCAAAGCAGACGCTTGTGACTGGAAAACTTGGGCAATAGAGGATTATTATCAAGGTAATACCACCTACATAAAAGGTTATGATGAGGGATGGGAAAGTTGTGATAGATCAAATCCACCTGTAAACGATAATTATAACTTAGGATACACACAAGGAAAAGAGGACTCTTGTAATTGGAAAACTTGGGCAATTCCTGATAATTATTTAGATGACAACTCTTATATCAAAGGTTATGATGAGGGATGGGAGAGTTGTAGATAGATAAAAGGTGAGATCTTTCTCACCTTATGCAAAGACACTGCGACGAAAATTTTCTTGCCAATCTTCTGCCAATACTCCTAACATCTTTTGTTGAAGTTTATTTTTATCTACACCAGGGATATAACTTCTCTCTTTTAACTGTTTCCCTCTTCCTGCATATCTAAATATTTCAGATAGCGTCATGCCAAAATCTTTTTCTACCATTGCGATGCAATTATTGACTATAAAAGGTGTACCGATAGGACGGTTAAGTAGTTCATCATTGATTGCTTGGACGGCTACTCTTGCTTGATTGCTAGCTATATATCCTGTCTTTGGCATAGGTGCACTCTCTATCGTATCGCCTAAGATATAAATATCTCTTTTTTTTGTTGAACTATAGTCTTGATACTCTACACTAGCCCAATCACCTTTGGTCAAAGCATTGTTTAAAGCAAACATCCCTGCTTTATGCGGTGGAATGATATTTAAGATATCTCCTTTAAATTTTTCTCCATTTTGACCTATTAGAGTCTGCGTTTTCGCATCAAGTTTTGTAATATGCCCTCCATCTTTTGGTCTAATACGCTCAATCAGTGCATCTTTTCTACCAAAGTTAAAATATTTTTCCCAATAATATGGATAAACATTGTCAAATACAAACCTATCTTGAGAGTCTAGTATAAGCACTTTGGCAGTTGGGTTATGTTTTTTAAACATGTGTGCTATAAATGTCGCTCGCTCATAAGGTGCTGGAGGACAACGATAAGGAGGCTTAGGAATAGAGACAATCATCGTACCCCCTTTACGCATAGAGAGAATTTGCTTTTTTAAAAGTAGTGTTTGTGGCGAAACATGCCATGCAGCAGGAAATCGGCTTTGTGCTAATTTTAAGTTATACCCCTCTACCCTTTCATAGTCAAGTGTAGCACCTGGAGAGACGATAAGTTTATCATAAGAGAGACTATTTCCTCTTGCCAATGAAACTTGCTTATTTTTATAATCTATTTTTAGGGCTATATCTTTTATAATTTTTATTTGATATCTATTTTTTAAACTACTATATGACACAGTTAAATCTTTTACACTCTTCCATCCTGGAAATATCTCATTGCTTCCAGGGCAAAATATATATTGCTCTTTTGGTTCTATCAATGTAATATGAACAAAAGGGTTAAGAAGTCGTAAATATTTTGCAGCACTCGCCCCAGCTATACCCCCACCAACTATCACAATACGAGCTTTTTTCATAGAAGTTTTAGAACTTGCCGATATATCAAGTGGAACCATAGATAGACCACATAGTGTTAAGAACTTCAACATATCTCG
The DNA here is from genome assembly GCA_027066435.1 of Campylobacterales bacterium. Taxonomy (GTDB): domain Bacteria; phylum Campylobacterota; class Campylobacteria; order Campylobacterales; family QNZT01; genus SZUA-1433. Next base: position 26,395 of record JAMONX010000128.1, read on the forward strand.
TCTTGATAATCTCTTATTTAGCATTGGTATCTCCTTGCTCTTTTTTAGCCCATAGAGGTGTTTTAACATCTTTATTCCAGTTTGATTTTGTCCACTCTTGTACTCTTTGCTTAGAGAAATAATCAGCCATAACCTTTATCTCTTTATCTGTAAGTGGTTCTGCTACGATAGTCATAATTATTGATTTAGATGGCTTCTTTTTTTTATAAGATTTCATCATACTTATAAAGGTAACTTTATCTAATCCCACTATCGGTGGAATCTCATTATCCATCTCTGCTCCATTGGTACCATGACAGCCAGAACATGCATTTGCTAGTAGCCAACCAGAAGGTATTGAATATTTTTTACTTAATTTAAAATTTTCACTAAGCGTCATAGGCCCCTGTTCTGCTTTTGTAGAGATAGATAACTCGTTAGCATATAGTTGAAGATTGATTATCATCACTAATAGATATAAAATTTTCATTATAATATTTACCTCATAATCCTTTAATACCGCTTACAATAAATTGAGCGGCGATAAAACAGATAGATAACTAGGCATAAAGACTCCTACAATAATTCATCTGCCATATCATCTATATGACTACGCTTTTCACGCAATACATGATAGAGTCCAGCTGGAGCACTTAAAAGGATTGAAATCCCTAAAACCAAAGCAAAGTTATATACCATCATCGCATAATAGTCCACCATTCCAAGAAGGACTAAAAAAAGCAAAAAGTATATTAAGGTCACTTTAAATAACCTTTTCAAAGGGAACTTTTTCACTTTTTTCTTTTTAACTGTTTTGTTTTTCATAACTTCACCTTTCTCTAACTTACTCGTATAATAAATTTATCAAGTGTAATTGTACTCTTTGTTTTATATTTAACTTGCCACTTTTGTTGCACTTATTAATTTGGTATAGGCACATCAATAGAGCGTATATGTAAGTCCTGCTGAGGAAATGGAATTTCTATACCGTTTTTATTAAGTACATCATAAATCAAAATTAAGAATGTAGATGCTGTTTGTTTAGGTTTATGTAAATCATCACCCTTAACCCAAACAAAAAGCTCAAAATTGACACTACTATTTCCCATCTCAGTCATAATAACACTAGTTTGATGCTTTTTATTTTCAACAATATCTTCTCTATATTTACTTTGTAACACAGCCTCTGTCACAAGATTAATTACTCTATGTGCATCTGTACCGTA
>JAMONX010000129.1 GCA_027066435.1 Campylobacterales bacterium
ATTGATAAAAATGAATATTTAGAGAAATTATTAGTTGTTTTCAACCCTGACTTATCTGAAAAAAGGCTTAAAGAAGGTAAAAAATATAAAATGGAATTTCATGGTGATGATGGATATCACTTTTCTTTATTATTGATTAAGTCTTTTGATGAAGATAACAATAAAGAACTATCAAATAGAATTATTCAAGAGAATAAAAACTCTATACAAGAGACAATTTTTAATAATATTAGTAATATTGATGGAAGTAAATATAAATATGATTTTTTAGTATATTTATTTCATAAGAATCCTAATTTTATAAAAGAGTTATTTGATGATAAAGAAAAAGTTGATAACCTAATTAGAAAGATACCTTCACTACTTAGAGGTAAAAAAATAGAAAAAAAGATTGGGAATTTATATCTATTTTTCATAGTAAACTTTTCAAAAATACACCAAGGAAAAGTCAAAAAGTTAAAATCTAAATTTTCTTCAATTAGCAGGTTTAAAATATGAATATCCAAAAACTAACAATTTATCTAAACCACTCAACACAAAAAAACAAACTAGGAACCTTAGCCAAAAAAAACAATAAAATCTACTTTGAATACTCAAAAGATTTTCTAAAAACAGCCATTGAAATATCCCCCTACAAACTCCCCCTAAAAGCTGGAGTTCAAGAGTGTAAAGACTCACCTTATGACAATCTGTTTGGTGTTTTTGCAGATTCTCTTCCTGATGGTTGGGGTAGGCTTCTTATGGATAGGCACCTATTGTCTTTGGGAGTAAATCCAAACTCTTTAACTCCACTTGATAGGCTCTCTTATGTTGGTAATTTTGGTATGGGTGCTTTGAGTTATGAACCTTGTCATAAAACAAAGGAGTTTAGTTTTGATGAGATTGTACTTGATGATTTGGCAAAAAGTTCTGCTGATATATTGGAAGGTAGTAGCGAAGAGTTGATAGATGAGTTGTTACTTTTGGGTGGTTCATCGGCTGGGGCTAGACCAAAAGTGATGGTTGGGATGAGCGAAGATAAAAAGAGCATCATCTCTGGTCAACAGAGTTTGAAAAGTGGGTTTTCTCACTGGATGGTCAAGTTTGCATCTTCAAGTGATCCAAAAGATGTTGGGGCTATTGAGTATGTTTATGCACAGTTAGCCAAAGATGCTGGTTTGGAAGTTCCTGAAGTTTCTCTTTTAGAGAGTAAAAAAGGAAGATATTTTGCTACAAAAAGATTTGATAGAGTGAGAGATGATAGGATTCATATGCACTCTGTTGCTGGTTTGACTCATAGTGATTTTAGATTTCCTACTCTTGATTATGATGATTTACTCTCTTTGTGTTTGCACTTGACAAAGAACTTTACTGAGCAAAAAAAGATGTTTCGACTTGCTTGTTTTAATCTTTTTGCTCACAATCGTGATGATCACTCTAAAAACTTCTCATTTTTGATGGATGAAAAGGGCGAATGGAATCTCTCACCTGTTTATGATGTTACATTTTCATTTGGTCCAGCTGGTGAACACAGTACAACTTATATAAATGAAGGAAAAAACCCAACAATAAATCATCTAAAGCAACTTGCAAAAAAACACAATATCAAAGATGCGAATAAGATAATAGACGAGGTAAAAGAGGCAGTTAGCAACTGGAGTAAATATGCCAAAGAGGTATCTATTAATCAAAAGATGATAAAAGAGATAGAGGGGTTTTTAAGAATATGAAAAAAATTACCATTGAAAAACTTATAGAAAAGATTGAGGGTGAAGCAACTTTAAACTATCACTTTAAAGATAATAAGATTTTGCATGTTGATATATCATTTTTATCAAGTCGAGGGATTGAAGATATACTAAAAAAAAGAGCTGCTGAAGATGCACTTGTTATAAATCCTAGAGTTTGTGGTATATGTGGACATGCCCATCTTATAGCTACTGTAAAAGCACTTGAAGATTGTTATAAAGATATTGAGATTTCTAAAAAGGCTGAAATTATACGGGAGCTTACACTAAATTTTGAAATTATACAGAATCATTTTAAGTGGTTTTATCTAACCCTTTTACCATTGGTTGGTGAGAAACAAAAAATTATAGTGGCTTCAAAGGGAGCATCTTTGATGAGTAAAGCTATTGCTCATCTTAGTGGTCAGTATCCTCATAACTCATATGCCATAGTAGGTGGAGTAGTAAGTGATATAACATCTATGGACATCATAAAAGTGAAAAATCTTATAAAAGAGAGTATATCTTTTTTTGAAAATAATTTAGTAAAAGCTGATACAAAAGAGCTTCTTTCATGTCAAAAGATAGAGACATTATTGGAAAAAGATGGTGATTTACCAAGACTATTGAAGATGATATTAGATAATGGTTGGCAAGATTTAGGAAAGAGTTTTGATAGATTTATAGTTTTTGGAGATAATAGTTATTTTAACAGAGGCAAGTCTATAATAACAAGAGTTCAGCCAAACATATCAGAATCTTATCTTCAAATCGATTCAAACTCTAACTCTTTGGCTAAAAATGTCTCTTATAAACATAAGTTTTATGAAGTAGGACCTCTTAGTCGTGCGATGCTTTTAAAAACTCCACTCATAAAAGATGCACATAGAAGATATGGCGATAGCCTTTTTTCTCGTATACTCGCTAGAAGTTGTGAGAGTTTACAACTTCTATATCATTCACTTGAGTTGTTAAGAAAAATTGATTTAAATGAACCATCATTTATCAAGCCAACAGTTTCTATCAAAAAGATAACAGGTGTTGGTGTAGGTTCGATTGAAGCTGCTCGTGGATCTTTGATACATAAGGTAGAATTAGAGAAGGGGATTATAAAATCATATGAGATTATAACTCCTACGCAATGGAATTTGAGCAATGGAGATAAAGATAACTTAGGTATTTCTCAAAAGGCAATGATAGGTCTCAATGATACTGATATCGCTGAGTTTGTCTTTAAATCTTTTGATATTTGCTCAGTTTGCACTACTCATTAAATAAGATAATTTAACTCCCAATTATAATAGTTTTTTATATGTCAATCTATGTTTTAACCATGACTAAAGAAAAGCTCCACTACAATACTGAATGAGTATTCATTTACAAATAAGGAGGCTTTGATGGCTGATAAACGGTATGAGTCAGTAAAAAAACTTTTTGATGCAAAAAGTGCAAAAGTTGAGACAAACAGAGGTGAGGCTTACTATGAGAAGCTTTTTAAACAGTGTGAAGATAGATTGAGTGAACTTAGAGAGTTAACACCTCTTAAAAATAGACTAGATTTTAAAGAGACAATATTTGATGAGGGTGTAAATCGTAGGGATTTTATGAAGTGGGCATCTGCAACAACTGCGATGCTTATGCTTCCCTCGGTATTTACTCCCTTAGTAGCAGAAGCGGCAGAACTTATGAATAGAGTTCCTGTAATCTGGATTGAGCTTAGTGACTGCGCTGGAAATACTGAGGCACTTATAAGAAGTGATGGACCAAAAGTTGATGAAATCATCCTTGATATCATCTCTTTAGAGTTTCACGATACTCTACAAGCGGCATCAGGTCATCAAGCTGAGAAACAGTTAGAAGAGGCAGTTGAACACTTCAAAGGAAAGTATTTATTATTTGTTGAAGGTGCTGTTCCTATGGCTATGGATGGTCTCTATGGAACAAATGGTGCAAAAGGTGAAACTTTTAAAGATCAACTAATTAGATTATCTAGTGATGCTGCTGCTATTGTTGCTGTTGGTAGTTGTGCTACATTTGGTGGTGTTCCAGCTGCTGCTCCAAACCCAACTGATGCTGTTGGTGTTATGGATGTTGTAAAAGGGAAACCTATTATAAATATTCCTGCTTGTCCTGCCAATCCTTCAAATATGGTTGGTGTAATTTTACATTATGTATTAACAGGTCAAGTTCCTGAGCTTGATTCACTTCTAAGACCTAAGTTTGCATTTGGTTATAGAATACACGATAACTGTGAAAGAAGAGCACACTTTGATGCTGGTGAGTATGTTGAAGAGTGGGGAGATGAAGGGGCTAAAAATAACTTCTGTTTATATAAAGTAGGCTGTAAAGGTCCTATGACATTTAATAACTGCTCTATTATTCGTTACAACGAGGGTGTTAACTGGCCTGTTGGAGTTGGGAGAGGTTGTATAGGTTGTTCGGAACCTGATTTTTGGGATAAATATGCATATGAGAGACCAATGTCAAATGCTCATATAAAAGCACCAACTGGTGGGGTTGAGAAAACTGTTGATGAGTTTGGCTTGGGACTCTTAACAGCAGCTGGTATTGGTATAGGTATACATGCAGCGGCAAGTATTGTTGGTGGTAAAAAAAGTAATGAGGAGAATCAGTAATGAGCAAAAAACATATTATCGTTGATCCAATCACTAGAATTGAGGGACATCTTAGAATTGAAGCTGTGATTGATGAAAATAATAAAATTGTAGATGCATTTAGTTCATCAACTATGTTTAGAGGAATTGAGACAATTTTAAAAGATAGAGACCCAAGAGATGCTGGACTTCTTGCTATGAGAATTTGTGGTGTTTGTACAGGTACTCACTATCAAAGGTCCATAGAAGCAGTTGAAGATGCTTTTAATATAACAATCCCTAAAAATGCAAGACTTGTTAGGAATTTAATTCAAGGTGCACTTTATATACATGATCATCTTGTTCATTTTTATCATCTACATGCTCTTGATTTTGTTGATATCATCTCAGCTACAAAAGCTGATCCTGCAAAGACAGCCCAAGAAGCTATAAAATGGGCAGGTATTTCTGGTTATAAACCATACACGTCAGCTGAGGCAGATTTTAAAGCTGTTCAAGATAGAGTTATTAAGTTTGCCAAGCAGGGTCGCTTAGGTATATTTGGAAACGGATACTGGGGAAATAAACATTATAAACTAACTCCTGAACAAAATCTAATAGGTGTTACACACTATCTAAAAGCTTTAGATATTCAAAGAGATTTAGGAAAAATGCAAGCAATTTTTGGTGGTAAAAATCCACATCCTCAATCCATAGTTGTTGGTGGTGTCACTTGTGTTCAAGACATACAAAATCCATCACGAATTGCTCTGTTTAAACAACTTTTAAAAGATGGAACAGACTTTATAAAAGGTGCATATCTTCCAGATATTTATATGGCAGGGACTATGTATGCCGATGAAGCTACGGATAAAGATGCAACATATAAAGGTATAGGTGGAACTGGTGGAGGTATTTTAAGTTTTATGAGTTATGGTGATTTTAAACTTGATGATACAGGCTTTTATGAAGCTGATCAACTATTTCCTTCAGGTTTAGTTTTAGATGGTGATATATCAAAAGCACTAGAAGTTGATACAGATAAAATAACAGAAGATGTAACTCACGCATGGTATAAAGGTGATAAACCTCTTCACCCTTATGTTGGAGAGACTATACCTAACTATACAGGATTAGAGAAAAAAGATGATGGATATGCTTATCTTAAAACTGATGAGAAATACTCTTGGATAAAATCTCCAAGATATGATGGAAAAGCCATAGAAGTTGGACCTCTTGCTCGTATGGTTATTGGTTATGTAAAAGGGGATGAAAGAATTACAAAATATGTAGGTAACTTTTTAAAGAGAGCAAATCTTCCAGTAACTGTACTATTTTCAACTATTGGAAGGACAGCGGCAAGAGCAATTGAGACTGAGCTTATGGCAGATGTTATGATGGATTGGGTTGATGAGTTAGCTAAAAATACTGCTAGTGGCGATCTTAGTACATGGACAGAGTTTGATTTTGATGAGGTAGCAGTTGATTGTAAAGGTGCTGGACTTGCTGAAGCTCCTCGTGGTGCATTGGGTCATTGGGTAAATATAAAAGATGGAAAAATTACAAATTATCAAGCAATTGTTCCTTCAACTTGGAATGCAGGACCTCGTGATAAAGATGGAAAACTAGGAGCTTATGAAGCAAGTCTTATCGGTACAAAAGTTGCAAATCCAGAGGAGCCTTTGGAAATTATAAGAACTATTCATAGTTTTGATCCATGTATTGCATGTGCCGTTCATGTTATGGATACAAAAGGTAAGGAATTAGCTGTTTACAAAGTTGATCCTAACTGTACATTTTAAAGGAGCCTATTATGAAAGGGTATAAGAATGTAAAACGGATGACTAGTGCGATGAGGCTTATCCACTGGGTCAATGCAATATCTATGATAGTAGCTATAATTACTGGATTATATATTGCAGCTCCGTATTATCAGAGTTTTATTGCAGATCCAGCAGTTGATAAGTATGTTATGGCATGGAACAGATGGGGACACTTTATAGTGGCTATAATCTTTGATGTAACTTCTATTATTGTGGCTTATCTTTTCTTCTTTTCAAGATTTGAGAAGCCAATTATGAAGTTGATTCCAACACCAACAAATATAAAAGAGTTTTTTGAGGTTTTGATAAATCTTATAACTTTAAATCGTAGAAAAAACTTTGATTCATCTCATAGTGATAGTTTTAATACTGTCTATTTTACGATTTTTCATCTATTACTAGCTTGGATGCTTTTTACTGGACTTCAATTATATGTACACGGTTTAGGATCGGGACTTAGTAGCATTGGTTCTTGGTGGCCGTCTATGCTTCATCTAGTGACTGATTGGACTCTGCCTGTAAGCTCTTGGCTTGTTGGCTCAACAGCAACGGGAGTAAATATCATGGATGTTAGAATTACTCACCATTATGCTATGTGGTTTATAATTGTTTGGGTTGTTTTTCATATCTATTATCAGATATGGAGAACAATTTTTTGGCAAGAGGGAGATATCTCTATTGTTTTTGGTGGTAATAAATTTGTCAAAGACGATAAGTAGAGGGGTTTCCTCTGCTTTATCACTAAACATTAAGTGGTGGTACTAATAGGCTTCACCCTTTAATGTTTATTATAGATGATACCTCCTTATGAATTTATGTAACTTAAAGGTATAGTTTGGATAACTCTTTTGCTCTTATAGGTATTGGCAATATCATGTTTTGTGATGATGGTTTAGGCATATATGCTTCTGAGTATATAAAACGAAACTATGATTATTCTAAAAATCTTACGGTTTTAGATGGTGGTGGACTTGGTTTTACTTTGATGACCTATTTTAGTGAGTATAAAAAGGTATTTATAGTTAGTACCACTTCAGAGGGTAAAAACTCTGGAGATATTTTTAGGTTCTCAAAGGATGAGCTTATGAGCCAAGGTACAACAAGGCAAAGTGCAAATGAAGTAGAAGTTGTACAGATGGTAGAGATATGTTCTATCTTGGATGATGAGATGGCAAAAGTTGAAATAATCGCTATGAAGCCAGATAACATCATACCTGTTGAAGCAAATCTAACCCAAAAAGTTCAAGATAATTTCCCAAAACTTATAAAAAAAATTCTAGATTCACTAAAGGACAGTGGTATGCAGCTAACAAAAAAAAATAATGAGATAACACTAAAAGAAATTATAAAAGAGTATGCAAACCCAACACAACAAATTCACATATAAGGAAATGAATGTATTTTGTTTTTGAGATAGAGTTTAAAAGCAATAAAAGTTATATATCAGATATCATAAAAGCCATAGCAAAAAAGATTTCAGTAGATTTAGATATCAACCATACAAAAGATAAAATCATCTTAGTATCTAAAAAAGATGAGCCAGAATTAGAAGAGTTTTTAAAAGATTTAGAGTCAAATCTTCCAGCTTCTATAAACTTAGGAAAAAGCAAACACTATCTAGCAGATGAAAAACCAGAGTTTGAGACAATAGTTGAAAACAGTTTACCACTTGATTTAGCTCTTTGTCCAAGTTGTCAAAAAGAGATGTTTGATGTTAGCAGTAGAAGATACTATTATCCATTCACATCATGTAATTGTTGTGGTAGTAGACACTCCTTTTTAGAACAATATCCATATAAAAGAAAAAACTCTACTATGAAGTTCTTATCTCCTTGTCAAGCTTGTCAAAATGAGATGAAAGAGAACCCTTTAAGAAGAGATTATCCACTTATATCATGTATAGATTGTGGCATATCGCTAAAGATGCTAGATAAAAAAGATGAAAGATATGCAAATGATAAGGGAAGTTATAGAAAACTTTTTGAAGTAGCTGCTAAAGCTATATCTAAAGGAAAAGTTGTGATTATGCAAACAACTTTTGGTAGACGAAAGTTTTTTAAACCAACCCAACAAAGTGAGCTTGATAAATCTATTTTGCTTATAACAGATGCTTCAAAACTAAATGAACATCTCATGATGGTTCCACAAGAGTTCAATGCACTTTTAAGTATAGAAAGACCTCTACTTAGGATTGCTACAAAGTCTACAGAATTAAAAAAGTTATATGAAAGCAGTTTATGGTGTAAATATCCTGATGATGGGATGAGTATGCTTTTAGCAAAAGAGCTTATGACACTTAGTTTGGATTTTGTAGCATACAAAGAGTGTGAAGATGATAGTGATGGAGATTTTTTGATAGATTTTGATATACCTATCAAAACTCAAAATGATTTTAAGCTATTTATAAACCAAGATATAAAACTTCTTATAAGTGGGGAAAGATTAATATATCCTCAAACTATAACTAATCCCAAAAGAGGTCGTTTGAGTTTTGCTAATGATTTTATAAGTGTTGATGGTGTGATAGATAAAATAGAGTACTTCTCAAAATTACCCGCATCTGAAGTTTATATAGAGAATGATGAGCCAATAGAGCTTGAGTTTGAAAATATATATAAATTTGATGGATTTAAAGCATCAATGTTATCAGTCTTAGCAGAACATGATAGGCTAACCAAGAAAGCTATAGGAGTACATTTTGATGATAAACTACACTTTCTATACTACAACCAAAAAGAGGTTATAGATATAGTGTCTCCAAAAGAATTTAATGCAAAAAGTCTGTTTGAAAATATCACAAATCTTCGAAATGGTTCAGATAGATTGGTAAAGAATTTTAAAAAGAAGTTTCCAGATCTTTATGAGAGATTGGATAAATTAGATAATAAATACAATATCTTTGATGTAACAGCAATATTACTAGAGCTTGAAAACGAAAGTTTTGATGGCATAAGTGCAACTGCTCTTACATTTATGGGAAAAGGTGGAGTTCAAATAGATATAAAAGTTGAAGATAATTATTTTAATAACTATGCTTATATTGCTTCACTGATGAGCTATAAACTAACAGATGCAGATGCTGGGCTTTTGTGTTACAGCATATATGAGAGTTTTGGTGATTATATAGCAGATATTGTAAATCAACTGATGAATAAAACAAAATCAACTACTTTAACTCTTAGTGGTGAAACATTTGCGAATCAGGCACTTTGGGGTAGAATACAGAGAAATCTAGCATTAAAAAAACCAATACTAAATGTTAACTATCCGATTGGACATGGGAATGAGATATATGGAACAAATTACTTATAGAGTAGATATAACAGGAAGAGTTCAAGGCGTAGGATTTCGTCCATTTATTTATCAGTTAGCCCATAAACTTTTTCTAAATGGAACTATTAGCAATGGTTCAAGTGGTGTAGAAATATTTATAAATGCAACAACGAGTGAGTTAAATACTTTTATAGAGAGTGTAAAAAGTGATGCTCCACCTTTAAGTAAAATAGATAAGATCGATTTTAAAGAGTTAAGCTTTAAATCTTTTGATAATTTTACTATCATTGAGAGTTTGTATAATGGTAAAAAAACAACTCTTATACCTCCTGATATATCTATATGCAAAGCTTGTGAGAGTGAGCTTTTTGATAAATCAAATAGAAGATATCTACACCCTTTTATCACATGTACAGATTGTGGTGTTAGATACTCTATCATAAAAACTTTGCCTTACGATAGAGAAAATACCTCTATGAGTAGTTTTGAGATGTGCAAAGTTTGTGAAAGTGAGTATAATAATCCAAATGATAGAAGATATCATGCACAGCCAATTGGATGTCATGATTGTGGTCCGAAGCTCTCTATGGATATTGATAGGGTTGTAGAGTATTTAAGAGATGGAAAGATCTTAGCTGTTAAGGGAGTTGGTGGCTATCATCTAGTTTGCGATGGGACAGATGATAAGGCTGTAAAAAGGCTAAGAGAGAGAAAGAGACGTCTTAGTAAACCTTTTGCTGTCATGGTAAAAGATATAAAGGTAGCCAAAGAGTTAGCTTATATTAACTTATATGAAGAGAGGTTATTAACATCAAAAGAGAGACCGATAGTTTTACTAAAATCAAAACAGGCTCTAGCTAATAGTGTGACTCCAAATATCTCAAAGATTGGATTGTTTTTACCATATACTCCTCTTCATCTTTTTTTGCTTCATAAACTTAATAAACCACTTGTTGCCACTTCTGCAAATGTTACAGATGAGCCAATATATACAAACTTAGAGTCACTAAAAAAGTTAGAGGGTGTTTATGACTATGTACTTGATCATAATAGAGAGATTGTAAATGGTTGCGATGATAGTGTAGTTATGGTTGTAAATGAGCAAACTATTATGATAAGACGAGCAAGGGGGTATGCTCCAAGTTCTATAAAACTCCCATTTAAACTAGATAAAAATATATTGGCTCTTGGAGCAAATCAAAAAAGTACTATTGCTATAGGATTTGATAATGAAGTTATACTCTCTCCTCATATAGGTGACCTTGATACTATTGAGTCTGTTGAGTATTTTCATAAAAATATAGAGAGTTTAAAAAGAGTTTATGATTTCAAACCTAATCTTGTGGTATGTGATAAACATCCAAACTATGAATCTACAAAGTATGCAAAACAAAATTATACAATTGTTAAAGAGGTGCAGCACCACTATGCCCATATTTTAGCTGTAATGGCTGAAAAGAGGATAGAAGGTAGGGTTTTGGGTGTGGCATTTGATGGTACTGGTTTTGGAGATGATAGTAACCTTTGGGGTGGTGAGTTTTTAGTTTGTGACTATAAAGATTATAAAAGAGTAGCTCACTTGAGAGAGTTTAAACTTCTAGGAGGAGCAAAAGCTATAAAAGAGCCAAAAAGAGTAGCGTTAAGTCTTTTGTTCGAGCTTTATGGTGAGGAAGTCTTGAGTATGGAAAATCCAACTACGAAAGCATTTAAAAAAGATGAGCTTAAAACTCAGTTTATCATGTGGCAAAAAGGGTTAAATGCTCCATTTAGTTCTTCATGTGGGAGATTGTTTGATGCTATCTCTTCACTAACTGGAGTTTGCCAAGTGATGAGTTTTGAAGGTGAGAGTGGAATGCTTTTGGAAGAGCTTTATGATGATAGTATAGTTGATAGTTATCCATTTTCATTTAAAGATAAAAAGATAGATATCTTGCCTATGATAGAAGAGATACTAAAAGATTCGACAGATATAGCAGTTTCAAAGTTTTTTAATACTTTGGTAGAAATTATAAAAGTAGTAAAAAATGATTATGATTTACCATTGGTACTTAGTGGTGGAGTATTTCAAAATAGAGTTTTATTAGAGCTTATTTTTAAAGAATTTCCTGAAGTGATTGTACCAAATGAGATACCACCAAATGATGGAGGAATTTCACTTGGGCAAATTGCAACTCAACAACTAGTATGAATCTTATACTCTCCAAGCTCTTTTCCTCTAGCATCTATAATATGCACAGCACATGCAATACAAGGATCAAAAGAGTGTAACACTCGTAGAACCTCTAATGGTTTTGAAGGATCTTCTAGCTTAATCCCGATAAGTGCCTCTTCATAAGCACCTCTTTGTCCTTGCAAATCTTTAGGTGCTGCATTCCATGTTGTTGGTGCGATGACCTGATAGTGTGTGATCTTTTGTTCCTCTATCTTTACAAAGTGTGACAAAACACCTCTAGGTACTTCAAAAAAAGCCCTCCCTTTTGTATCTTTTGTCAACTCCTCAAACTGATATCTGCTCCAAGTGTCAATATCATAATATTTGATATTTTCTACTAATCTATTAATAAACTTGAAAATATACTCTGATATATAGGCACTTTCTATCGCCCTAGCTGCATTTCGTCCAATAGTTGTGGAGAGATCAGTTAACTCCAATTCACACTCAGTTATAAATTCATCTACAAAAGGTTTAATAAATCTGTTTCCTCTCTGGTAACTGATAAGTACCCTTGCAAGTGGACCACACTCCATCATTTTACCATCATACTTTGGTGATTTAATCCAACTATATTTATCATCTTTATGGGCTGTTTTTAATGTACCATCTTCATTAAGATCAGTATAGCAAATATTATCCCCATCATACCATGCCCTCTCAATATTTTCTCTGATTTTACTTTCATCAAAAACTTCAACATTCTCAAAATCATGACCATAAATCACACCCTCTTCAAAAAGATTGTTCTCTTCATCAAACTGATAGCCACCAACACTTAAAAAGTTTCCATTTGCTTTTCCCAAACCTGCTTTGATTTCATCTTTATATGCACATGTGAGCAACTTTACATCTGGAAGATAAGCTCTATCAATAAAATCTTTAGCATCTTTAAGAATAAAGATAAAATCATTCAACCGCTGAGGATTGAGCATATCAGCAACACTTGTGATACCACCGACAACAATTGATTGTGGATGAGGTGTTTTTCCACCAAAAATTGCAATAGCTCTAGAGATATTGGTTTGAAATTTTAATGCTTCAAGATAGTGTGAAAGCAAAAGCAAATTCTCTTCAGCTGTAAGTTTATATGCTTTATGTCCCCAGTAGCCATTACTAAAAAGCCCAAGTTTTCCAGCTTTAACAAACTTCTGTAATTTCTCTTTGATACCGATATAGTGTGCATGTGAATTTGCATAAGGTCTAAGTGAATATTTATGACCTATTTTACTAGTAAGTTTGGGATCTGCTTCGAGAGCTTTAGTAACATCTACAAAATCCAAAAGATGCAGATGATAAAAATGCACCACATGATCTTGTAAAAAAAGTGCCAATGACATCAAATCTCTGATAATTTCGCCATTTTTAGGCAAATTAATACTATATGCATCTTCTACAGAAGATATAGCAGCACGAAAGTGTGAATTGGTACAGACACCGCAGATTCTACCTGCTAACAATCCTGCATCTCTAGGATCATGATTTTTCATAATAATCTCAATACCTCGAAAAAGCTGTCCACTGATATACGCTTCTTGTATTATATTGTTTTCATCAATCTCTACTTCTGCCCGTAAATGCCCTTCGATTCTTGTGATTGGGTCAATAACTATCTTTTTCATTTTATGCTCTCATTCTCCACTTTTCTCTCATTGGCAAGTTTGTCAAAAAATCCCATCTCTACACATCCCATACATCCATGTCCTGCTTGTACAGGCCAGCTGGTTCCTTTATTGAACTTCATTGTTGGACAGTTGGCATTGGTATAGGGACCTTTACATCCCATCTCAAAAAGGCACCACCCTTTTCTAGCACCATCATCACCCCACTCTTGGACAAATTCACCAAGCTCATAATGTCCGCGTCTCTCACAATTATCATGAATTCTACCTTCATATGCCCATAGCGGTCGATTGAACTGATCAAGTGGAGGCAACTCTTCAAACATAAGATAAGAGAGTAGTGTACCTACTATATTAATCGGGTTGACTGGACATCCTGGTAGATTGATGATATCCTTTTGATCCAATGCTTCACTTACCCCAACTGCTTGGGTTGGATTTGGTGCTGCTGCTACCACACCACCATCAAACGCACAGCTGCCAACTGACATGATTATCGCTGCGTCTTTGGCACACTTTTGTAAAAGTTTGATACCTGTTTCCCCTTTTGATCCAATACGAAGAAATTTACCATCCATTGCTAAGGGGATTGCCCCTTCAACAATCAATATATATTTTCCTTTTTCATGGGTTATAATATACTCTAGTGCATTCTCACTCTGATCTCCACTGGCACTCATTAAGAGTTCATGATAATCCAAAGAGATATAATCAAAAATCAAATCCTCAATACTTGGATGTGAAGATTTGATAAATGCTTCAGAGTTTCCTGAGCAGTCTGAAAGTTCTAACCAAATGATTGGTACTTTGTTCAAGGTGTTAATCCCATCTTTAATCACACCTTCAAACTCAGGATGTAACTGCATAGTTGCTGTAACCATAGATATCCAACTGTTAACCTCTTTAGTTTTAATTTCAAATGCATCAAGAGCACAAGAGAGATTTTCACTATCCAACTGATTTTGCGGATGGAGTCTGTTAAACTTCTCTATCCTCTTTTTAGCCAATTTAATCTCTTCTTCCCGCTCAATATCCTCTAAACTCTTTTTTGGCATATTTGGATCTACTAAACATTGAGATGCATCAATGAGATTTTCTACCATCTTTTTACATCTGCCACACACCCTGCCAGCTTGACTAAAAGGTGCTAACTCCTGAAAGTTTGCAATACCTGTTTTGGCTACCAACTCTTCAATATCTTTTTGATAAACATGTTCACAGCTACAAATCAATCTGCCTCTCTTTGAAAGTAACCTATTTTGATAAAGATATGAAATATCAACACTCTCTTTATCTTTCATCAAATTTTCCAGGTATCCGATATCAACATTGGAATTGATACCGATAAATCGTACCAGTTTGTCATCATGGAGATAATACTCATCAATTCTCTGATCTTGATCTGAAGTGATCAAGATCTTTTCATACTCTTTGGTAAAATCTGGTGATCTGACCTCTACTAGATTAAATTCTCCTACTTTTAGCATGTCAATTGTTACTTCACATTCAAACTCTTTTTTTTCAGTTGCTAATATATCTGCTATCGCCACATCAGCCTGTAAGATACACTCTTTAACATGTCCTGCTATAAAACCAAGTTGTTCAACTTCTGCCACTTCACCCACGGCATAGATATCTTTATCACTCGTTTTCATATAAAGATCAGTTAAAATTCCCCTGTTACACTTTAAGCTATCTCTTGCAAAATCGATATTTGGTTCAATCCCAACACCAAATATTAAGAATGGATTCTCTATTTTATGTTTTTTTGTTATTAAAACCTTGAGTTCATTAGCAACAATCTTTTTATCAACAATCTCATCTTGATAAGAAATCATCACTTTACCACTTTTGAGATAGGTTGATTCAATCACTTTAATTGACTCTGCAGAGAGTGTTCTATCGTATAATGTATCACTTCTGACTAAAAGGATAATTTTTTTAACAGAAGGCATATGATTTAGCGTTTCCAAAAGCTCTAAAGCGATCGGACCGGCACCAACAATCACAACTTCTCTATTTTTGATACCATCTTTGATTTTTTTACTGTCATTTGCACTTCTAAATAGTGATATATTCTTGATATTTGAGATATCAAACAGGGCTTTAGGAATCGAACCGGTTGCTATAATCAACTTGTCGTAACTAAATTGAGTATTTTGCGTTATCACTTTTTTAGCATCTTTATCAATTTTCGTTACTTTTTGATTTAGTTTCACTTTAACAGCAGGCTCAAGACTTAAGGCAATCGAATCTACTGTATCACTTTCATCGATAAGATTACATAAATGTATTCTGTCATAGGGCATATATGCTTCATCGGTAAGTATAATAACCTCAATATCTGAATCACTTTTTTTGATTTTATTAGCGACATAGGTACCACCTATACCCCCACCAACAATGACAATTTTCATCTTATCCCTTTTAGTAAATGAAATTATATCACTATTGTAACAATAAAATACAACTAAAGAGTAATTTTAACCAAAATCAAAAACTAAAGATAGTAATATATGAATACTCATTCAGTTTAAAGGGTATAGGATATGGAGCTATCACTATTAGTTATATTTTGGTATGGTATTTTACACGCTTTTGGACCAGATCATTTGACTGCGATTGCAGATTTTTCTATAGGAAAAGCTAAAAAAAAGACTCTTCTTATTACTACCCTTTTTGCAATAGGTCATGGACTTAGCCTTTTTGTTTTTGCAAAAATACTTAAAAGTATAGATATCTCTGAAGATATTTTGGCTTATGGAGATATTATCTCAGCTTCAGTTATAATTATGATTGGTCTATACTTACTATTTATGGTAGTAACAGATCGCATACATCTTAAAAAACATCTTCACGATGGTAAAGAACATCTTCACATATGGTTTGGTTCATCACACAATCATAACAGTATCGATACAACTTCATCATTTAGTATAGGTGTCTTAATGGGTATAGGAGGGGTAAGAGGTATGCTTATAACACTTGGAGCTGTAAAAGGTGGAGATGTTGATATGATGATGGTTTTAGCATTTACAACTGGAGTTATGCTTGTCTTTGTATCTTTTGGATTTTTGATACTTTTTATAAATCAAAATTTTTTAGGAGATATAAAAAATGTTAGAAGAACTTTTACTATAGCTGGGGTGATATCTCTTGTTGTTGGTACAAATATATTATTAGGATAGGGGAATTATAAATGTGTAAAGATTGCGGATGCTCAATAACAGGTAGTGAACATACTCACAACCATTCACACGGACATAGTCATGATCATCAAAAGGCTCATGAACACCTACATCATAATCCACAGTTAAATGATGCAAAGACAATATCAGTAATACAAAAGATACTAGATAAAAATGACCATGAAGCAGAACATAATCGTGCTCATTTTGATAATCACAATGTACTTGGCATAAATCTTATGAGTAGTCCTGGTAGTGGAAAGACTACACTTTTAGAGTATTTGAGTGATATAGCAGAGTTTAAGTTTGGAGTTGTTGAAGGTGATCTTGAGACAAGTAAAGATGCAGATAGATTAAAAGCCAAGGGTATTCCAGCTATGCAGATACAAACTGGTTCAGCTTGTCACCTAGATGCTTTCATGGTACATAAAGGGCTTCATGATATGCCATTAAGTAATATTGATATCTGTTTTGTTGAAAATGTAGGAAACTTAGTATGTCCAGCTTCATATGATGTAGGGACACATCTAAATATAGTTTTAGTATCTATACCTGAGGGTGAAGATAAGATTGCGAAGTATCCTGTGATGTTTCGTCAAGCTGATCTTATTCTTATTACAAAAACTGATCTTCTCCCTCACTTTAAGTATGATATAGAAGCTGAAAAGAAGGAAGCTAGACGAATAAAACCAAATGTTGATATCTTAGAAGTCAATATAAATGATATAGACTCTGTAAAAGCAGTAGCAAATTGGATAGAGTTTAAGAGAAAGATGAGAAGATAGTATGTGTTTATCCATTCCTAGTAAAGTAGTAAAAATTAGTGAAGATGAGACTGTATGCACAGTTGATACTATGGGAGTTAAAAGAGATGCAAATCTTATGATGATGAGTGAAGGTGATATAAAGATTGGTGATTATGTCTTACTTCATATAGGATTTGTTATGAATAAAATAGATGAAGATGAAGCTTTAAAATCCATAGAGACATATAAAGAAATTTTAGAGCTTATGGATGAAGATGAGAGAAAAAAAGCAATTTTAGAAGATGATGAATGCCCAAATAGGGAAAGCTAATGGGATTAGAACTTAAGAACCTTTATGATAACTTTCGTGATGCAGACACGATCAAAGCTTATGCCAAACTTATTGCAAAAGATGTAGAGAAACTAAAAAAACCTATAAATATCATGGAAGTTTGTGGAGGTCATACACATACTATCATGAAGTTTGGTCTTCCTCAGTTAATGCCTAAAAATATCAACTTTATTCACGGTCCTGGATGTCCCGTATGCGTTATGCCAAAAGAGAGAATTGACCATGCATATGTATTGAGTATGCAAGAAAATGTAATACTTGTAACTTTAGGAGATATAATAAAAATCCCAGGCTCCAATGGTAGTTTGCAAGATGCAAGAAGTAAAGGGGCTGATGTAAGATTTGTCTATTCGCCAATGGAGTGTATAAGGATAGCAGAAAAAAGACCTGAAAAAAAGATTATATTTTTTGCTATAGGATTTGAAACAACAACACCTATGACAGCAGTTTTGTTAAATCAGGTTATAAAAAAAGGTATCAAAAATATACTTTTTCATATAAATCATGTAACAGTTCCAGAGGTTATGAAAGAGCTAATAGATAGTCGAGATGTTCACATAGATAGTTACAACAATAAAATAGATGCTTTTTTAGGACCTAGTCATGTAAGTGTTATAAGTGGAGCAAAGATATATGAGGAGTTTCCGCTTAGATATAACCGTCCTGTTGTTGTAAGTGGATTTGAACCTGTTGATGTGATGCAGGGAATTAGCATGATAGTAAAGCAGTTTATAGAGAATAGATGTGAATTAGAGATACAGTATAAAAGAGCTGTAACTTATGAAGGCAATCAAAATTCTCAGAAACTTATGGAGAAATACTTTGATAAAGTAAATTTATTTCGATGGAGAGGACTTGGCACTATCCCCGAGAGTGGGTTAAAACTAAAAGACAAGTTTAGTTCCTATGATGCTGAAGTAGTTTATAAGGATATACTCCCAATAGCTCAGATAGAAGACCACAAACTATGTATTTGTGGAGATATACTACGAGGTATGGCAAAACCTACAGAGTGTACTATATTTGGTACAGCTTGTAAACCTACCTCTCCTATAGGTTCGTGTATGGTAAGTAGTGAAGGTGCGTGTGCTGCATATTTTAAGTATGGAAACTTGATATAATTACATTTAAATGGAGAATATTGATAATATGAATAAGACGATAACAATAGCTCATGGAAATGGTGGGCAAGAGAATAATGAGCTGATACATAAGATATTTTACAAACACTTTGAAAATGATATATTGGCTTGTAGTGAAGATGCTGCTGTTATAGAAGATGGAAAGTTAGCATTTACTACTGATAGTTTTACAGTAAGTCCTCTATTTTTCAAAGGTGGAGATATCGGAAAATTAGCAGTTTGTGGGACTTGCAACGATATAGCGATGATGGGAGCAAAACCAAAATACCTTACATGTTCAGTCATCATTGAAGAGGGATTCTCAATAAGAGAGCTTGAAAAGATTGTAAGAAGTATGAAAAAAGAGCTAGAAGTAAATGGAGCTAAAGTTGTGAGCGGTGATACAAAAGTTGTTCCAAAAGGAAGTGTTGATAAGATATTTATAAACACAACGGCAATTGGTGAAATAGAAAAGAAAGGAATTAGTGCTAGTAATTTAACCAAAGATGATGTTATCTTAGTAAGTCGTGATATAGGGTGTCATGGTGCGACTATATTTATAGAACGAGAAGGAATTGGAATGCAGAGCAATCTACAGAGTGATTGCCTATCTCTTTATCCTACTATAAAAGCTTTAATGGAAGCAAATATAAAAATAGTATCCTTACGAGATGCAACTCGTGGAGGTATTGCATCAGTTTTAAATGAGTGGGCAAAAACTTCTGATGTATGTATAGAAGTTGAAGAGAGTTCAATCCCTGTTTTACCTGAAGTTGAGGGAGTTTGTGAAATGCTTGGATTTGAAGCAACTGCCTTAGCAAATGAGGGAACATTCTGTATAGCAACAAAAGCAGATCATGCCCAGATGGTATTGGATATATTAAAAAAGTTTAATGAAAATGCATCGATTATTGGTAAAGTAACAGAACAATATAAAGAAAAAGTAATTTTAAACTCCTCATGGGGAACAAAGAGATTTTTAGATTTGCCTAGCGGGGAGTTGTTGCCCCGTATTTGCTAACTTCTTATAATTATGTTATAATATTCCAAATTTTAGACATAAATATAAAGATACGATGTATCTATGCAAAAAAAGATAAAGGGTTTGTATCACCAAATATACAAATGAAAAGTAGTAGTGAATATAGTTCTTCTTTGTAGCTCATTTAACTCCCTAACCCAAGCCATATACACAAAACTAAAAGATAAAAGCTATAACCCAAAAGTCCTATATGCTATCGATGTGGAAAAAATCCCATCACTAAAACCTGACATCATTCTATGCCCATTTTTAAAATCATATTTACCAGCAAATATCTATAAAAACTATCCAACATATATACTGCACCCAGGACCCATTGGTGATCGTGGTGCTTCTTCTTTGGAGTACGCATTGGAAAAAAAAGAATGGGGTATTGTTTGGCTTAGAGCCAATGAGGAACTTGATGCTGGTGATATATATGCAGAGGTTGAGTTTAAAGTTAGAGATACCTACAAAGCTTCACTATATCGTCAAGAAGTAGTACAAAGTGCTTTAAAAGGGTTAGATAAGTTACTTGAATATAAAAGCAAAAAGCAAATATTAAATCCTCTTCATCAACCTTTTGGACAAGAGATGAGAAAAATAGATTGGCAAAAAAACACTACAAAACAGATTATTAAAATAATTCATCAAGCTGATTCACAGCCTGGAGTTTTAGATGAAATATTGGGTGTAAAGTGTTATCTTTTTGGTATTTGGAGAGAAGATAAATTTAGAGGAAAATCAAAAGAAATATTGGCAAAACGAGATGGGGCTATTTGTCTTGGGACTATTGATGGGGCTGTTTGGATAACACATCTAAAAGAGCCAAATCAATTCAAACTTCCTGCTACATATGTATTGAAAGATCGGTTGTCAGGAATAAAAGAGGATAGATTACCACTTTTGTTTAACAAAACTTATGAGACTTTTTATGAGACAAGTGTAGAGTTTAGGGATGATGTGGCATACCTCTGTTTTAACTTTCACAATGGCGCTTTAAGTTCAGCTCAATGTATCAGACTTAAATATGCTGTGGATTATTTGAAAGAAAAATGTAAAGTTTTGGTGCTTGTTGGTGGTATGGACTTTTTTAGTAATGGTATACATCTCAATATTCTTGAAGATAGTCAAAAACAGGGAGAAGATGGCTGGGCAAATATTAATGCTATGAATGATCTTATAAAGTCTATTTTATTTGCTGATGAGATAGTAACAGTTGCATCACTAGCAAGAAATGCAGGAGCTGGCGGAGTTTTTATGGCTTTAGCGTGTGATTATGTAGTTTCAAAAGAAGGAGTAGTTTTAAATCCACACTATGAAACTTTAGGACTAACAGGAAGTGAATATCATACTTTTACATTGCCAAAAAGAGTTGGAAAGGATAAAGCTAATGAGTTATTAAAGTCTTGTATGCCAATATCCGTATATGAGGCAAAAAAGATTGGTATGATTGATGAAGTTTTTTCTCATAAAGACTATTATGAAAAATTACATGAATTTGCTAAGAACTTTTATGATAATAATTTTATCCAAAATAAACAGGAGTTTTTGGAAGAAAATAGAGAAAGAATAGAATCATTAAAAGAGAAGGAACTAGAAGTCATGCATCCAGAATTTTGGAATAAAAAAAGTTCTTTTCATAAACTCCGAAAAGAGTTTGTATATAAAATCTGCCCAACGACTACACCTAAAAGGTTTATTTAGTATAATCTTATTAAAAATGAATAGGTATTCAGATGCATGAGTATAGCATAGTTCAAGCTCTTTTAAATCAGTGTGAAGAGATTGCAAAAGAGAACAAATCAAAAAAAATCACCAAAGTTATAACAAAAATAGGTGTTATGAGTGGTGTTGAAACTCATCTTTTACAGATTGCTTTCGATACTTTTAAAGAAAGTACAATGTGCGATGAAGCTGAGTTTATTATAAATAAACAGAAACTAAAACTTTATTGTAACTCTTGTAAAGCTGAATTTGAGATAGATGAACATAGATATATCTGCTCTTTTTGTGAGAGTTTGGATGTGAAGGTTATAGATGGTGAAGATATGTATTTAATGACTTTGGAGATGGAATAATGCAAGAGTACTGGGAACTATATATGAAGAATTTGGAAGGGCATCCTGCCTCTATTCTTTTTAATGCAGGAATTTCTATGGAGACTGAGGAGTTGCGATCTACACACCCAACAGTTTCATTTGTAAAAGTGATGTTAAAAGAGCCAAATGAAAACGGACTTTTAAGTAAGGGTGAAGAAAGTGAAATACTTTTTTTAGAAGATAAACTTGAAGCTACAATGTTAAAGTTTAGAATTGGAAAGTATGTTGGTCGTATTATAACAGATAATACGGTAACTTTTCTATTTTATATGCAGTTTACATATAATTGGCAAGACTTTCTAGAATTTGCACTAAAAGAGTTTGATTCGTATGAAATAACAAATGGGTTTTCAGATGATAGTGAATGGAATTATTATCAAAATCTTCTATATCCCACCGCAAAAGAGTGGCAAATGATTCAAAACCATAGAGTGTGTAAATCTCTTAAAGATAGTGGAGACAATCTTCAAATTGCTCGTGCAATTGAGCATAAATTATATTTTGTAGATTTCAGTAAAAAAGATATTTTAATAAAAGAGCTAGAAAATAAAGGTTTTGTAATCCAAAATGAAATAGAAAATGAAGATGGCATAAAAGGTCTTAGTTTTTATCGTTTAGATAAACCTTTTTATGTAGATATAGATGAGTTAACATTAGATTTGATAGATACTTTACAAAGAAATGGTGCTAGTTATGATGGTTGGGAAACAAGCTTAGTTAAATCATAACAGAAGAGGGATTTTTTGCTAAATTAATTACATCTTCAAGTGTAGTTATTTGATCTCTCTTTTTGGCTGTTATACCATTTTTTATGAGATAGTTTGAAACTACTTTGATATATCCATCAAAGGCATCTTTTAGAGTAGTGCTTAGAGATATGTCAAAAGTAACTTCTTGTGGGACTATACCAACTATAGTAGATTTTGGTATAGTTTTTCCTTGCATCTCTAACATATCAAGACATTGTAAAACTCCTATCTCATGTGCTCCACCACTGTTTAGCCCATGTCCACTTAGCTCCTCTGCTGGCAAGAGATATATTGATGACGAAGAGTCTTTTAAGTCGATAGTATCAAGAATTAGTATATGATCATTTTCCATAAATATATTTAGAAGATTGATCCCCTCAATACCACCATTTATAATCTCTATATCTTTTGAGAAAGTATAATTTTTATGTAAATAAGTTGCAGCATATATACCAAAACCATCATCTTTTTGTAAAATATTTCCAATTCCAACTATAATCATATTATTTATCTTTATAAGTATTAACTTTTTATATTCTTTAGTATAACAGAAATTATAAAATATGAATAAGTGACTGAAAATCACCTTGTCGGCGGTTGGATTCCGTCTCAAGCCACCACCGTTTTAAAGTAACTTTATATACTCTTCCCACCCTCTCTCCCTCAAAACACAAGCAGGACAATCGCCACAACCATAACCCCAAACATGTTTAAGTGTGCGATTTCCATTATAACAAGTATGTGACTCTTCAAGAACGATATCTAAAATTCCCTCGTTTTGTGAGAGTTCAAATGTTTGGGCTTTTGTTAGGTTTATGAGTGGGTACTCAAAAGCTATGTTTGATTCGCTACCGATATTTAACGCATGTTCTAACTGTTTTACAAATGGTTTGCGACAATCAGGATAACCTGAATAATCTGCTTGATTTATTCCCGTTATAATCGTTGTTAAGCCTTGTTTTTGAGCGTATGCATGAGCTATTGTAAAAAAGAGTGCATTTCTATTTGGTACAAATGAAGCTGGTAGGTTTGGATTGTTTTTATGTGTAGCATTTAAATCTTCATTTTTATTTACTTCAAGTAGTGCAGAATCACCTAACTGTTCAAATATATTAAATGAGATCAAATAATTAGAGACATTTAACATCTTGGCTATTTTTTTTGCTTGTTTGATTTCTATGACATGTTTTTGATGATAATCAAAAGTGATTGTTTCTACATGAATAAATCGATTTTTTGCCCATCCCAAACATGTTGTACTGTCTTGTCCTCCACTAAATACTACTAATGCTTTACTCATATAACTTACCTACTCTTTATCGCATCTATAACTGTAAGTTTTTTTGAGCAATTTAAAGTATGAACAGCTACCAAATCATCAGAAAAATCAGAGTTTATCTCACCAACTAACTGCTCTTTGTACTCATCTTCACTTAGTTTTAAAACTTCATTTATAACTATTTTCCGACCATAAAAACCACTACAATCTTGTGCAGGTCTGTAGAGCTTTCCATCTTTTTTGATAAGATTTCCAGCCGCTCTTGCTGTCACTACATCACAAACTACTGGGTTTTTAGAGTGTGATATCCATTCATCTTTTAAAAAATCTTTAGCGTGATAGATATAGAGTTCATCATTCATCGAAAATCCCTCTTTTCGGGCTATATTTACAAACATCCACCATTTTTTATCTTGAAAATATAGCGTTGCATCCACAGCTGAGACATTTTCAAGAAGTGTTTTTTTCTTTTCCCATTTTGTTGGAAACTCTATACATTCATATAAATCTACTGTTTTGTTTTCATAAGACTCAGGAATCATATAGTATTTACCTTCGTGTTTAAAAACATTAGGATAAGAGAGATGATACTCCTCTTCTAAAATCATTTGCGGTTCTTTAAAATCTCCTTTTTCATCATCAAACTCTGCAACTTTTAAATAACCTTTTGAAGTTGCATAATCTAACTCTTCATAAAAAAGATAACTCTTTTCACCCTCATCCACAACAAAAGGGTCTGCAACAAAATAGTTTTCTGATGGTGCATAAAATCTTTTGTATTCACTTAGATTTGGATTTACTTCGCCATCTCTGTTTTGGCTATAGAGTATCAACCAACGATCCATTGTAAAAAATTTTCTTAGGCTAAATCTTGCATATTTTCTAACTAACTTACAAGAAGCTACTAGCATCTGGCAATTTGTCGGTGGGTATTGTTTTGTTTGGTCGCTAAATTTAAACTGTAAATCAAAAAACTTTCTCTTTTTATTTCCAATATCGTGATTAAACTTAAGTAATATCTTTTTATCTTCAAAATAACTCTCGCCATTTTGTGCTAATAGTTTGATATTTCTAACCATCATCATATGAGTTCTCCAGCTAACTAAGTCTCTATTTTTAAGCATTGATTTTCTATCGGTTGCAGTTCTAAAGGTATCCAATAAAAGTCCACTTTCAAAACCATTTCCTGCTTTTTCTAAGTTTACTGTAGTATATGGGTCATTATTTATAACTTCCCAATAACCTAATGGAGATGAATTATAAACAAATTGCCACATACCATATTTTGCACTATTTTCATAATATTTAGTTGATGAGCTTAGGTTTATAATTAAGTCTGGCTCTTTAGCATCTACTAAATCTATCTTAGGTATTGGCTCTTGTTTTAAATATTTTGTCCCTTTTCCAAAAGAGAGTGCATCTAGCTTATTAAACCATCTATAAAAAAGATATTTTGAACCTTGGTCATAAGTATCACTCTCTTTATCTATATTAATAATCTTTGAAATAGTACAAAAATCTGCCACTATAAGTTCATTTATAATTTCAACTTTATACTTCTCTAGCTTGGTATCATCGACTAAAATAGCAATTTTTAATTCTCTCATTTTGTGTAATCCTAAAACTTTATAATTAATATTATACAACTATTTCACAAAAAATACACATTAAATTTGTTACAATGTACCAAAGGTTAAATATATGAAAAAAGTTATTCTTCTCTTAATGTTTATGAGTACATTTATATTTGCAAATGAGTTAAAAACTATCAACACTTACAAAGAGGCTTTAAAAATTGCAAAATCTGAAGATAAAATTGTTCTATTTGTAACTAGCATCAAAAGTTGCCCTGTATGTAACTATATGAGAGATATTGTTTTTGAGAGAGAAAAAGTTTTAAATTATCTAAATAAAAACTTTGTAGTAGTATTAAAAGATGTTGATAAAGGTAGCTATCCTAAGAGATTTCATACGAGGGATATGCCAACATTTTATTTTATAAACGCCGATACTGAAAAAGAGATTCGAGAAAAACATGTAGGTGGAGCAAAACCTGAAAAGTTTTTAAATATACTAAAAGTTGCTATGGGCAAGGAGACAAAAAGTACTCAGTCAGATGATTCTGAAGATGGATATGAAGATGATTATTGTACCGAAGATGAAGATGATGAAGAGTAATATAAAAAGGAGATATGAAAAATGTTAAAAAAAGTTATATTTGGGGTGCTTGTACTTCAAGTGTTTTTATTTGCAGAATTTAAACATATAGATGCAAAGCAGATGTTGGAACTTCATAAAAATGGAGCACCTCTTATAGATATACGAACACCAGCAGAATGGGATGAAACAGGAGTAATTCCAGGAAGTACAAAAATTATGTTTTTTGATCAAAATGGCAACTACAACATCAAAAAATTTATGAGTGAGTTTACAAAAGTAGTCAAAGATACAAATCAATCTTTTGTCTTAATTTGCAGAAGTGCGAACAGAACAAAAACTGTAGGTAATTTCTTGGATAAAGAGTTAGGCTATAAACTTACAAATGATTTTGAAGGTGGTATCAGTAGATGGATAGAGGAAGGGAGAAAGACGGTTAAATAACCCTCTTTAACTCTTCAAGTCTAGCTATTCTATCCTCCGTTTTTGGATGGGTAGAAAAAAGCGATTTAAATGATATGTCTTTCCCTGAAAAAGGGTTGATTATAAACATATGTGCAGTTGCAGGTGTCGCTTCATTCATCACTTGATGACCACGACTATAGTTGTCTAGTTTTGCCAAAGCTGATTGTAGCCATTCTGGATGACCAGTTAATCTTGCAGCACCCTCATCTGCCATAAATTCACGGTTTCTACTTACTGCCATTTGTACTATTGAAGCAGCCATTGGTGCCAAAAACATCAAAGCTATCATGATAATAGGATTTGGTCTATTTTCACTACTTCCACCACCAAAGATTGTTCCAAAACTAGCAATCATCGCAATCGCTCCCGCAATCGTAGCAGCAATAGTTCCAACCAATATATCATAATGTTTAACATGACTCATCTCATGTGCTAAAACTCCCTCTACTTCATTGTCATTTAAGATTTCTAAAAGACCTTCAGTAACTGCAACAGCTGCGTGTGAATGGTTTCTTCCTGTTGCAAAAGCATTTGGCACATGGTCTGGAATGATATAAACTTTAGGCATTGGAGTACCAGCCTTATCGGCTAATCTTCGCACCATTTCATATAAACCTTTGGCTTGATACTCGTTTACTTCTACTGCATTGTAATGTTTTAAGACCAATTTATCAGAGTTAAAATAGCTAAAAAAGTTCATACCAACTGCCACCACAAATGCTATAATCATACCCATCTGACCACCTAGCATACCTCCAACCCAAACAAAAAGAAGGGTAAGAGCCGTCAATAAAAATGCTGTTTTAAAAATTTCCATTTATCTAATTCCTTTCTTAAATATTATTCCATCTATTCCTAAATCTGCAGCAAACTCTAAGTCTGCCTCATCTTCACTATAAAGTAAAACTTTTGCATCAAACATATACTCAT
>JAMONX010000130.1 GCA_027066435.1 Campylobacterales bacterium
TTTGATGCTTTGGAAGCTATGGATATTTTGTATGAGATGCATTTTGATTTGATGTTGCTTGATATTAAAGTGCCTTTTCAAAATGGTTTTGATTTATTGGCAGAGCTAAGAGCAAAAGGAGATGACACCCCTGCAATCTTTATAACCTCTTTGAATTCAGT
This sequence comes from Campylobacterales bacterium, assembly GCA_027066435.1. GTDB lineage: Bacteria > Campylobacterota > Campylobacteria > Campylobacterales > QNZT01 > SZUA-1433. The sequence goes on from JAMONX010000130.1 coordinate 162, forward strand.
TGAGGATGTCACTCATGGGTTTGATGTTGGGTGTGATGACTATATCAGAAAACCTTTTGCATTAAAAGAGTTAAAAGTCCGTATAGAATCACTTTTAAAACGACAATTTGGTTCTCATAGTGATATGGTTTCTATCAGTAAAACTCTTCAGTTTGATCAGGCAAATCTTATACTTTTAGAAAATGACAAAGAGATAAAACTCAAAAACAAAGAGATTAAGCTTTTGAAACTCTTTTTAACACATCCTGATAAACTACTAAATAAAACAGAGATTTTTGATACACTTTGGGAGTATGGCGAAGAACCAAATGAAGGGAGTCTTAGAACTTATATAAAAGTACTTCGTTCACATCTTGGAAAAGAGAGGATTGAAACAATTAAAAATGTAGGTTACAGATATGTTAAAAAGTGAAAAAAAGAGCCTGTTTCGCTTTTTAATAATTTATATGATAACTACTATGGCACTATTTACATTAGCAACTACTATCTTTTATATTTTTGAAAAACATTGGCTTTTAGATGTGCAAAAAGATGCACTGAAATTAAATGCCGAGTCATTGGTCGTAAAGATACGACAGCTACATCTTGATGACTCTGATAAACTTATCTATCCCATTGAGGATAGCTATAAAAGTGCTCTATTTGATATAGATAAAAACTATATTTTTGGTGATTTCAGACCTAAAAATATTGACTTTAAAATACCCTTTGAAATTAAAGATGGAGTGCTTTATCATATAAAACCTGTATCACCGTACTATCTAGGAACTGCTTATCTAGTTTTAAAAAAGCCTATCAATCAAGCACCTTTTGAAAGACTTTTATGGACAATATCACTTTTTCTGCTTTTTGCATTTTTTGTATTTTCGATACTTGGATTTTTTTTAGGAAAACTCTTTACAGCTCCGATGAGGCAAAGTTTTGAAAAGATGAACCGCTTTATCCAAGATACTACTCATGAGCTAAATACCCCAATAAGTACAATTTTAACCAATATTGAACTTTTAGAAACACTTTATGAGTGTGATGGAAAACAGGAGCGAAAACGAATCGAAATTGCATCTAAAACTTTGAGCCGTCTTTATGATGATTTGACTTATATAAACTTAAACCATAAACATCATAGAGATATAAAACCTATCAATATTTCTACACTTTTAGATGAGCGAATTCTCTACTTTGATTCTATGATAGAGGCTAAAAAAATCACTCTAACAAAGCAAATAGATAAAGATATAACTATCACTATAGATGAAAACGATGCACTCAGGCTCATAGACAATCTCCTCTCAAATGCTATAAAATACAACAGACAAAAAGGCTTATTAAAAGTTATATTAGACGCAAAATTTTTATCAATTGAAGATAGCGGAATTGGCATGGATAAAAAAGAGTTAGAAGTGATATTTAGACGATATCAACGCTCAAACCAAAGCGAAGGAGGATTTGGAATAGGCATGGATATAGTAAATCAAATCATCTCTTTTTATAAGTTTAAAATAGACATAGAATCAAAAAAGAAAAAAGGAACAAAAGTGAGTATAAGATGGTGAAAATTACAGGATTATTATTAATTGTTTTACTAACACTAGATGCATCTGAAAACTTTGAAGGTACTTGTCTAAAGTGCCACAATGCACAAAAGATTCCTAACTCACTTATCTACAAACGATACCTTTTAAAGTATAGTTCAAAAGAGAAGATAAAAGCTATAATGGTTGATTATCTTAAAAATCCAACTATGCAAAAAAGCATCATGCCTCCACCATTTATAACAAAGTTTGGACTTAAAAAAAAGGTTGTACTTTCAGATGCAATGCTTGAAAAATATGTGGCTGAGTTTGTCAAGAAATATGATGTCGGTAAGAAATTGATTATAGAAAAATATTAGAAATATTTAAATTATAAAATTATGTAAAACATGCTATTATCTTAATAAATATTTTTTAAAAAGGATTAAGAATGCGTATTATTGTAACTCTCTTATTTTTCTCTTCTTTGCTTTTTAGTTTTCAAATTGGCGATAAAATAAGCCAAAATGTACAAAATAAACTAAATATCAAAGAGGATAAGGTTTACATTATCGACTTTTTTGCTTCATGGTGTCCATCGTGCGAGAAAGAGATGCCATATATTTCAAAGGTAAATGAAACTATTAATAAAGATAATATTGAGATTATCGGTGTTGGGGTAGATGAGGAGATTAAAAATGGTGAGGCTTTTGTAAAAAAACTCACAGATGCAAATAAACTCAATTTCAAAATTATTTATGATCCAAAAAATGAGCTTATAAAAGAGTTTAATCCTATCGGTATGCCTGCTCTTTATTTTATAAAAAATACTAAAGTTATAGATCAAATTATCGGTGCAAAAGATGATATTGATAAGATAATTTTAAATAAACTCAAAGATTTATAGTATGAAGATTTTGATGTTAATGGTAACACTTTTTATATTTAATGGTTGTGCTGTAAAAAATGTAAAGCCATGGGAAAAAGGGACACTTTCTAAAGAGACTATGAAAAGTGGTGAAACAAATGCACTTTTGAAAAAATTTGCAAATCATATTTACTTTTCAAAAGAAGGTAGCAAAGGTGGTGGCGGAGTCGCTGGTGGAGGTTGTGGATGCAACTAAAATTATCAATTATTACCTGTACTTTGTTATCCATCTCTTCACTTGTGGCTGAGGATTATGTAAATATCCAATTTGTTGGTTATGATGAAGATAGTGGACGGACAACTGTCTACTCTCCCTCAGTTGAAGTAAATAAAGATTTTGGAGCTGACTATACTCTAAATCTATCTTTTACAATTGACTCTCTAAGTGGGGCAAGTCCAATATATTTTGATGCATCTAGCGGTGCTTCAGCCTCTTCAAAAGGAGTGACAGATCAAGCAGATGTGAAGTATGATGATGTCGCATATGAAGAAAATAGAAATGCAGGTGGCATTGTACTAACTAAGCGATTTGCATCTCGTGATGAACTTACCGCTGGTATTAATATCTCAAGAGAACACGATTATTATGCAAATGAACTCTCAGCCCAATACCTACACTATCTTGATGAGAGTAAAAACCAATCAATTTCATTTGGTGCTTCATATCAAAAAAATGAAATCCTCATCGATTGTAATCTAGGAAATGATGAGTGTGATAGCTCTAGTGGTGCTAGTGAAGTTATGAATCTTGATGTCATTAGTGCTGAACTTGGTTTTACTCAAGTTATTGACAAAACATCTCTTATAAAAGCTTCGATTTTTTATATTGGTGAAGATGGGTATCTTAGCAACCCTTATATGCGAGTTGTTAGAGATTATAATACAAACACAACAATCACTCAAGATAGTAAACCTGATAGTAGAACTGCTTATGGTACATTGATACAGTATTCAAAAGCACTAAATGATAAGATTTCAACAGTTTCATCGTATCGTCTGTATAGTGATGATTGGGATATTCTCTCTCATACAGTTAGTAGTGATTTTTATTATGAGTTTACAGATAAGTTAACAACGGGAATTGGACTTAGATACTATACACAAAGTGAAGCAGAATTTTATAATGGCGAAAAAGATTATTTTGCTGATCAAAAATATGCATCTAGTGATAGGAGAATGAGTGATTTTTACTCACTAAACTATAAATTGAGCCTTGATTATAAAATCAACGATAAAATCTCTGCAAATAGTAGTGTTAATTATTATAATCAGCCTGAGTATTTTGATGCTCTCTACTATAGCATCGGAGCAAAATATAAATTTTAAACAGTTTATCTACAAATTTGAAGCGATGAATACTCCATGTGAGATTCATCTCTTTGCATCCCAAAAAAGTAGAGCTGATGAAGTAGCCAAAGCCATTTTAGGTGAAGCAAAACGACTTGAAAAAAAGTACAACTATTATGATGAAAACTCTTTTTTATCTTTACTAAACGATAGAGAAGTGCAAACTCTAGATGCAGAAACAAAGTCATTATTAAGGCGAGCAAAACAGTACTACAAAGAGACCAATGGAGTTTTTGATATAACTCTAGCTACCATTAAAAACCTCTATACAACAGAAACCTCTTTAGAAAATCTCAAAAAACAAAAAACCGCCCTACTCCCTTATATCGGATGCGAACACTTTGGAATCAAAAAAGATAAACTATATTTTGACAATGAATTTACGAAAATTGATCTTGGAGGCTTTGTCAAAGAGTATGCAGTTGACAGAGCAGTACAAATCATAAAAAAATATAAACTCAAATCTGCACTTGTCAATTTTGGAGGAGACATCTATGCACTAGGCACAAAACCAAACGGTGAAAAATTCAAAGTTGGAATAAAAGATCCAAATAACAAATCAAAACATATACTCTTTGAAACAATTGAAAATGAGGCATTAACAACCTCTGCATCTTATGAACGAAATTATCAGATAGAAGATAAAAACTATTCTCACATTTTATCTAAAATAAATCTCCAAAAATTTCCAAAGTCAGTTACTGTTATATCAAACAATTGTGTTCTTAGTGGAGTTTATTCAACATCTTTGATGATAAATCCAGATATAAAAATAAAAAATAGAGTCATTATATTGTAGCTTATTAACAATTTGTTAACAGTGCTTTGATATAATCTGTTTTAGTTTTATAAGAGGGAAAAAGAGATGAGTAGAATATTATTATTAGAAGATGACACTGTGTTATCGCAAAGCATGAAAAATGCTTTACAATTGGACAACTTTGATGTAGTCGTCACAAATGATGGCAAAGAAGCATTTAAAAGAGCAACAAATGAACAATTTGATTTATATCTGCTAGATGTAAATACTCCCTACTTTGAAAGTTTTGATTTTTTGGAGCAGATAAGAAAAGATGGGGATAGAACTCCTGCATTTTTTGTAACAGCACTTGTGGATTTGGGTTCACTCTCAAGAACATTTGATACGGGAATAGATGAGTATATCAAAAAACCATTTGAGATGAATGAATTGATTGTTAGAATAGCTTCAGTTATAAAAAAAAGATATGACTTTTTAGAGTATGGAAATCTAAGCTATGATAGTTTAAACAAAAGAGTGCTAATCAACTCTAAAGAGATAAATTTAACACATGTTGAACGACATATTTTTGATTTGATGATTAGAAACTTAGACCAAAATATCTCAAAAGAGCAATTTTTTACAGTTATGGAAAGACCTTCTGAAATGGCACTTAGAGTGCATATCAACAAACTAAAACATAAATTAAATATCTCTATCAAAAATGCAAGAGGTATTGGTTATCGTTTGGAAAAATTATAATGATAAAAATTCTATTACCTGTTTTATTTACAGCTTTGTTTCTAGGAGGCTGTGCAAATGAGACAAAAGAGGTTAAAACTGCTGTTAAAAAAGTACGATTTCAGAGTGTTTCTGTAAAACAAGCTACTCTTTTACAAGATGGTAAAGAGAAAGAGTCATGTGCCATTTGTGGGATGCATTTACCTACATTTTACAAAACAAACCATGCGGCAGATACAAAAGATGGCACTAAACAATATTGCTCTATCCACTGTCTTACAAAAGATAATGAGATAAACAAAACAGACCTTAAAAATCTAAGAGTTGTTGATACAAACTCTTTAGAATTTATCCCAGCCCTTAAAGCTTTTTATGTAGTTGGAAGCAAAAAAAGTGCAACAATGAGCAGGGTTAGTAAATATGCATTTTCTACAAAAAAGGAAGCTTTAGATTTCGCTAAGAAATATGGTGGGAAAGTTATGAAGTTTTACGATGCTTATGATGAAGCAACCAAGGATTTTATGAAGTAGAGATATCTACTTTATAAAATTCAAATCTCTCCTCCACTTTGGATGATGAAAATGTAACTGATGATCACAAGTTGCAGATGCAATAGAGGTATCAAAAGTTATCGTTCCAATATTTTGCCAATCTTTTTTATCGTTTGTGCTTTTGCTTGCTACAAAAATATTAAAGATTAATTTTTCACCCTCTCTTATACGTAGTTCATCTCGAAAATCCTCAGAATCAACTGTTTGTCCTTTTTGAGCTTCTACTTTCATCCATTTAGGTGTGATAACATCTCTATTTTCTTTTTCTCCCAAATAAGAGATTTCATAAACTTGCCTGATTTCAGGATTTTCATCCGCTTTTGCGAAGGTTCTTGCTACCTTTATCGCATATAGTAAATTCTTTATAACTTCACTAGTAGTTGTTACTACTGGTGCATTACTCAAACTCACATCAGTATAATGTTCTGCTTTTGTTCCTCCCAAATCATCAATAAGAAAAAAGTTTGCTGTATGTTCTTGATTTATTTCAAGTGGGTTCATAGTCGGAAAAATCTTACCAGCCAATCCAAAAGCCCTAATTTCACCACGACGAGTATTTGACATCGCCGATGATGCTCGTGCGATAATCAAGGCACGGCTCCCTTTTTTGAAATAGCCACTATATATATTTGGAGTATGTATTTCCCAAATACCTTTAAAACAGATACCATTAGGATGGGCTAATTTATCAAATGGCTCTAAGATATCTGAATGGTTATTTAAAGTTCTCTCCGAGTTTTTTAAAATGATATCTTTTCCCCTGGAAAATAATTTGAAAAATGATATTTTCTCCTGTGGTAAGGTTT
>JAMONX010000131.1 GCA_027066435.1 Campylobacterales bacterium
AAAATAGGTATGATAGATAAAGAAAACTTTGAAGTAATACTCAATAAAGTAAAAAGTTTGATTGGCCCCACCTAGTAAAAGGTGGGTGTGCCCGAAGGCGAATTGTGAAAGCATTATACAACAAAAATAGAAAAAAATCAAGAGGTATGGGTAGATGAAGAGATTAGACGGTAAAAGTTTGGATATTGTGAGTGAAAATGTAACAAAACTAAAAGAGATTTTCCCTGAAGTTTTTTCTGAGGGTAAAGTGGACTTTGAAAAGCTTCATGAGAGTTTGGGTGAGTTTACAGATACAAGTAGTGAGCGATACAACTTCACATGGAACGGCAAACAAAATGCCAAGAAGATAGCCCAAACACCATCTACTGGAACTTTAAGACCTGCCAAAGAGGAGTCTAAAAACTGGGATACTACACAAAATCTCTACATAGAGGGTGATAACCTCGAAGTGTTAAAACTCTTGCAAAAATCATATCACAAAAAAGTAAAGATGATATACATAGACCCACCATACAACACAGGTAAAAATTTTGTCTATAAAGATAACTTCAAAGAAAATATCAAAAACTATCTTGAGATAACAGGTCAAGTAGATAGTGAGGGAAATCGCCTAAGTACAAACTCTGAGACAAACGGCAGGTATCATAGTGATTGGTTGAATATGATGTATCCACGGTTGAAACTTGCTAGAAATTTGCTTAAAGATGATGGGGTTATATTTATCAGTATTGATGATAATGAAGTGGCAAATTTGAGGAAGATTTGTGATGAGGTGTTTGGGGAGGATAATTTTGTAGGAGAATTTATATGGAAGTCTCGTCAAAATAAAGATAATAGAAATATTACGGGAGCATCAATTGATCATGAATATATTTTGTGTTTTTCCAAAACTTCTGGTATAAGAATTTTAAAAGGAAGTGATAGAAAAATAGACCAATATAAAAATCCTGATAATGATGCAAGAGGATTTTGGGTAAGTGGAAATATGGTTGGTTTATTGCCTGAAGAACAGCGTCCAAATTGTCATTATGATTTAATAAATCCTAGTACAGAAATCAACTACGGTAAACCAAAAATGGGATGGAGATATGATAAAAATACTATGCAAAAACTTATTAGTGAAAATCGTATAATATGGCCTAATAGTCCAGAAGGTAGACCTAGACGAAAAGTATTTTTGAGTGATGTTTCTGATACAAATCCTAGTTTTTCTTCTATGCTTGGTGAAAAAATCTTTACACATCATGGAACTAAAGAAATGGAGAATTTGTTTGATAAGCGAGTATTTGATTTTCCAAAACCATCTAATCTTATTCAAGAATTTATTAATCAAGGAAGTATCGAAACTGATATTATCCTAGATTTTTTTTCAGGTTCAGCCACAACAGCTCAGGCAGTCATGCAACTAAATGCAGAAGATGAAGGAAATAGAAAATATATTTTAGTCCAACTTCCAGAACCAACAGAAAATAAAGAGTTTCCAACAATCTGCGAAATAGGAAAAGAGCGAATCCGAAGAGCAGGAGAGAAGATAAAAGCAGACTATCATGATAAAGACTTATCAAACCTAGACATAGGATTCAAAGTCTTCAAACTAGACAGCTCAAACATCAAAGAGTGGGATAGCGACTTTGATAACCTAGAACAAAATCTCTTAGATGCAGTAGATAACATCAAAGAAAACAGAACCAGTGAAGACCTACTCTATGAGATACTCCTAAAATACGGCTTAGACCTAACCCTACCGATAGAAGAAAAACTCATAGAGGATAAAAAAGTCTTTATCATAGGTTATGGAGCATTGATAGTATGCTTGGATGATGAGATAACCACAGATGTAGTAGAACAGATAGCCAAACTAAAAGATGAGTATCAAAGTTCCATCATGAGAGTAGTATTTAAAGATGGAAGTTTCAAAGATGCAGTTGTCAAGACCAATGCTTTACAGATATTGAAGCAGTTTGGGATTGATGAAGTTGTGAGTGTGTAGGGAGGATGATAAAGTAATGAAAATAGAATCCATAGAAATTGAAAATTTTAGGTCTTTTAAACATGAAACAATATTTTTTAATAATTATACTTGTTTTGTAGGGCAAAATGGTGCAGGTAAATCAACTGTTCTTTATGCATTGAATTTATTTTTTAGACAATATCAAGATAGTAAAACAGATTTGAGTCAATTATCTATAGAAGACTTTCATCATAAAGATACGACAAATTCTATCAAAATAACTGTTACCTTTAATAATCTTTCAGATGAGGCAAAAGAAGATTTGTCTGCCTATGTAAGACAAGATAAATTAATAGTTTCTGCAATTGCCAATTATGATTCATCAACTGAAAAAGCAGAAGTCAAACAATATGGTAATAGATTAGGAATAGAAGAATTTAGAAAATTTTTTGAAGATGAAAAGAGTGGTGCTAAAGTAGCAGAGTTAAAGTCTATTTATCAGAGTTTGAAAGAGACATATACTGATTTACCGAGTCCTGGAACTAAACAAGTTATGATAGATGCATTACATGTATTTGAAGAAAGTCATCCAGCTGATTGTATATTGATACCAAGTGAAGATCAGTTTTATGGAGTAAGTAAAGGAGCTAATAGATTAGCTAAATATATACAATGGGTTTTTGTTTCAGCTTCAAAAGATGCTACTGAGGAAAGTGAAGAAAATAAAAAGTCTGCTTTAGGAGAGTTGTTAGCTAGAACAGTTCGCTCAAAAGTCAATTTCAAAGAAAAAGTGGATGAGTTGAAAAAGAAATTCCAAGGAGAGTATCAAAGTATATTAGATGCAGAACAATCTGTTTTAGGTGAAATTTCTACTTCATTAAAAGAAAGACTTGAAGTTTGGTCTCATCCTGGAATTGAAACAGAAGTTTTATGGAAAAATGATTTAGACAAATCAGTAAAAGTAGAAGAACCTTGGGCATATATAAAAATAGGAGAAAAAGGTTTTGACGGGGACTTGGCTAGATTTGGTCATGGGTTACAGAGATCATTTATGTTGGCATTGCTACAAGAATTAGCATCTATAGAAGATAGTAATGCACCTACTTTGGTTATGGGTATAGAAGAACCTGAACTATATCAACATCCACCTCAAGCAAGATATTTGTCTGAAACACTACAAAATCTTACCGAAGAGGGTTCACAAATTTTTACATGTACACATAGCCCTTTATTTATATTGGGGGATGATTTTGAAACGATTAGAGTTGTTCGTGAGAAAAATGATCCAATTGAATCATATGTGACACAGCTAAAATATAGTTCTCTTGGAGATTTACTAGAGGAATCAGGTGCTCAAAAACCAATAAAAGAAACTGGTATGATTGCTAAACTTTATCCATCTGTAAATGCAACATTTAATGAAATGTTTTTTTGTAATGTCTTAATATTGGTAGAAGGTATAGAAGATCTTGCTCATCTAAATAGTTATTTATTATTAACAGGAAAAATAAAGGAATTTCGACAATATAAATGTCATATTGTACCCGTTGGTGGAAAGAGTAATCTTCTTAAGCCAATAGCAATAGCAAAGTCATTAAAGATACCCGTTTATGTAATTTGTGATGCAGATACAGATAAAACAAGACCACAAGAGATAGATCAGCACAAAAAAGAAAATAAAGCAATACAACACTTAGTTGGTAGAAATAGTGATGACATAGATGAATTTCCAGAAGATGATATTTTTATTGATGGATTATCAATGTGGAAAACTAATATTACTGACTTAGTAAAAGAAGAACTAGATTTAGCTAATAAAGAATATGAAAATTTAGCAAATGCACATTATGGCAATGCAGGTGGATTAAAGAAAAATCCTTTGGTAGTTGCCAAAGTTCTTGATTTAGCTTGGCAGGATGGGGTTAAGTCGAGTACTTTAGTAAATTTAGTTGATAAAATTGTAGAGTTTGCTAAGGCTAGTAGATAATGAATGACTATGATTTTTCTACACTCAATGATAAAGAATTCGAAAATATTGCTATTGAGTTGATTTCGAGAGAAAAAAATCAAAAATTTGAACGCTTTAAAACTGGTAAAGATGGTGGTGTAGATGGACGATTTTTTCGGAATGATGGAAGAGAAGAAATTATTCAATGTAAGCACTATTTGAAGACAGGATATAAAGGTCTTATATCTTCACTAAAAAAAGAAAAAGAAAAGGTTGCAAGACTAAAACCTGCGAAGTATATTTTTGTAACTTCTTTACCTCTATCCAAGAATAATAAAGAAGAAATTAAAAAACTATTTGAGCCATATATTAAATGCGATAATGATATTTATGGGCAAGAAGATTTAAATGGTAGTTTAAGAAAAAATTCAGATATTAAAGAAAATCATTATAAATTATGGATTAGTAGTACAACTGTTTTAAAACGAATATTTAATAATGCAATCAAAGGTCGTAGTGAGTTTAAAATTGATGAAATAAAAGATAAAATAAAATTCTATGTTGTGACTGATAATCATCATAAGGCTATTAGAAAGCTAGAAGAGTCACATACTATTATAATTGCAGGTGAACCAGGGATTGGAAAAACTACATTAGCAGAACAGATGGCATTATATTACATTGAAAAAGATTTTGAGTTCTGCGTTATCGAGGATTCATTAAAAGAGGCAGAAGATGTATTTGAAAAAGATAAAAAACAACTTTTTTATTTTGATGATTTTTTAGGTAGCAACTTTTTAGATGCAATACATTCACATAAAGATTCACATATAATGAATTTTATTGCAAGAGTTAAAAAAGATGAAAATAAAAGATTTATACTTACGAGTCGAACAAATATACTTAATCAAGGTCTCTCATTAAGTGATATTTTTAAAAATAAAAACATCAATAGTGATGAATTTATTATCAAATTTGAGTCATTAAAAGATATTGATAAGGCAAGAATTTTATATAATCACATTTGGCATAGCAATCTTGATAATGATTATATAGAGGAAATATATAAAGAAAAGCGTTATAAAACAATTATAAATCACAAAAATTTCAATCCTAGAATTATACAGTTTATAACTGATACAAATAGACAAGAAGAAGTAACATCTTGTTCTTATTGGAACCATATTGTTCAAAAGCTAGATAATCCTGTGGATATATGGACACATACATTTGATACAGAAAGTGATGATTTTATGAGAAACCTTGTACTTTTAACTGTATTTAATGGAAACTCCATTGATAAAGATATCTTGAAATTAGCATATAATAATTTAAATGATTTATTGCATACTCAAAATACTTCACATCTTTCTAAAGAGTTTGATAGTGTTATAAAAAAAGTTGTTAAATATTTTTTAAATAGAACACATAACTACATGTGGAATAAAATAGAATATTCACTTTTTAATCCATCTATAGCTGATTTTATAATTAATAGATATAAAAATGATAAAATTTTAATAAAGATATTTCAATCATTAAAAACAGAACAATCATTAAAAGTAATTCATGATTTATTTCACAATAAGGTTATAGATACTACTTCCTGTGAAGAAATAATAAATAGTTTGGATTTTAGTATTAATGATAGTATGGATTATCTTGTAGGATTTGCATATTTATTGTATTTATCTTGTGAAGAGGAGTGGTTTTCAAAAGATAAATTATTAGAGTTTCAAAAAAATATTAAATTAATCATAGAAAGAATAATTGAGAAAGATGAAAAAATAAATGATGTGTATAAAATTCTAAGCTTACTGAGTTATCCATATGAAGAAAAGATTAAAGTGACACCTAAACTTTTAAATAAAATTATTCAATCTGTGGAATTTGATGATGAAAGTAATATTCGTGAATTAGTAGATTTTTTAGATGATGATATATTTGCCACAAAAGAGTTTGAACCATCATTAGATTTATTTAATAGTCTACTAGAAGAGTATATTTTAGAAGGTATAAAAAGTGAAAATTATCGCATAAGAGATTCGGTTATAAAAAATTCAAAACAATTTATAAATCAAATTATAAATGAAAATTTAGAGGATGAGATAGAAACAATAACGACTTCTCTTATAGATAACTCCTATATGGATACTAGTAAGTATATTTCTCAAAATATTGATATAAAAAAAATTCAAAACAAAGTTAAATTAGAGTTACTAGAAGATATAAAGGATTATTGTAGTGATTTTTTTGAAGAAGATAAAGATGAAAAATCTTTATCAATAAAAGAAAAACAAGGTAATAATGATGTAAGTAAAGATTGTGATATTGATGATTTATTTGAGAGGTCATAGGAGAAAAAAATAATGAAAAAACAAATCTATAATATCAATATCGTAATCAAATTAACAACAAACCTCCAAAAGGACACCTCATGACTAAAACTAACCTACAAAAACTCTCATTTACCAAAGACTATGAAACAAAAAAAATACTCAAAAAGTCCATCTCTGCCAGCCGTGCATTGGCAAACTTAAACGGTGTTGCCAAAACCATACCAAATGAAAATATCATCATAAACACACTCATCTTGCAAGAAGCAAAAGATAGTTCAGAGATAGAAAACATCATCACAACTCATGATGAACTCTATATCTCCACGGTTGATAGCTCAAACATCTCACAAGCTACAAAAGAGGTGAACCGCTATGCAAAAGCTCTTAAAGAGGGTTTTTTACTGGTTGATGAGCATAAACTTTTACTCATAAAGCATATAGTAAAGATACAGTCTATCTTGGAAAACAACGATGCAGGTATCAGAAAACAAGCAG
>JAMONX010000132.1 GCA_027066435.1 Campylobacterales bacterium
CAGGAGATGAGAGAGAGATTTTTATAAGACCAGCTTCCCCAACAGTAAAATGTAAACGATCAACATCCCAACCAACATTCATAGAACCTATGGCACTTTCATTAAAAGAGGTCGACAAATTATCTATCTGTGTGATTGTCTCCCCTGGGCAGTTTCCATTGGATTCATCGCTAGTGTCGATGACCATTGCGTTGGTAGTTGAAAATAAAAGAAGTAAAAAAATAAAGCTTTTGAAGAGTAGTGACATGGGCAATCCTTTGACTGTAAAATATAGATTAGAATAATAACATTTTTGATAATTCTAAGTAAAGTAATAATTTTATACAAAGATAAGTTTTTGTCACTGGAGAAATTAGAGAAATTAAAATAATTAAATTTATTAGTTATAAAAGTGATAAAAAAATTGATTTATCGAGTACATTTTAGTTTAAAAATTATTTAATCATTTTTGCCAAAAAGAGAGTGAGTGTAACTTAATGTAACAAATATTGCAATTATTCAAACACTTTAAAGCGATATTTGTATATTTTACCAGCATCATCTGCAAAATAGATATTTCCAACATCATCAAATGCCACACCTTCACATGCAAAATCGGGCAGGGCTTTTTTCCATATAGTTTTATTGTTTTTTAAGTCATATTTTATGAGAAGATTGTCATAATCACTTACCATATATAGATAACCTTTGTGAAAACTTAATCCTGCTATATCAATATATCCGTGATCTACAATCTCTCTTATGGTTACCTTCTTTTTGTCTATGGAATTAATTTTGATAAGAACTGATGAATCAGATTTTGGCCATCTCTTTTTTGATTGATTTGAGAGGTAGATGCCCTCATCAGTGATAGCTATACCTTCTAGACCGTTTTTTTTATCTTTTTTTAGCACTTGTATATCTTTAAACTCTCTTTTTATATCTATCTCTTTTTGTACTTTTAGAGTTTTTTGATTGACCACTAGGATATTGTCTTGTTTTTCTACTGCAAAAAGAAGTTTGTTATTTTTATCATCACAAGCAACCCCTTCTAAGTCATATTTTCCTAGTCGTTTTTCTCTTAAAATCTTTCCATCTGTATCAATCTCATAAACCTTACCTTCATCATTGGCAACATATAGAGTATCGCTATTTTTTGCATAACAGATTCCAGAAGCTTCAGGGATGTGAACAAGTATATTTTTAGCGTGTGAATAAGATGTGAATAAACAGATTAAGAATAGTATATAGATTTTCATATAAGTTTCCTTTTAGCTTATTGAGACCCCTTGAATAGGAACTTTCGCAGTAATTATACAATTATTTTTAGTTATTGTTATAAAATTTTCACATGTGTTAAAAATTCAATCTGAAGCTATTTAATTATATTTCAGTTTAAAGAGCATTTTTGTATAATAGTAAAAAATAGTTTCAAAAGTAATAAAAAATGAAAGAAAATATCGAAAAAATTTTAAACACCTCTATCAAAAATTGTACACTTGTATCGCAAAATAGTAGTGCATATGTATATAATTGTGATAATAAATATACAGTAAAAGTGAGTGAACATAGCCATGTTTTAAGAAGTGAAGCTCAGAGTTTAGAGTATCTTAAAACTTACTCAAATCTCCCAGTGCCTCAGATTGTTAAAAAATTAGATAATATCTTAATTACAAAATTTATAAAAAATAACTCTCTTGAAAAAGAGGATGCTCAACTTGACGCGGCTATAAAGCTAGCGGCACTTCATCGAATATCTGATGAACAGTTTGGATTTGCTACCGATACGACAATGGGTTTATTTGAACAATCAAATAGACAAAATAACTCTTGGATAGATTTTTATAAAAGAGAGAGAATTTTAGATTTTGCAAACAAATCATTTGCAGAAGATAAGCTCTTGGGAACTCTTTATGATAGGGTGCTTAACTTTTGTGATGATTTAGACAAATATCTCATCGAACCAGAGTTTGCATCTCTTCTTCACGGCGATATCTGGAGTGAAAATGTTTTGGTTAATGATGGTGTAGTTGTGGGGATTACCAATCCCGCTATATATTATGGTCACAATGAGATGGATTTGGCATATATTATGATGTTTCAGACATTTGATGAACTCTTTTTTCATAAATATAGTGAGATATTTCCAATCGCTGATGGATTTTTTGAACAAAGAGCTGATATCTATATGCTCTATCCATACCTAGTACATGCTCGTGCATTTGGTGCAAACTATATACCTTTTATTGAAAAAATAGTTGGAAAATATGGATATTAGTGAGTTAAAAACTCCCTTTTATCTTTTAGATGAGCAAAGGTTAGAGAAAAATCTTTTACTTTTAGATTTTGTACAAAAGCAAAGTGGAGCAAAGATACTTTTGGCTCTAAAAGGGTTTGCTTTTTGGGATAGTTTTGATTTGGTTGGAAAATATCTAAGTGGATGTTGTGCTAGTGGACTTTATGAAGCCAAACTTGCATCTGAAGAGATGCAAAAAGAGGTTCATACCTATTCACCAGCATATAAAGATGATGAGATTGATGAGATTATCTCTATCAGTGATCATCTTGTCTTTAACTCATTTTCTCAGTGGCAAAAGTATAAAGATAGAGCAGTTGGTAAACTCTCTTGTGGGCTTCGCATAAATCCTGAAACCTCTTCATCCCCATCAGCCTTGTACAACCCTTGTGCTCCTTTTAGTCGTTTGGGAGTTACAAAGAAAGAGTTTAAAGAAGATCTTCTTGATGGTATAGATGGGCTTCATTTTCACACTCTTTGTGAGCAAAATGTAGATGCATTGGAGTTAGTGCTTGAAAGCTTTGAGTTGAAGTTTGGGCATCTGCTATCAAAACTAAAGTGGGTAAATTTTGGTGGAGGACATCATATAACAAGAGAAGATTATGATATAGAAAAACTTATAAAATTGATTATAGATTTTAGAAAGAGATATAGTGTGGATGTTTACCTAGAACCTGGTGAAGCTGTAGGATGGCACAGTGGGGTGCTTATATCAACTGTTCTTGATATCGTTCATAATGAAAAAGATATCGTTATCTTAGATACTTCCGCTGAAGCACATATGCCAGATACCATTATCATGCCTTATCGTTCAGAAGTTAGAGATGCAGGAGAAGCTAATGAAAAAAAATACAGTTATCAACTTAGTGGCAACACTTGTCTAGCTGGGGATATCATGGGAGATTACTCATTTGACAAGCCTTTGAAAATTGGTGATAGAGTTATATTTGAAGATCAGTTACATTATAGCATCGTCAAAAATACGACATTTAACGGTATAAAACTTCCTAACCTTGCAATACAAAGAAAAGATGGAAATATCGAACTTGTAAAAGAGTTTGGATATGAAAATTATAAAGAAAGAAATTAAGTATATTAACTCGTTAACTTAAACTTGCTATTATAATATAAATTTATAGGAGCAATTATGAGCAAAAATACCTTTACATTTATAAACAATAGAACAGGTAAAAAATATGATTTTGATATTTTAGATGCAACAAGAGGACCTAGTGTTGTTGATATATCTACCTTCTATAAAAAGACAGGAATGTTTACATTTGATGTTGGGTTTACCTCTACTGCTAGTTGTAGTTCTGAGATTACATTTATCGATGGTGAAAAAGGGGAGCTTAGATATCGTGGGCTTACAATCGAAGAGTTGGCACAAAATCATAGTTATTTAGAGGTTTGTTATATGCTCCTAAATGGTAAGTTGCCAAATGCTGATGAGCTTTTGGGCTTTGATTTGGAGCTTAGGCATAGGTCGTTTTTAGATGAGGATTTGAAAAAACTTATAGACTCTTTTCCAGACCGGGCTCATCCGATGGCGATACTCTCTTCTGGAGTCTCCGCACTATCATCATTTCATTTTGAGCATTTAGATATAGAAGATAAAGAAGAGAACCAAGAGATGGCTAGAAGAATCATCGCAAAAATACCTACAATAGCAGCTTTTTCATTTAGAAAGTCGCTAGGAATTCCTATGATATATCCTGATATCGATAGGTCATTTACAGAAAATTTCCTCTATATGCTCCGAGCATATCCTGGTGGAAAGATGAAAAGAACAAAAGAGGGTTCAAGAGAGATAAGAGATATAGAGATAAAAGCCCTTGACACAATCTTCACCCTCCATGCAGACCATGAACAAAATGCTTCAACCACAACAGTTAGAAATGTTGCATCCACAGGTGCTCATCCTTACGCTGCAATCTCATCAGGTATATCGGCACTTTGGGGTAGGGCTCATGGAGGTGCAAATGAATCAGTCATCGCACAACTCGAAATGATAGGTGAAGTTAAAAATGTAGATAAGTTTATAGAAAAGGCAAAAGACCCAAATGATAACTTCAGACTTATGGGATTTGGACACAGAGTCTATAAAAATTTTGACCCAAGAGCAAAAGTATTAAAAAGCTTACAAGACCAACTAAAAGACGAATTAAACCTCGACTCAAAACTGATGGAGATAGCAACAAAAATCGAAGAGATAGCACTAAAAGATGAATACTTCATAAGCCGAAACCTCTACCCAAATATCGACTTTTACTCAGGCGTAATCTTAACTGCTCTAAGAATCGACCGACCGATGTTTACCCCGATATTTGTAATAGGAAGAACTGTTGGATGGATAACACAACTAATGGAACTACAAGGAAGCAAAGAGTTTAAAATCGCAAGACCAAGACAGTTGTATATAGGAAAATAGCATCTATGCTCGATAGAGGAATCTCATAAACCCTTCTATCAAATCTAGCGGTTGATATTTGTTGTACGGATATCTTTGATACGAATGCTCTTTTGCTATAGTTGAAGAGCTAAATGTAATCTCTCTTTCAAATGTGGGTGCAAAATCATCTATCGCTGATAGTTTTGCCCACTCCATAATCTGTCGTAATTCTCCACCATCTAGCCAATATCCACAACTAATGCAACAATCTATGATAACACCGCTCTTTTGTTTATAGTTTAGACGAGACATCATTGTTTTGCATTCAGGACATTTTTTGTATTTTATCTCTTTTTCTTTAGATATTGGGTTATCTAGAATCTGACGAAGTTTTTTAAAGTCATATTTGTTATTTTTAATAATCTCCCGTTCCATAATCGCTTCAAGCTCACCATAATCTAAAAATATCCCATGACAATGTTTGCATTGCTCTATATAAAGTTCTTGGGATTTATCTACAGTAAGAGTATCAAGATAAATTTCACAACTTGGACATACTCTATCAGTTTGTGTATGGATATCATATCTATGTTTGAGGTCGATTTCATTTCGTACATCACAATAGGAGCAAATGATACCATCAAGCGGTGCACCACAGTTTTTGCACTTGTACATAATTAGCCTTTATTTCCTATATCGACATGTATAGTTTTCAAGTTAAATAAAGTTAAATTTTCTTATAATCCTCATTCAAATGTCCTGACGCACATTTAAAATGTGGCCCGTTCGTCTAACGGTTAGGACTCCGGCCTCTCACGCCGGCAATAGGGGTTCGAATCCCCTACGGGTCACCAACTTAAATACCTTCTAAGCCCCTAAATATAGGCTTTTAATCCAATAAATAAAAAATTACTTTTATAGTTTCCCACCCTATTACCACCCATTTTTAAGTTTTTATCACTATTGTTAATTTTTATTTAGACAATAGTGATAAAGTTTTAGGAATAAAACACCTTTGTTGTAGCATTTAAAAATTTTGCAACTTCCAAAATGGGAAAGATAACTTTAGAGTTTTTTGCATCTCCAAGTTTGACATATTCTGGAATACCTACACCTTTATTCATATTTAGATTAATAGTTGATTCCGAAATATTTAGTTCAACTGCCAACTCCTTTTTTGTTAATGTAGCTTTTTCATACCTCAAACTCATCTCATTGTAAATTACTTTGTACATATCTTTGTACCTCTCTTTATAGAATTTGACTAAAAGTCTATTTGTTATAGGGTTGAAAATTCAAAAAAGTATGCTTAGATAAAATTTTTATTTTGATAAGAAAATAAGAGCCTAGATTTAAGCCCTTGACAAATAGTAATTTGTCATTTCTGCTCGAGAATGATTAAGTTCTTTGGAAACTTCGAGCATCGCAGTTTTATATTCAACCCCAGCTGCTAACTTCTCATTAAAAAGTTTGTTTGCGAATGTAAAGCGAAAATCATGAGCTTTATGCTCCCCATTAGATACAGATTTTAAATGATTTCTAAAAGTGTTTTGTTCTTGAAGTTTTTCAACTTTTTGAATTTTATTAAGGAGTGCAGTTGAAATGTTTTTAGCTAAGTAAATATGATTACCTTTTCCTACTAACCCTTCTATTGAACCATCTTTATAATATTTCTGATAGTTACTAATAAGTTCATAAGCCTCTGAAATACGAACCCCTAACTCATTCAAAACTTCAGCCACGACACCACTTTGAAAACTTTTTTCATACAAGTCCTTGATAACTTGCTGAGGATTGTCTATAGCTCTATCCATTCTTGTTGGATTATCTTTTAAAATTACCTTTGCCTCAGCAATTTTTTTATCAAAATAATCTTTACTAATTGTGTTCTCACTCCACGACACCTAAACAATAATTTTCTCAAAGGAACTCCTCAACAGTCTAAGCAACAATGAGAACTCCTTTTTCTTTATTGTGGAATTGACTAATACGTTTTTTAGCCACTCTAAACCATA
>JAMONX010000133.1 GCA_027066435.1 Campylobacterales bacterium
TTATAAAAGGTTTCTCTTATGAAGATAAGATAAAAGCAGATTTGAAACTAAAAGCAGATTTAGTAAAATTAAAAGATGGAGTTTTACATATAGAAGATATAAATCTCTCAAATCTTTGGATTGATGAAGAGTTTTTAAAAACACTAAAAGCAGACTCAAATGAGAGTGAAAGTGATAGTAAGAGCGGTAAAGATGCATTTTTAAAAAAGATTATTGTTGATAAGCTCTCATTTAGTTTAGTTGATTTTTATTATGATGAGTATAAAATCTACTCTTTGGATGTTGAAGCCAACAATATCACATATGATATGAAAAAAGATATAAAAGCAGAAGCTAAAATAAAACTTCAAAGCAATGTAGCAAAAGCTGACATAAAAGCTGATATAAAAGATGAAAACTATACCCTTGATATGAAAATCTGGAGTCAAAAAGAGTTTTTGGCTACATTTTTGGATGAGCAAAATGTTACTATAAATTCTGCCCCTTTTATTTCTTTAAAAGCTGATGGAGATTTTAAGCTTTTAAATGCAAACTTAAAGATAACTAAGATAGATTTAACTTATGAAGATATAAAAATATCTCCTAAAAAGTTTGATATAGATGCACTGTTTGATATAGAAAAGGGGGATTTAAAAGCTGATGTTTTAACTTTTATCGAAAGTAATGTTTGTGATATTGATCTCAAAAGTGATATAGGATTAAATATAAACGATATAAACAGCACTCTTGTTTTTGATTTAAACAGCTCCCTAAAGCCAAAGATAGCTTATCTTGAAAAGTTTACAAAAGAGCAAAATATCACAATAAAAAAGCTACCAAAGTTAGATTTTGTAGCTAGTGGAGATTTTAAAAATATAGATATAGATTTAGATATAGATGATGGAGAGTTTGTTTATGAAGATATTTACATAGAGCCAAAAGGGATAAACATAGATGCAAACTATAGCTTGCTTGCCAAAGATTTGGATGCAAAAATCTTCTCAAAGGTAGATTCAAATATTGCAAATTTTGATTTAGATGCAGATGTGTTTTTAAATACAGATGATATAAATAACACTTTTAAAATTGAGCTTTTATCACATATCTTGCCAGTAGATGAGTTTTTAAAATCAAAACTTTTAGAACAAAATATAACTATAGAAAAGTTTCCTACCTTTGTAGTTAGTGCCAATGGGGATTTTAAGAGTATTGATTTTTTAGCACACTTAAGAGATGGTAAAGTTATATATAACTCTTTTGATATAGAGCCAAAAGCGTTAGATATAAATGGAACTTATAGTCTACAAAAAGGTGATTTGAAAACTGATATTTTGGCGGATATTAATTCAAATGTTGCAGATGTTGACTTTTTTACAACTTTGTCTTTAAACCAAAAAGATATAAATAACACTCTAATTTTTAACTTAAAATCAGAAGTTTTTGCACAAAAAAGAGAGTTAAAAGAGTTTAATATATCCATAACAAAACCGACTAAAATCTCATTAGATGCCAAGGGTGATTTAAAAAAGATAAGAGCTGTTTTAAATAGTGATGGCGAGATACTCTATGACAAGATTAAAATAAAGCCTTATATTTATGACTCCTTTGCAGAGTTAGATCTAAAATCTAAAGTTTTAAAGAGTGAGATTTTTGCAGAGATAATCTCAACTGTCGGTACTATAAAAACCAAAACCAAAACATCACTAAACATAGAAGATATAAACAACACTCTCAAATACAACACACACTTACTCATAAAAGATACAAAAGAGTACAAAGGCATAGATCTATCATCTTTAGGAGAGATTACAGCATCGGCAAAAGGGAGTTTAAAAAACCTAGATGCAAATATATCTTCACCAAAATTAAAAATAGTAGCAAAAAGTGCTGATTTTGATAAGTTTAATCTAAGTGTAGATACCAAAAAAATTCACATCGGAAAGATTTATAAACATCTGCCACCTGAGCTTGTGAAGAGTTTTGTGCATCTAAAAAGTGAAGGCTTTTATAAACTCTCAAACAAAGAGGCAAAATTTACAAGCACTTTAAAAGGTCTAAAATATGATAAAAATGTAATTTTCACAGATGAGTTTGAATTGCATATAAAAGATGAAGATATCAAAATCTCAAACTTACTTTTACAAGCTAAAGGTTTTAAGATGAGTATTGAAGCACAAAAGAGTGCGGATTTTATCAAAGCAGATATAAAAAACAGAGCCATAAATGCAAAAGCAGATATAAAACTAGATCCTTTTTATATACAAGCAGATGCAAAAGTTGAGTCCATAAATGAGCTTATAAAAGAGATAAATAAACTCTATCCACTAGATATTGGCTTAAAAGTTGATGGGAGTTTAGAACTGTTAGCTTCGATGGAGGGAGAAGATGCAAAGATAACTTTAAACTCTCCAAAGATAGAGTTTCAAGATGGAGATATGGTTGATTTGAAATTAGTTAGTTTTTATAACAAAGAGCGAATTTTACTGAAAAATTTTGATTTTAGATTAAAAGGATTTAAGCCAAAAGAGTTTAATAGGGTTGTAAAACTAAAAAAAGATGGCTTAATAACTCTTGGAGAAAATAGCAAAATTGACATTGAGTTGGAAAATCTACTCTCATTTAAAGGTGAACAAAAAGGTGGTATAACAACAGGAACTCTTAGTGCAAAAGATTTGATTCTTGCATATAATGGCTATGGATATACAAAACTAAGCACCAAACTTGATATGTTTCAATCTACTGATAAGTTAGCAGTTACTGGTTTTATAGAGTTTAAAGATAGTGAGATAACTTATGAATCACCGTTTTTGGATGTCTCTAAAGATCCTGATATCATTATCGTTACCGATAAAAGTAAGAAAAAAGAGAAACCAAATGATGACTTTTTGCAAAATACCTTTTTGGATTTAGATATTCGTTCACTTAATGAGATGCAGTATGTTGTAGATGCAGGTGAGATTGAGTTTAAGATGGATATCAATGTGCGAAAAGATTTAGGGAGTGAGCCTAAAATCACTGGAAAGATAAATGTTCTTGATGGACAGTATGATATGGCTGATAAGAGATTTCAGATAGAGGAGGGGGCGATTGCATTTCGTGGGCAAGAGGGTTCTAATCCACTTTTGGATCTAAATGTAAATTATGAAGAGATAGAAGATATTGTCATCATGATAGCAATCGGCGGAGATAAAAATAGACCAAAATTAGTCTTCTCTTCAAAACCTATGATGAGTAAAAAAGATATATTTTCATATCTTCTTTTTGGTATGAGTGTAAGTGAGAGTGATGGAGCTGCTACAAGTGCAAATAAAGCTGCTGAGAAGATATTTGGCAGGGCAATTGCTAAAGATTTGGCAAGAGAGTTAAACCTCGATAGGTTAGATATGAACAGAAATACTCTCGGAGGAATTGATGTAAAAGCAGGTAAAAAAATAAATCGAAAAAGTATTATCTACTATCAAAACAGATCAAATGAGAGTTCACTTTTGTATGAGAGAAAAATCTCAGATAAGTGGAGTACGGAGATAGAGGTTGGAAAGCAGGGGCAGGGGGTTGATTTGTTTTATAGGAAGGGGTATAAGTAGATTTGCTTTTTTTAGAGAGGTTAATACTAGAACAAAATATCTAGATATTAGAAAGTTTTTGTTAAAAAGGAGTTTTAGTTTTGTTATATTTTATTGACTTTTTTGAAAGAAGCCAAATAATATTTCAAGTTGAAATATTATTTGGTATAGGAAGGACATTTTTATGTTTTTTAAATATTGACTTTAATGGATGTTTAAGATATGATGTTCGAATATTAAATAGTTATATGGCTTAATAATATCGGTACAAAACAAATAGGAGTGTGCTTTGTTTCAACAAAATTTTCCTCAAAGATCAAAAAATCATATTCTTGAAACAGCATCTTATAAAATCTTTAACAACCACATCCCTAATCGCTGGATAGTTAGAGAACTCTTAGAAAGAGATTATGGTGTAGATGCACTGATAGAGATTGTTTCGGATAATAACCAAGTGACAGGAGAGTTAATTTCGATACAACTCAAGTCATCAAAAAATATTAGCTTTGATAACTCAGGAAAACATAGATTTTACAATGTAAAAAAACAAACAACAAATTATTGGTTAAACTCTGACATCCCAATGTTTTTACTACTGATTGATGAAACTAAAGAGTTAATATACTTTAAATCTATAGAAGACTATGTAAGAAGAAGCTACGAAAGATATGATAAAGAGAGTAATTTTTACTATGATTTTTACAAGAACGAAACATTTAACTTGCCAGATTTCTTAAAATCATATCAATTAGCCAAAAACTTAAATGAAATAGAGGTTGAATTATCGTCGCTCAACATGTTTTATAATTCATTCTCTTCATTATATTGTAATAATATACGGCGTGATTTTCATATGCTTGTTGAAGATGATGATGTGTTATGTAAATTTCAACATGCAACAGATGTTATAAAAAAAATGTGTCACCTTTTAAATATACCTTGGGATCTTCATTTAATAGATTTATATGTTGAAAACAATGATATTGGGTATGATGCTGGCTATGATGAGTACTATATCTATGAATATCACTTAACAAATTACTTAATAATGTTAGACAAGAAGCTACTTGAAATTTTGAAAATTAGTAAAATATTTGTTTGTGAAATGTATCCTTATTTCTGGCAGGTTAAACAATTCAAGCTTGAAAAGTTCCTACTAGTTCTGAAATATAGTACGCTAGAAGATCAATATTGGGATAAAAACGCTGTACAACAAAAAAATCCAGTGGACAGTTTAAAGGAGGAATGTTCAGGGTTTGACTTTTGACTAGGGAGTTAAAGATTAAAAGCTTCTTTTTTACAATACCTCTAAATACTAGAACACTTTGTTCTTTTTAATTAAAATATTCTCAATATCAGAACAAAATGTTCAGATATTAGAAAGTTTTTGTTAAAAAAGAGTTTTGGTTTTATCATATTTTATTGACTTTTTTGAAAGAAGTTAAATAATATTTTAAGTTGAAATATTATTCGGTATGGGAAGGACATTTTTGTGTTTTTTAAATATTGAATTTAATTAATGTTTAAGATATGATGTTTGGATATTAAATAGTTATGTTAAGTATTCCAATCCTCTTTTGACATCAAATGAAAGGTCATTGAGTAAAGAAACTTATCATGATAGTTATAGATAAGATATGGAAGCCCTGCACCTTTTTTCAAAAAAGGTGTCCAAAAACAAAGGATGTATTAGGATGAAGAAAGTTGGTTTATATGTTGGCATTCTTGCTTCAATTGCAAGCATTATAGGCTCTATTGTAGTTTTTTTCCCTAAAGATGAAAAAACTAATATCAATATTGCTAATGGAACATTGATTCAAGGAAATAATAATACAGTAATTAATCAACAAGTTTCTAAAAATATTGATAAATTGTATTTAGAAATCTTAACTAATTATGTTGACGTATCTGAAAAGAAGATAATGCAAGACTTTGGTGAACCATTTAAACAATTAGATGCTGGAGCAGATGGAAGATTTACTGCTGGATTAACTTTAGAAAATCATTTGGAATATGTATATAGGTTTGATAGTGGTACATTATCATTTTACATTGACAAAACTAGCAGACATTCATCAGCAATTCAATTAAGTAGCATTAATGTAAAAGTTCAAGTCCCATATTTTCCATGTTATGATAAATGCAAAGGCTGTATTGTATTAAGTGAATCAACTTTTGATGATATACTTTGCATGGGAGAGCCAAGATCCTTTAGTATTACTAATGGAGGTGCAGACCCAAGATCTCGATATGCCGAGTTTGAATTCTTCTTTGGAAGACTTAATGGCTATAAAACAGTTATGTTTGGTACACATTCATGGGATTATAATATCCCAATAGAAAGGATAAGAAAAAATTATAAATTATTGAACAATGAAAAACCTGATTATGTCATAATTTGGTAAAACCCAAAATTTAAATCCGAAGTACAATTTTTGAGGGAGAAAAAGTAAACAATAGGGTCAGGTGATAACCAATAACCAAGCTATCCTTTGCTATCATGTCATAAACCAAAAAAGGAATATGATATGGCTAGAAAACCTCGACTTACGATTGCTGGTTATTATCACATCATCAATCGTGGTGTAGCTAAAAAAGCTATCTTGCAATTTTCAAAAGATAAAGATAAATTTTTGGAGATACTTTGTCGATGTGCCGATGAGTATGGTTTTGTTGTTCACTCTTTTTGTCTGATGGATAACCACTATCACCTTTTGATAGAGACAAGCAGAGACAATTTATCTCATGCTCTTCGCTTTATAAACTCCAATTATGCAGTCTATTACAATAAAAAATACAAAAGAGAAGGTCACTTGTGGCAAGGGAGATTTCAATCTTCATATATTGCTAGTGAGACTTATCTCTTCACACTTTTAAGATATATCGAACAAAATCCTTTAAAAGCTGGAATTGTTAAAAAGCTTAGTGATTATGAGTATATAAGTTTTAGATATTTTATATCAGATAATCCGCTACCTTGTTTGTTAAGCTCTTTTATCTATGATAGGTTTGAAACTAAAAAAGAGATTGCAGAGTTTTTAAATGAGATAGTAGATCAAGATGAAGAAGAAAAAGTATTAAAAGAGATAAAAAATGATAAGAATTTAGATAAGCAA
>JAMONX010000134.1 GCA_027066435.1 Campylobacterales bacterium
TACTATTTTGAAATAGTAGGAGATAAAAATATCATAATAGAAAGACCTTCAGAATCATTCATGCTAGAGGGTGGGAAAAAAGCTAAAAAAGTTGTAGTGTTAAGCACTAGAGAAGAGTTAGTTAAAGATAATAAAAAAGATACTCCAATACCTATAACCATCAAAGCTTATGCTGTTGATGATAAAGAAAGAGTAGTTGTACAGAGAAATACTACCTTTATCTACCCAAGATATGATCAACTAGAAAAACATCGAAAATAGAGCCATTTAAGAGTTGGTATAAGTATAAACTAATACTGACTCTTAGATAATAATTACTTCTATACTATTTCTTCCATTTTTTTTTACTTCATAAAGCTTCTTATCTGCAATTCTGTATGCATCCATAATACTTACTAATTCATAGTTGCTCACACTTACAATGCCAATTGATACTGTTAAAAACCCTGATGGACCATTTTTAATATGTATAATTTTTTCTGATACAATTTTTTCTCTTAGCTTATCAAAATAGGCACTTATATCATTTGGTGAATCAGATTGTAAAACAATTGCAAACTCTTCACCACCTATACGAAAAGCATAATCACCAGACCTAGCTGTTTGTTCATTTAAAATTTCTCCCACCTTTACAAGTGCTTCATTGCCTTTATCATGCCCATAAGTATCATTGTATAATTTAAAATTATCAATATCTAAAATGGCAAGAGTAAAATGTGCATTTGCTCTTTTAGCTCTATTAAATTCGTCACACATAACAGTATCAAAATGTCTTTTATTAAAAAGTTTTGTGAGCGAATCTGTAATGGAGAGTTTTCTAAGCTCTTTCACACGCTTTACAAGTGATTCATTTAGGGTTCTTTGATTATCAAAAGATTCTAAGATGTTTTTTTCATAAAAGTAAACAAGCAAAGATATGATTATCGATACTATAACTATTCTCATAAATTCAATAAA
Source organism: Campylobacterales bacterium (assembly GCA_027066435.1). Classification (GTDB taxonomy): domain Bacteria; phylum Campylobacterota; class Campylobacteria; order Campylobacterales; family QNZT01; genus SZUA-1433. The sequence goes on from JAMONX010000134.1 coordinate 958, forward strand.
TGGAGCATCTGAATTTTGCCAAAAATAGTATGCACCAATATAAATAATAAGATTAAATACAATAACAAAAATCAAACCAACTCTTACACCACCGAGATTTATCGCCATAAAAGGAAATAGCAGAGCCCATATAACCGTATACTCTTCAAAACGAAAGAAAAATATTAAGGTAAGTAGCATAAAAAATAGCATAACAGTAGCGTATATACTATTTTTTTCTATATTTTTATTTTTACGAAGCTCAAAAAAACCATATAGCAAAGGAAAAAGGAACAAAAACTCTATCACCCCAGCTAGATAATTATCACGAATAAAAAAATTAATAGGAGAAAAAATTATGAGCGTTGATAAAGTAACCAAATAAAATAGATTAACAGTTATAAGTTTTCGATAACTCTTATTGGTTGATTTTATATCAATGTTTGAAAGGAGAATATTTCTAAACATTGACCACTCTTTACGCTTTGTTCAAAAAAGTTTCTTTAGAGTAATGTTTTACTAAAATATAATAAAGGGTAACTCGGTATATCTCTTTTGCATTTGTTATTTTTTCACAGCTTTTTACTATTGATTTATCTAAATCTTCATCACTCTCTTTTAATTCTAATACTTTTTTTAAAAAATCTTCTCTTATTTTTTCTAGTTCATCTCTATTTTCATAATCAACCAATTCAAAGTTTTCATCATATATAGATGGTTCTAAATTTATCATAATAGACTCTAATAAATTTAGATCAACACTACCATAGTTTTTTAATACATCACTTTTGAATAATAGTAGTTTATCACTTCTTTTACTATCAACTAAAGAAGGGGGCGTATCTTCTTTTTCATTATGATTGAATTTATTCTGTACAAGTTTCACCAAAGCTAAATCACCAAAGCTAAAACCCTTTTTTAGTTTTCCTACATCTTCTATATCAGAATTGCTCACTAGGCTAGATGATTTTATCTCCTCTCTTACACTAGGGTTTGTTTTGATATTAAATAACTCTTCTTGACTTGCACAAAGTTTTTCACTTGTCTCTTTTAAAGCTTTATCTTTATCATTTATTTCATTTTGTAAACGAACTAAATCTGCTTTTGTCTTATCGAAGTCACGCATTAGTGCACTATTTTTTATCTTAAATTCATTACTATCTACATTTTTGGCATCTAATTTTATTATCATAGCTCTATTTTTTTCGGCTGAACTAGATATTTTATCCACTCTTGATTGGAGCTGCATATTAGTTTTATTTGAATTATCAAGCTCTACCTCTAACTCTTCAAATTTTTGTTTTAAACCAATATTTTTTTCTATCTCTTGCTCTATCTCTTCTATCTTCTTTTTCTGATTTTCATTAATATTCTTAAGTTCAACAACAAAATCTTTTTCTTTCTCTATTTCATTATTTACATCTTTTAACTTTTCATCAAGTTTTATTATATAATTATCTTTTTCTAACAATGAATCTTCTAAAGTTTTTTTATCATCACTAAGAGTTGTTATACTCTTTTTATAACGCATAACTGCATCTTGCATATCAGTAGAACTCTTTTTTGCAATTTCTAATTCATTTATAGTAGTTGCCATATGCTGTTCTAACTGTCTAAACTTAGCAGATGATGCTTCTATTTTATCGTCTCTATTATCTAAAGTTTTAAAAAGTCCCTCAATTTCAGGTTCATATCTCTCTCTTGCAATTGCACGGGAAAGAAAATATCCAAATATAAAACCAATGATTAATGCAACTATCAAATATAACAATAATTCTATCTGTTGTGGTGCTAATGTCATTTTTATTCTCCTTTTTCAGTCTCTATTTTAATATATACTTGATTTTTTGGATTACTACCACTTGGTTTTTCCCCGATTTTGCCAATTGATTTAATGCTCTTTATAGTAACAGCTGTTTTTTGAATATAATTCATCACTGCGTCTGCTCTAGTTTGACTTATAACTTTATTATAAATTTCATCTCCACCAACTTCTCCAAAAGAAAAAACTTCTACGACAACATCGTTTGAACTATTAATAATTTCAATAAGTTCATCTAATATATTCTTATCATTATCTGTAAGAGTGCTACTAGAATTTTTAAAATAAATTGGCTTTAATAATAGTAATTTATCAATCTCTTTTTGCCTATTTTGTTTTTTATCTACTACATCTAGTGTCGTTTCCATAACAGGTGGTGGAACTGTTTCTGGTATTGACACTGGTTTAGTTTTAATTATAGGTTTCGTAATTTTTTCTGTTTCTACTATAGGGATAATTGGAGTAACCTGCACTAATTTTGAATAATTTTCTATTTTGAATTTATCACTTTTTATTGATTCTAATATATCGTCTAAAGCTTTCTTAGTCTTTAGATTTTCTATAGAACCTTCAAGTTTTAAAGTATTATTTTCAATAAATAGTGAAGCATTATTAATCTCTTTACCAACCAAAAGATTAATAATTTTTACAGCTTCCTCTTGCCAAGGTGCATCTATGATATCATCTCCATACCGCATATCTTTTATACACTCTTCTTCTTCACAAAGTCTCTCAATTCTTTGAGCAAGAATACCGTTTTGGTCATTATCTGACATTAAGGCAATAACTTGATTTTTATCTGATATCATAAAACCAAATGTTGCTATTGAAATTCTTCCTGAAATTACTTCTGTTACTTCTGGTTCTTCTTTTATTTCTGTTTCTACTGATTCTTCCAACTCTTGTGGTTTTATCTCTATTTCTGGTTTTTCTTCTATCTCATCAAGTGCTTGACCAATATTCATTGATACCGTTGGTTTTAGATTGATATTTTGCCCGCTCACACAAAGATATAAAAAAAGTACAGACATAACTATACCTAAAAATATAATGGCTTTACTACCCATTTTAACACTCCTAACTTTCAAACAATTATAATCAATTTCATATTAAATTAAGTGCAAAAATAGTTAATAAAGTTCAAATAATTTAATTATTCATTATAATTTTAAATTATTATTGACAACTTAAACACTCCATGCTTCTATCAGCTACACTTTTTTCTGCATCTGGAGATTCACTTCTTAGATAATAAGTAGATTTTAATCCAAGTTTCCATGCCAACATATAAATATCATTGAGATATTTTCCACTAGCCTTATCTAAAGTCATAAAAATATTTAAGCTCTGTCCTTGATCAATCCACTTTTGCCGAATAGCTCCTGCTTTTATAAGAAGTTTTTGATCCAATTCATATGCAGGCGTATAGTACTGCCAAGTATCAGCACTCATTTTTGGTGCAACAACCTGTATAAGTCCACTTAAATTCTCTTCAAACCATTTTCGCTTATAAATTGGTTCTATTGCTTGTGTTGTGCCTACTAAAATTGAAATTGAACTTGTTGGTGCTATTGCCATTAGATATCCATTTCGCATCCCATCTGTTTTTACTTTCTCTTTTAGTTTATTCCAGTCATATGTATAACCAAAAAGTCCGCCACGATCTACTAGTTTTATAGCTTCTTTATTTGCTACATCTATTGGGAATATTCCCTTACTCCAATTTGACCCCTCAAATTCAGGGTATATCCCTTTTTCAAGTGCTAAATTTGAAGAAGAATTAATGGCATTGTAACTTACAATTTCCATAACTTCATCTATCTTTTCAAAATGTTCAGAACTTCCCCATCTAATACCAAGTTCTGCTAACATCTGTGCTTCACCCATAACACCTAAACCTATTGATCTTGTTGCAAGATTTGTCTGTTTTACTTTATCATGTGGATAAAAATTAAGATTAATTACATTATCAAGCATTCTTATGGCAGTTGGAACTATGCTTTCTAGTTGTTCTTTTGTATTTACTTTTGAAAGATTTATACTTGCTAAGTTACAAACTGCGGTCTTTCCATCTTTTTTCTCTTTTTCTGTAATAAAAACTTGTTTACCATTTATAGAGTCTAATGCTGTCACTTTTTTTGCTTTTTTTACAAAACCTATATCAAGTTCAATATCTTCCTCTTCATCAAAAGTCATAATAGAACCATCATTAAATGTCAATTTTACATCATAATGGTTTGGCTCAGTATTTTGGAAAATCTCCGTACAGAGATTTGAACTTCTGATAAAACCAGTATGAGCATTTGGATTAGATTTATTTGCATTGTCTTTAAAACAGAGGAATGGATTTCCTGTCTCAAAATAACTAAGCAATATCTTCTTCCAAAGGTCTTTTGCCTTTATTACCTCTTTGATAATATCTGGATTGTTTTCATACTCCACATATCTTTTTTCAAACTCTTCTCCAAAAAGTTGTGGCAAATCATCTGCATCTAGAGGGTCTAAAAGAGTCCAAGTTCCATTTTCCTGGACTCTTTTCATAAAAAGATCATTTATCCAAAGAGCAGGAAAAAGGTCATGTGCTCGCCTTCTCTCCTCTCCTGAATTTTTCTTTAAATCCAAAAAATCTTTAACATCACTATGCCAAGGCTCTAAATAGACTGCAATTGCCCCTTTTCTAGTACCAAGTTGATCAACCGCTATCGCTATATCGTTAGTGATTTTTAAAAATGGTACTATCCCACCAGCTGCATTTTTGTGTCCATCGATAGAACTTCCAAGTCCTCTAACTTTTGACCAATCCCAGCCAATTCCACCACCAAATTTACTCAAAAGTGCCATCTCTTTATAGCTATCAAATATACCTTCTATATTATCAGGAGTACTTCCTATATAACAAGAGCTTAATTGATGTCTAGGAGTTCTTGCATTTGAGAGTGTTGGAGTAGCAAGCATAACTTCAAATTTTGAGATAAGATCATAAAATTTCTTTGCCCAATCCCCTGCATTAAACTCATCTTGTGCTAAAAACATAGCGATTGCCATAAACATATGCTGAGGAAGCTCTATAGGCTGTCCTTTTTTATCTTTCAAGAGATATCTATCATAAAGTGTTCTAACTCCTAGATAGTTAAACTGCATATCTCTTTGGGGTTTGATATAGGCATTTAAATCTTCAAGATCATATTTCTCTTTTAATCCAAGTACAATTCGTCCCTCTTTTTCTCCTCTTTCAAAATACTCTTCTAGTGTGCCATATCCTGTAAATTTACTAACTTTGTGATAAAGGTCATATAAAAATAGTCTCGAAGCTACAAAAGTCCAATCAGGTCTATCAACATCTATCTTATCAGCTGCAGTTTTTATGAGTGTTAATTGTATCTCTTCTGTTGAGATGCGATCTCTAAATTGTATTTTAGAGTCTAACTCTAGTTCACTTTGACTAACATTTTCAAGCCCTTCAACCGCTTCACAAGTAAACTTTTGAATTTTGCTAATATCTAGCGGTTCAATTCTACCACTTCTTTTAATAACAGTTATCATTTTGCTTGTCATCTTTGAAATACCCTTTTAAAAATATTATCTACATTTTTTGTGTAATAATTATAATCAAAACAATCTCTTATTTCATCTTCTCCCAATTTTTCTCTAAGCTCTTCATCATTTAAAAGATGTTGCAAATAAAGAGATTCGCCTTTTTCATTTAATGCTGATTTTCCTTGTTGTAAATCTCCCCAAACTTTCATAGCATTTCTCTGTACAACTTTGTATGCATCTTCTCTTGAAACTCCCTTTAGAGGAAGCTCCAATAAAACTCTTTGGGAAAAGACCAATCCGCCTGTAAGATTTAAATTTTTCATCATGTTTTCTGGATAGACAACTAATTTATCGATAA
>JAMONX010000135.1 GCA_027066435.1 Campylobacterales bacterium
AAGAGGCACTTCACTCTCAAAGTTATGCTGTTATGGTTGATAGTATTTCTCAAAATTCTGATGAGATTTATGATATGTGGCGTCAAGATGCACAACTTAAACTTAAAAATGACAATATCGCAAAAGTATATGAAGATTTAGCAGGTAATCCAACAGAAAGCCAAATAGTAAAAGCTATGTTTGCAAACCAAATTCTTGAAGGGATATATTTTTATAGTGGATTTACCTTCTTTTATACTTTGGCTAGAAGTGGAAAGATGCTAGGCTCTGCACAGATGATTCGTTTTATCCAAAGAGATGAAGTAACACATCTTTTGATATTCCAAAACATGATAAATGCCACAAAAAAAGAGCGTCCAGAACTTTTTACTGATGAGCTTCTTGAAGAGGTTTATGAGATGTTTGATAAAGCAGTCGAACTTGAAATTGCCTGGGGACAACATATAACAGAGGGGCAAATATTAGGTCTTACAAATGATATCATAGAAGATTACATCAAGTATCTAGCCGATCAAAGACTTCATGCCGTGGGACTTGAAAAAAGATATCACAAAGAACATCCTATTAAATGGGTTGATAATTTTTCAAGTTTCAATGAACAAAAAACAAACTTTTTTGAAGGAAATGTAACAAACTACTCAAAAGGGAGTTTAAACTTTGACGACTTCTAAAAAAGAGTTAATCGCTCTACAATTTCCTTTTTTTGAAAGCAGATATGAAGAAAATCTGCAGAAATTAATATCTCATATCAAAAAAGCACCAAAGGGGAGTGTAGTCGTTGCTCCAGAGTTAGTTTTAAGTAACTTTAGTTTTGACAAGATGCAAGAAGCTGCTGATTTTGGCAAAGTTGCACTTGATAAACTTTTAGAACTATCAAGTGATAAAATCATAGCTTTAACCCTAACAGAAAAGATTGATGGGAAATTTTATAATAGTGCAAAAATATTGTATAAAGGAACAGTTGTTCACTCTCAACCAAAGGTAAAACTTTTTAAATTTGGAAATGAAGATACATACTTTGAAGCAGGAGATAAAAATAATATTAAAATAGTTGAAATTGATGGTCTAAAATATGCTATTTTAATCTGCTTTGAGATAAGATTTATAGAGTTTTGGGAAAAGATAAAAGGTGCGGATATAATTTTAATACCTGCTCTCTGGGGAAAACTTAGAAAAGAGCAGTTTGAAGCTATCACCAAATCACTAGCAATTATCAATCAAGCATTTGTCATAGCCAGTGGAAGTTCAAATGAGAACATGGCTTCTAGTTCGGGGATTATAACTCCTTTTGGCAAAGAGTACAGAGATGATAGTAGTGAATATTTAGCTTACATAGCAGATTTAAAAGAGATAAAAAAGATGCGACGATATATGGATGTAGGGATTTTATGATACAAAAACATATTCAAAATGATAGTTTACATATGCATAAATGTGAACAATTGGCAGAGGAGATAGACAGAGTATTCTCACTCTCTAAAAATGTCAAAAATGCCATATCTAAAACCCAAAGGGAGATTTTTGTTCCAAGAGGATTTAGACATCACGCCTACAAACTAGATGCTCTCCCTCTATCTGAAAACCAGTGGATAAGCTCTCCCTTAACCGTTGCAAAGATGAGCGAAGCACTAGAAGCAAACAACTCTGATAGTATTTTAGAGATAGGATGCGGTAGTGGATATCAAGCAGCAGTTTTGAGTAAAATGTTTCGTAGAGTCTTTACAGTTGAGAGAATAGAGTCTCTTTTAAATGAAGCCAGAGAGAGATTTGAGACCTTAAAACTTACAAATATCCACACAAGATTTGATGATGGAAATCGTGGCTGGAAAAGCTATGCTCCATTTGACCGCATCCTATTTTCAGCCTCCGCCAAAGAAGCTCCAATTCACCTATTTGATCAATTAAAAAATGGCGGGATTTTAGTCGCTCCAATAGAGCATAACGGAAAACAGATTATCACTCGCTATATCAAAAACGGTAAAAAGATAAAAGTTGAGAGATGGGAAGAGTGTCTTTTTGTGCCAATAAAAGATGGCGTACAAAAATAGCATAACGAATAGTTATATCTTTTACAATATCTCTTTTACCATAATCTGAGCCGAAACAACTCCCCTAAACTCATTTTTAGAAACAGTACAGATAAGGTCAATATGTTCTCCATAACTAACCCTCTTATCAAAATTAAACTCGATAGACTCCAAAGTCTTTTGTTGGCTAACTAAGGTTAATTTTTGATGATTTTGGTTTTCTCCTATCACTCTTGCACTTTGAACATAGGCATCTTTTAATAAAAAATATGGTTTTGGATTTTTCTGCCCATACGGCTCATAAGTTTCTAAAATATCTAACAAGTCAAAACCGATAGAACTAGGGTCAATCTCTCCTAAAACTTCACTCTTTTCAATAAACTCTTCATCGCTAAGTTCTGATAGTGAGCTTTGAAGAGCACTTTTAAAACTCTCCAAATCACAAGCCTTCACAGACATCCCCGCAGCCCCTTTATGTCCTCCGTATCCTAAAAGAAACTCTTTGTGCTTTGAAATATGCTCTAAGATATCAATACTCCCAACACTTCTTGCACTCCCTTTTGCCTTTGTACCTGTTATAGAAAAAACTATTGCTGGTTTTTTATACCGTTTTGTAAGCCTTGAAGCGACAATTCCTATCACACCCTCATGCCAATCTTCTCCCCAAGCGACTATGATATTTTCATCTCCTGTTGTAGATAAACAAGCTTTCTCAAACAAATTATGTTCTATAATTTTTCTCTCTTGATTTAAGCCGATAATATATTCTAATTTACTCATAGCTTCTATCTCACTTTTGGCTCGAATAAGTTCATATGATAAAGTAGCATCTTCAAGCCTTCCAGCACTATTGATAAGAGGTGCTAATAAAAATGAGATATCATCGCTTTTAAAACTACTTTTTTTATAAAAACTATAAACTACCTTAAAAAATGGTCTTTGCATCTTATTGATACTTTTTAGACCACTTTTTACCATCGTTCTATTGATATCTTTAAGCTCCATCATATCAGCCACAATGGCAATAGCCAAAACATCTAAAAACTTAGATAAATTGTAAGATATCCCAAGCTCATCTTTTATAGCTGCTATAAAATACCACGCAACCTGAGCACCACAAATCTCAGTGTTTGGAAAAGTACAATCATCTTGTTTAGGATTTACAATCGCATATGCATCTGGTAAAACTTCAGGCACAGTATGGTGGTCGGTGATTATCAAATCTATCCCTTTTTTACTGCACTCATCAGCTGCTAAAGTTGCAGATATACCATTATCAACTGTGATAATTAAATCTACATCAAGTTTTTCAATAATCTTTGGACTAATCCCATATCCATCTTCAAAACGATTGGGAATTTTAAGAACAGCATCTGCACCGATATCATCAAAAAATTCCATCATAATAACTGATGAGACAACACCATCTGCATCATAATCCCCAACAACTGCAATTTTTTCACCATTTTGTACGGCTCTTTTTACTCTTTTAGCCGCTTTTTCTATATCTTTTAATTTTGAAGGGTGAGGAATATCGCAGAGTTTATTGCACTTATCATCTACAAATCTTTGAGATAAAATTGACGCTATATCATCTTTTGAAAGTTTTTGAGTCATTGGTTTTTTCTATGTTCAAGTGAAGCTTCAACAAAACCTAAAATTGCTCTATTTGGATTTTGAAGCCTTGATGTAAACTCTGGATGAAACTGCACACCCAAAAACCAAGGATGATCTTCTAACTCAACAACTTCGATAAGACCATCAGACTCGCCACTAACTATAAGTCCATTTTTTTCATATACTTCTCTATATTTTGGATTGGCTTCATATCTATGTCTATGTCTCTCATAAATCTTTTTCTCTCCACCATAAACTTTTTGTAAAAGCGATCCATCTTTGACATCACACTCATAAGAACCAAGTCTTAAAGTTCCTCCAAGTGGGCTTTTATGGGTACGAAGTTGTTTATAGCCACTTGCATCTATAAAAGTATCTATAAGATATATTGAGTCGTTTTTGGTATTTGGGTCAAACTCAACAGAGTGTGCATCTTTAATTCCCAAAACATTTTGCGAAAACTCAACAAGACTAAGTTGCATCCCAAGACAAATACCTAAAAATGGTACTTTTTGCTCTCTTGCATATTTTATTGCATTGATTTTACCATCTACTCCTCGCTCACCAAATCCACCAGCAACCAAAATGCCATCAACATCATTTAAAATATCTTCACACTCATTATTACATATCTTTTCACTATCAATCCATTTAATATTTACACGAGTATCAAAATGAGCTCCTGCGTGAATTAATGATTCTGTAAGAGATTTATACGACTCTTTTAGATCAAGATATTTACCAACAAAACCAATCAAAACATCTTTTTTAGGTGCTATTACATTCTTAACAAGCCCAATCCAACCATCCATATCAGGCTCTAACTTTTCAAGTCCTAAATTTTCACAAATAGGCTCCAATATATCTTGTTTTAAAAAGTTCATAGGCACTTGATAAATAGAGTTTGCATCTATCGCTTCTATGACTGAATTTTTTTCAATTCCACATGAAGATGCAAGTTTTAGTTTCAACTCTTTTGGAAGAGGTACTTCAGTCCTACAGATAATAATATGAGGAGAGATGCCAATCCTTCTAAGCTCTTGTACTGAGTGTTGTGTGGGTTTAGTTTTGAGTTCTCCTGCAGCTTTTAAAAATGGTACAAGAGTAAGATGTATATACATAGCTCTGTGTTTACCAAGCTCTATTCTAAACTCTCTTATAGCTTCTAAAAATGGTAAACTTTCAATATCTCCGACCGTTCCACCAACTTCAACAATAAGGATGTCATTACCTTTTCCAGCCTCTGTAATTCGTCTTTTTATCTCCCCTGTGATATGAGGAATTACCTGAATAGTCTTACCAAGATAATCTCCCCTTCTCTCTCGTTCAATCACACTAGAGTAAACTTGACCAGTTGTAAAGTTATTATCTTTTGAGAGATTAATATCCAAAAATCTTTCATAATGCCCGATATCCAAATCCGTTTCAGCCCCATCAGCTGTAACAAAGACCTCTCCATGCTCCAAAGGGCTCATAGTTCCTGGGTCGACGTTTATATAAGGGTCAATTTTAAGCATACTAACTTTTTTACCAGAGTGTTTTAACAAAGTTGCGATACTAGCAGATGCAATCCCTTTACCCAAAGAGCTTAAAACTCCACCTGTTACAAAAATATATCTCGTATCTAAATTTGCCATATAATAATATCCCTTATCTTGAAAGAGTGATTATAGTGAATTGTCACTAAAAAGGGAGTTATCTCTTTTGAAAGATTAACATATTTTTATCACTCTCTTCATCAAAAAGAGATATCTCTTTGACATCTAAAAGTGTTAAGTTTGTAAGTGATTTTATCTCATCAATCAAATAATAATATTGCAAGATTTCTGCACTCTCTTTAGTATAAAACTCACCATTTTTTTCAAAAAATATTATCTGAGTTACTAAAACATCATCATTAAAATCAGCCTCTATTGATAAAAACTGTTCACCTTCATCTACACTCATGCTTCCTGCTGTGACCTCTTCAAAACCAAAAAGAGTATTTATATCACACAAAAATAGACCACCATTTTCTAACAATCTCTCAACAGCTTTTAAAAAACTTTGAAGCGATGAGATATCAAGATAGTTTAAAACATCAGAAACTGCCAAAATAGCATCAAACTTACCATTTACTTCCTCAATACTTCTACAACTTGCATCTACACCTTTTTTAGACGCAATCTCTACCATATTTGGGCTAATATCAATACCTTTTGCATCATAATATTTTGATAGGTGCATAAGCATAGCTCCATTTCCACACCCAACATCCAAAATGGTTTTTAGCTTAAAATGCGAAAGTTCTTCTAAATAGTGAGCATACAGCTTCTCATATTCATCATAAAAGCCAATTAAAGGTTCGATTCTAGAGTATAGGTCTAGTGCTTTCATAAATATTTTACGAAAAGAGCCTATTTTTGATTGTCTCAAAGACACGATAATCATCTATGTCACAATCATCTTCAATAATGAAACGGTTAAGAGTATGCATAAATTCTAATTTTTCATGTTCGCTATTTGCTAATTGTTCTTTTATGATATCAATATGTTTTTCTAGATTTTTTTTAAAATTTTGAGAATCTTTATATAAACTTTCTATCTCATCTTCAGTTAAATTATTCTCTTTTTCAAAGTTTTCACAAAACTCACAAAGCTCTTTTTCTTGATTCTCTTTTCTTAAGTTTATAATACTACAGATGAGCATTCCAGAAGAGTATTTAAACCCTCTTGCATCTGCTACATTAAAGACTCCATCTTTAGTGCCAATTTCATCGTACAATTTTTTTAAAGGCATTTCTATCTCCACTATCTTAAAAATTTCTATAATTATATCACATTATTTTGGTTCTACTATTTTTTAGAAGGTTTGTACACGGTAATGCAAAACTAAATTCCTTTTAAGGAGAATAGGTCAATAACACCCCAAGCAAAAAGTTTTCTAGATTGAGTTTTGTTATCAATTTTGTTAAAATTTAAAATATTGATAGCTAAACTTC
>JAMONX010000136.1 GCA_027066435.1 Campylobacterales bacterium
TTTAATTTCAATGCATCTAAAATTTTTGCACTATCATTTATACTACGAGACAAATCACTATTTTCAATCTGCTCTGCTCCAATCTGATGAGACTCCAAAGTTGGATATTTATATACTGGCTGTATATAAAACCACTTTTTCAAAGCGATGCTACGCCCTAGCCTCTTTGTGATGATACGGACAACATCAAGTGTACTATCTGCTCTAAGAGAGATAAGATGATTTTCTCTATCGCTAAAGCGTATCAAATCCTGTTCATCAATGCTGCCATGCTGATGATATGAAAAAATTGGAGTAACAATCTCTTCATATTCATTTTCGTATAAAATATCGCTAGCAATACTTTCTATTGTTCGTTTCAATTTCGCACTTTCGCCAAAGTATAGGCGACTGCGACTTGGTATTTCATGTTCATAAATCATATATTATCCAGCTAGTAAAGTTATATATTTAGTATAACAAAAAATTAGTAAAAATCTAAAAAAGAAAAATTCTTACGACAATCAATAATAAAATAAATGCTATTGAAATAATTATTGCTCTTTTATGTGTAAGCTTTTCTTTAATTAGTAAAGTTATGCTTTTTTTCATTTTAGTTAATAGTATTCTATCACGAACTAATTTTCGCTCATCTAAGAAATTAAAAAATAGATATAATAACATTAAAAATAAAAAGAGACTACTAATCTCTCCTTGTTCTCGAAAAAGAATCCCAATAAAAGAAAAGACCACTTGAATAACAACTAAAATCATTACAGAATGGTCCACACTTCCTCTCCAAGTGAGCATCTTATGATGTATATGAGTTTTATCAGGGTTAAATGCAGACAACCCTCTTTGCAATCTTCTTGTCATTACTACTAAAGTATCTATTATTGGCAACGCTGTAAGTAAAAGTATAGATGTAACACTAACATAATCAATAGCTTTTATAGCCACAACCGCTATAGTAAAACCAAAAACTAGTGAACCGCTATCACCCATAAATATAGTTGCAGGACTCCAGTTAAAATGCAAAAAACCTAAAATTGCAAAAATCATAAGTAGAGATATAGTTGCGATAAAAGTATCATTATAAATATATCCGATATAAGCAAATGAGACAAATATCACCAATGCAACACTTCCTGCCAATCCATCTAATCCATCTAAAAGATTTAAAGCATTAGTAAAACCCACTACTGCAAAAATAGTTAAAACAAGTGCAATAATCCAGTGTAAATTGATTTCTATACCAAACCAAGTGCCTAATGTGTCAATTTTAAAATCATTGATAAAAAAGAGTATTAAAGAAGCTATAATAATTACTAATAATTTTATTTTTGGAGAAACACCATTATTGTCATCATAAACACCAATCGCAAATATTAAAATTAATGCAATAAAAAAGCCAATGTATTCAAGCATAAAACCACTATGAAAAAATATCAATACTAACATATAGGATAAAAACATTGCTACACCTGCACCTCTAGGAGTTGGTGCAACATGTGAGCTTCTATCATTTGGGATGTCAAGCATCCCAATTTTACATGAATATTTGATAATAAGACCGATAAACAACATTGTCAGCAAAAGTGTCAATGCCATATCGACTACATTCAATTCACTCCCAAACATTAACTTTACTTTCTACTTATATGCATAGCTATATTTAAAGAAGCTTTGTGACATATTTTTTGGTTTAACACCATTTAGTACTAAACCTACATTATCAATATGATACGAAGTAATAATATCTTCTAATGATTTTACATAATCCTTCTCAGAAAATTCTGATCTAAAAACAATAAGAGAAATATCTGCTTGCTTCATAAGAAGAAGAGCATCTGTAACAACCCCCATAGGTGGTGAATCAATTATAATATAATCATACTCTTCCCTAAGCTCAGCTATAATTTCTTCAATTTTACCAGCTTGCATAAGCTCCGACGGATTTGGAGGGATTGGACCAGATGTAATAATATCAAGATTTTTAATCTTTTTATGTTCCCAAATCACCTCTTTAAGTTCACTTTTTTTAGAGAGTACTGTACTCATTCCCATCTTATTTGTCAATGCAAAAACTTTGTGAAGCATTGGTCTCCTCATATCAAGAGATAAAACTATACATTTTTTCTCACCGATGCCAAATACAGCAGCTAAATTAGTTGATATAGTTGTTTTTCCCTCACTAGGCACTGTTGAAGTTACAACAATAACTTTGCTTTTATTTTCAGTTGCAATAAATTCTAAATTTGTTCTAATAAGTCTTAATGCCTCACTTGCTATTGATTGTTGATCATCAAGAGTAAACATTTTTTCAGCATTTCTTACGTGTGGCACAACACCATAAAATGGTATTCTTGTCGCACTTGCCAAATCTTCTCTTGTTTTTATCTTTTGGTCTAAAAAATCTCTTAAAAATGCTAAAAGCATTGCCGCAATTAACCCTAGTACTAAACTAGAGCCCGCTATCACAGGTAAGCTTGGTTTTACTGGTGAACTCTCGACAACCGCTCTATCCAATACTCTATTATTTGAAACTGTTGACGCTTTATTGATTGACATTTCAGCCTGTTTTTGCAACAAAAACTCATATGTTCTCTCATTAACTTTATATTTTCTTTGTAAATCTGCTAATTCTCTCTCTTTTTCAGGAAACTTTAAAAGTTTAGTTTCACTATTGTAAAGAGTATCTTCTAATGATCGCTTCTTCTCTCTAATACTATCACTTATACTCTCTATTGCACTCTCTAATGCCATTTTTATATCATTAATTTTTTCATCTACTTGAGCAACATCAGGATGAAGTTCTGTAACAGTTGCTAAAAGGTCTATCCTCTCACTTTTTGCAGTTTGCAAATCATTTAAAAGTGTTCCTAACACTGGATAATCAAGAGCAAGTGATGAAACTGAACCATAATTTCCAGTTTTAAATTCACTATAAAGTGCATTAAAAGCACCCTCTTGGATTTTAATTTCTGAGAGTTGTTCTTTAAAATTACTCTGATTTGTCAAAATTGCTTGAGACTCTATTTGAATATCAACAAGATTATTTTCTTCTTTATAATTTTCTAATTTTACAGCAGAAGTTTGTAGTTTTTTACTAACCTCTTGCAGTTGTTCATCAACAAATGTCAAAGCACTTGAAGCCTGAGAAGTTTTTTTCTCAATACTTTGGTCTAGATAAATATTTACCAATGCATCTAAGAAATCTTTTGCTCTTATTGCACTATTGTCTTGATAAACCATCTTAATAATTGAACCATTTTTAGAGAGAGGAAAAACACTTAAATTACTTGAAATATGACTAATAGCCTTATCTTTATGTAACGAAACAAATGCATAATTACTGTTTTCAAACTCCCCAACTTTTTTAATCACAAGTGAAAAATAATTATTGTCAACTATTTCTGAAAACTCGTGTTCACCACTATAATTTACAGCATTCATTTTTTTTCCAAGCAGTGAAAAAATAGATTTTTTTATACTTGCAACTATTCCACCACTATCTGGATAAATTCTATATGCATTATCACTGATGGGTTCTATTATAAATTTAGTACCATAAAAAAGTGGATCTTTTACTTTCAGTTCTGAAATCTCAATAGGACTATTTTTATATAGCTCTTGCTCCTTATATCCAAGTGTTGTAAAATATTGTATATCATAACCAACTTTTTCAAGTGCTTTTTCTATCAAATTTCGTGATTTTATAATCTCTACTTCTGTATCAATTAGCGTTGTATTTTCACCAATTCCACCACCTCTAACAACAGCATCTAGACTAAGATTCATATTATCACTACTAACTTCTATTGAGGAATAAGTCTCATATGTCGGCTGTGAAAAATATGTATAAATCAAGCCACCAATAAAAAACAGTGTTACAACAAAAAGACTCAATGCCTTCTGTTTACCAAGTACACTCAGTACTTTTTTAAAATCTCCGCCATCGTCTTGTCGTCTAGTCAAACTTAATTGAGGGTTTATCATTCTATGTCTCCCTTTTCCTATTGTTGGTAACCGGTAAAATCATCAACATTAAATATCTGTGTATTTGTTAACTGTTTTCCTGTAAAAAGCATTCCTAAAATACTCTGAACCAAGTTGATACCTGGAAGTGCCTGAGCAATTGCCATATTTCTCTGTCTTAATTCATTTGGACCGACATAAATAACATCATTTGGGTAAAGAGTTAAATTACTAGTTCCCAAAGAACTAAGTTTTGTAAGATCAATAGTTTTTACAACTGGTCTATCTTGTGTACCTCTAATAATTTTTACACTATTTCTTGCAGCAAAATTAGTTAACCCTCCACTATTTGCTATCGCTTCTAATAAATTCCCAGTATCTTCGATAATATTTACACGACCTGGATTTGTAACTTCACCCAAAACATAAATTCTTTTATTTAAAACTTCAAGAGTTACATGAGCATTTTTGATGTATCGTCCATACTCTCTTGAGAGCAAATCACCAGCTTCTCTTGATGTCAAACCAGAAATACGAACTATTCCAACAAGAGGAATGTTGATAGTCCCATCTTTAGCTATCAATGCTCCTCTCTCATCTGCGGGTGCTACCATTGATCTAACATCTCTAGTGCTAAGTTCTGGATGATTATATACTAAAATAGAGAGACGATTATTTGGAACAAGTTTATGTTCATAGCTATATTCCATAGTCATACTTGTATTCATAGCATTCACTGCCTGAAGCTCTGAAGCCTTATATTGACTATCATCTTCATTAAACAATACATACTGATTTGCTTTGGAGCTACAACCAGTTATAAAAACTGTTGCAATCAGAATTGATGCAACTGCCATATCTTTGTATTTCATACTATTACCTTTTAATTTTTTATGCATTTTAATCATTATAGAACATTAAATATTATTTTAAAATAAAATGTTAAATTTTTTTAACAAAAAATCTACTTTTCCTTTTATTTTTTACTTCTTCTGCACTATTAAACAAAATGCTCTACTTCAACCAATATATATGTACCTATTCTATAATTAAATATATTAATAAATACTTTAAACTTATTAAATGTTTTAAAGAATATATTAATTAAGACAAATATTTACTAAAAGTTCATTATCAAATGTAATCTTTAATACCTTTGAACTCTCTAATTTGTTAAAACCATTTGTAAAAGTAAAATCGTCCAATTTTAAATTTTTTGAACCTTTTATTGATAAAATTATATCTTTTATTTTAATCTTGTTATCTAATAGTTCAATATCAGTAATTGTAGGATGAAAATGTATATATGATATATGTAAATGTCCTGTATTATAATTACCAATAAGTAAATCTTTTATCTCAATATTATTTACTGTTGTTTTAAATCTCCGCTGATGTATAATTCCAAACTTTCTATATCCATCATGCGAAGCTACAATAGTATTATCATGCTCTTTTAAAAAATTAATATGAGCACGATTTGCGACTCTAAAACTTGACCAGACTTCTGATTGATTTTTATTGCCTATTTTTACACTATTGTGAGATTGTGTCTCTCTTTCATTTAACCTTATTTGATTGTCTTCATAAGTAGAAATACCTGTATCTACGATAAAAGGTTTACCAAAAAGTCGAAGCTCAAAATTAAAAGTATCACTATGAGCATGTCCTGGTATGTATGATGGGCCTATCTCTCCAACATCTACTCTAAATTCATAATCTTTATAGTTTATTGCTCTATAACCACTATCACTTAAAACTACATCTATTGCATCAATTCCGAGTTCTAAGGCATACTTAAAAATCATATTTGTAGTTGGTGCAATACCATCTGTTGAATCATTAAAATGTGCAATTGTACCATCTTGATAACTAAACTCTTTTAACCATCCAAGCATAACTTGGGCTTTTGTACTTAAAAGTTCTTCAAGCTCGCTATCAAATAAATCATTCTCTTTAACAAGATTAAGAGAGTCTAAAACTCTAAAAAGCATAATTTGATGATACATAGGTGTAAGTTCAAAATGTGCTCCATCATCGAGTATCTGCTCTTCTAGCTCCTCTTGTAAAATCTTTTTTGCTTTTTCATAAAGTATTGAATTATTAAAATAATATGCTCCAAAAAGTAGTGAAAACCCATTTTCAAGAAGATGATTTCCCAAAAGATGATACTCTAAATTATCCATAAGTATCATATATTGTGCATATAATGAATTATCTATTTTCTGATTTTTTATCTGAAAAAATGTTAAAAATTTAACCCAATTAATACCTCTAAGTGCTATTGGAAAAGGTTCTAAGCCCTCCTTATTTGTCTCAATTGTATCTATAAATTCACCAATTAATTTTAAGCCAACCTCTTTTTCAAAATCTTTTTGATTTAAATACTCAAAATAGTTTAAATTATACGCCCACAATTTTCCATGACCTATAAAATTCCAATCTATCTCTTTTTCAAATTTGTACGAAAGATTTAAAAAATTAAATTCATTTTTATCAAAACTTTTATAGCTATCAATGCTCTTTTGAAGTTTTAACTCAGCCACTGAAGTCGCAAGTGAAAAAGGATAAGAAAAGTTGATGAATTTTCGATATTTTGAACGAATTGTATAAAAAAGCCGATAATTAATTTGCTTTATTTTCATATATTTTATAGTATTAAATAATCTTAGGTATCTATTCATATTATCTCTTTAAAGAGAGTTTCTCTTGATAAAGACTCAAATACTTACTAGCACACTGTTCAACTGTATAATGCTTTTCATAATGAGCTATAAGTTTATCTTTATCTATTTCATCACTCAATATCACTCGCTTTAGTGCTTCTTTATAAGACTCTACACTCATATCTTTAGAAAGATACCCAATTGTACCGTCTTTAACGACATCAGGAATACCACCAACAGGTGTTGAGACAGTAGGGATACCTATAGACATAGCCTCAATAATTGCCATTGGAAATCCTTCATATATAGATGAGAAGCACAATGCATCACAAAGATAAAGATAATCAGGTACATTTCCTTTTTCACCCAAAATATGGATGCGATCAGGGCTTTTTATCATCTCTTGACACATCTTAGCATACGAGGGTACAGTAATTAAAGAGCCTAAAATCAGAAGATTTACATCAAAACCCTCTTCAATTAACTCTTCAAAAGCATTAATTAAAAGTTCTTGATTTTTTACATTATACAATCTTCCCAAACTAACAAATACTTTAGAACTTTTATCTCTCTTAATTGAATCAATAAATTTTTTTGTCTCTTCATACTCATCAGTTTTTTGAACCTTTTCTCCACCATTATCAATCATGACATTATGTTTTTGTCCATAAAGTGCCTGTGTGGTTTTTAAAACTTGTTCACTAATAGAGACAGGAGTAAAATTAAAATAATCATATAAAAACCCATAAAACTTCATTCGTCCCTTCGTTGTTTCATTATGTGCAACGGTATGAATGGTATGTATATTTGGTCTTCTAAGAAGAAGTAAACCAAGTGCTGAAAACATTTGAGCTCTAAGGTGTGTATGGGTTATGTCAGGCTTTAGTGAAAAAAGCATTTTAACAATTTTAAACATTATAAGAGGACTTTTACCCTCTTTATCTAATGAGATAAATTTAATATCTGGATGAATCTTTTTATACATTATCTGTTGCCCATCAGTTAGCTTTTCGACAGAACAGATAGTTATATCTAAATCTCTGTTTTTTACTAGTTCATTACATAAATCTATGCAAAATTTTTGTGCACCACCTGTATACATATCAGGTACTATATGGAGTATTTTCACTTTCTACCTCGTTTTTTTGTTGATATAAAATAATAATTACATGTGACAATAGAGCCAAAGACATCCAAAAGTATTTTTCATATGTACTAGAGAGAGTTAACCCCATCAGTATATTAGAAAATGCGGCTAAATGAATCCAGTAATATTCACCAGATATTATCTCCCTATATTTTGTACTAAACAAAAGATATAAAAACAAGATAAAACTAGCAAAAGCGAATATACCAGTCTCTGCAATTAATTTAACAAATATATTGTGAGGTGCTAATGAACCATCAGCAATAAAGTCTAATGCATAACCACGAGCATAATCTTCATATACATCAAATCCAACTCCAAATAGGAAATTATCCTCTGCCATTCTCAAACCTGCCTCCCAAGAGACAAATCTTGTATCGGCAGTTCCTTGTGCTTGTGCTCTCTCTTGCATACCAGCAATTGCTTCCATCTTTCCAAAATCAATTTGAAGTGCAATAATCGCAATAATTATAAATGCTATAAGCCCTTTAAAAGAAAAAATTTTCTTAATCAAAAAATTAAATTTTACATATATAGCATATACAATCATCACAGCAAGCGTAAGCATAGCAGACTTTGACCCTGCATAAAGTAAAGTATATGAAAATAAAATTATAGAGCCAAAAAGAAATAGAAAATTCTTATTTTTATAAAAAAGATAGACTGTAATAGCCATTGCAGTAAGCAAATGTGTAGAAAACTCATTTGGATCTGTTGTTCCACCTGAACGCCTAAAGGTCCATTGGGTAGCTGGCTCATTAAAAAGTGAAATTACAGCAGATATAATAACACTTAACCATATAAAATATAGCAACCTATCAAAATTTTCATAATAACTTATATAAACGAATACTACTGTCATAGGTAAAATAACCATAAAACCTTTAGATAGCGGAGCTCCTGAATAAAAGATTGTTGAAATCAACATCACTACTGTCATAATTGTAATAAAAATTAAAAAAGAGGTCATTACACGATTAGATAACTTTGTAAAAGCTTGTGCAATATCAATAATATTTACGAGAATAAAAAGAGCAAAAACTATTTTAAGACTTGCCTCACCAGCTATCTCAACCATAAAGTTATCATTAATAAAACTAAAGATTAATAACAATAATGTAAAATCTTTAATTGCTCTAAATCCCATAACTATTTTTCCTTATATAAAAATATCTTATTTTTCACGCTTCACTTTTCTTCTATCTACCAACTTGCAAAAACTAATAACTTCCTTTGAGTCCTCAATATCCAAATCCAAAAACTCTTTATGTGCTACTAGATATACAACAATATCTGCAATTTTTGCTGCTTCTTTATAGTTTACAAGCTTAAACTCAGAAAAACTATCAAGATTTGGCTCAACAGCTAGTATATCAAAAGATTGTGTAGCTAAAGCTCTTGTGATAGAGAGTGCTGGAGATTCTCTGATATCATCAATATCTGGTTTAAAAGAGAGCCCCATACAAGCTACTCTAGCTTTTCTACCATGTTTATTTTCAAACTCCAAAGCAACATTTTTTACTTTTTCAATCGCCCATTGACTTTTATAATCGTTAACTTCTCTAGCAGTTTTAATCAACTTTGCTTCACCTTTTGCAGCATCCACAATAAACCAAGGATCAACCGCTATACAGTGTCCACCTACTCCGCATCCAGGTTGTAAAATATTAACTCTAGGATGTCTATTTGCAAGATCGATTACATTCCATACATCTACACCAAATTTTTCACTTATCATTGAAAGCTCATTTGCAAAAGCAATATTTACATCTCTAAAACTATTTTCAGTAAGTTTTGCAAGTTCAGCTGTTTTTGCATCCGTTTCCAAAACTGTCCCTGAGACAAAAGATCTATAAAACTCAGCAGTTACTCGAGTAGCCTCTTTTGTAGTCCCCCCTACAATTCTATCATTATTTACAAGTTCATGCATGATTTTTCCAGGAAGCACTCTCTCGGGGCAGTGTGCAAAATGGATATTTGAAGTGTCAATTCCTTCATCTTTTAAAGCTTGTTCCATAATATCTGTTGTACCTACAGGAGAAGTTGATTCTAATATGACAATATTCCCCTCTTTTACAAATGGAGCCAACCCCTTTGTAGCTGAGATGATATAATCAATATTTGGTACAAAATTATCTTTAAATGGTGTAGGAACTGCTATGATAAAAATATCTGACTCACAAGCTACAGTATTTGCAACTAAATTTCCAGAATTTACAGCAGATTGCACAAAAGTGTCAAGATCTGGCTCAACAATATGAATTTTTCCTTGGTTTATAATATCAACTGTCTCTTGAACCACATCAACACCAGCAACTTGATAACCTCTATTTGCTAAAAGTGATGCTGTTGGAAGCCCAATATAACCTAGTCCAATAACACATATTTTTTCTATCTTCATTTTCATTTCCCCTTTAAATAAGTCACAATTTTTTCACAAGCCTTACCATCGCCATAAGGATTATGAGATTTTGACATTTTTTCATAAACATCTACATCATCTAAAAGAGTCATACACTCTTGGATAATTTTATCTTTATCTGTTCCTACTAATTTTACAGTACCCGCAACTAATGCTTCAGGTCTCTCTGTAGTATCTCTCATAACCAAAACAGGTTTTCCAAGAGATGGTGCTTCTTCTTGAATCCCGCCACTATCAGTTAAAATAAAATATGCATTACTCATCAGATAAACAAATGGCTCATAATCAAGAGGCGAAATTAGAAAAACATTAGAAACATCAGATAATATTTCATTAACTGGTTTTTGAACATTTGGATTTAGATGCACAGGATAGACGATATCACAATCAGGATACTTTAACGCCAATTCTTTTAATGCACCACAAATATTTAAAAATCCCTGTCCAAAATTCTCTCTTCTATGCCCTGTTACTAAAATTAGCCTCTTCTGGCTATTTACATTGTACCCTTTGTCTAAAATAAACTCTAAAAGCTCATTTTCCAAAGATGCATCTGATTTAATTTTAGAAACAACGCTAAGAAGTGCATCTATAACAGTATTTCCTGTTACTATCATATTTGAAACATCAATATTTTCTCTCAAAAGATTATCGCCACTCTCTTTTGTTGGAGCAAAATGATAAGTTGTTAATCTACTTGTCACTTGACGATTTCCCTCTTCTGGCCACGGGGAATAGATACTATTAGTTCTTAGCCCTGCTTCTACATGACCCACTGCAATTTTTTGATAAAATGCTGCTAAAGATGTTGCTAATGTTGTTGTAGTATCCCCGTGAACCAAAACGATATCTGGGTTTACCTCTTTAAAAACTCCCTCCAACCCTAATAATATATTTGAAGTCACTTCATAAAGAGTCTGCCCCGGCTTCATAATATCCAAATCATAATCAGGTGTAATTTCAAATAAATTTAAAACTTGATCTAGCATCTCCCTATGCTGTGCTGTTACACATACTATAGTTTCAAAATCATTTGGGTATTTTTGAAACTCTTTAACCAATGGAGCCATCTTTATAGCTTCAGGTCTAGTTCCAAAAATCAACATCATTTTTTTCATTATATCTTCTTCTCCCACTCGTATGCGGTTTTACAAATAAGTTCTAAATCATCATATTTTGGTGACCAATTTGTCATACTTTTTATCTTTGTACAGTCAGCTATAAGTGCTGAAGGGTCACCTTCTCTTCTTCCTTGCATCTGGACTTCAAAGTCATTACCACTCACTTTTTTCATCATATCAATCACTTCTTTTACGCTATAGCCTCTTCCATAACCACAATTAAAAAGATTACTTTCATTTGAGCTTTCCAAATAATCCAAAGCTTCTATATGAGCTGAAGCTAAATCTTCAACATGAATATAATCTCTTATACATGTTCCATCATCTGTTGGATAATCTTCACCAAAAATATACATTTTATCTCTTTTTCCTGCTGCACACTCAGCTGCAACTTTTACTAAAACTGTTGCATTTTTTGTACTTTGCCCAATTTTTCCATCCACCGAAGCCCCAGCAACATTAAAATATCTCAAAGCTATATAATTAAAATCTTTATAAGCATTAGATGCATCTTTTAAAACCATTTCACTCATAAATTTACTTGTTCCATAAGGATTTAAAGGCCCTGTTGAACTCTCTTCCGTTACTGTTATATTATCAGCATCTTGTTCACCATAAATTGCAGCAGTAGAAGAGAAAATAAACTTATTTACATTATGTTTAACACAGACTTGTATAAGATTAGTCGTATTTGCTGTATTGTTTAGATAATATTTCAAAGGGTTTGTAACACTTTCAGGAACAACTAAACTAGCAGCAAAATGAATAACCACATCAAAACTATTTTCAGAAAAAATTTCATCTATTCTCTCATAATCACTCAAATCAGCATTAATAAATTTTCCATAAAGCAAAGAATCTTCAAAACCTGTTACTAAATTATCCAAAACAGTAATATGATATTTTGTCTGCTCCCCTAGTTGCTTTACAAGATGACTGCCTATATATCCAGCACCACCAGTTACTAAAATATTCATAATTACTTCTCCAATATTAACTTATCAACTATATCGACCATTTTCTCACTTTGTGATTCTCTTATAAAATTTTCTTCCACTACTATCTTATTCTTTTCTGAAATTGCAAACTCTGCATCTCTATACTTTATAATTGCACGCTCAAGAGCTTTCATATCACCAGGGTTAATTGTAGTACAATTTTCCAATTTATCAACAAATTCTCTAGCAATTCCTTCTCCTGCATATATAATTGGAAGTCCAGTAGATGCATATTCATAAAGCTTTGAAGGCATTGCCGCTTTAAAAGTTTCATCAAGTTGTGCAAATAAAACTGAACTCTCTTGGTAAAAATCAATCATCTTATCTCTTTGAACTCTACCAAAAAATTCTACATTAAATATCCTATTTTTGTGAACATAAGCTTTAAGCTGATTATATCTATTACCAGTGCCAATGATATTTACTTTAATGCCTTTAAGTAACTTAGCAACATCAATCAAAGTCTTGATATTTTGTGCTATTCCTACATTACCAATGTATGTTACTGTGAACCTTTTATTATCATTCTTTTTAAGTTCTTTTAACTGTCTAAAAGTTGCTATTTCAATTCCATTTGTAATTTTAGTAATATTATCTTGTGAAACATACTCTTCAATCCATTTAAATTCATGATCATTTGTAACCGTAATCTGTTCATACCTTTTTAAGGTAAGTTTCATAAGCTCGGTAATAACTTTTTTTATAATCGATCTATATGTTGAGTTTTCCGCTATATACTCCCAAACCAAATCACGCACATCTATGATTCGTTTACCTTGTCCAAAAAGTGCAACACACGGTATGATAAACATTTGAGGAGAAGTTGCAATCGTAATATCAGCTGGAACTTTATTTGACTTAACCGTCAATTTAAATGCATAATAAAACTCGTGCAATGCTCTTGCATAAAATTTCTCACCATCATAATATCGCTGATCTATATAATATACATCAATATTTTCGCTATATTTTACTTTTTGGTTTTTCTGAGGTTTCCCTCGTTCTGTAATACAAAAAATATTAACTTTGTATTTTTTCTCAAGCACTTTTACCAATGATAAAATTCTATTTGTTCCGGCACAATTTTCTGGCATAAAGTTACCAGTTAAAAAATTTATTGTCTGCATAAAAACACACGAATCCTTATAATAAAATAGATACTATAAAAGTTTTACTTTAATGTTAATTAATAACCAAATTTTTACATAAAATAAAAAGTCCATAATTGTATTTTATGAACTTTTAACAGCTAGTTTTAAAAACTTTTTACACAAGTTACACGGTGTGTTTGATTGTCATCATCCACATTAACAACTGCACCATTACCAAGATCAATTTTAAAATATGAATCTCTATTATTGTTCAAATACTCAGTAGAGGACCAAATAGAGTAGTTTGCATCGGCAGTTGTAATATAAGGTATTTTATTTGTACTATAGTCAACAACAGATCTTAATTGATTAATTGTTGGTAGACTCCATGGAGCTATACATTGGGCTGTTGCGTCATCAATAGTTTTCCCAAATTGAGGATCTATAACCTGCCATTCCAAGTTGGTTGTATCATCCTTCACAGGATTAGTATTTGATAGTTGATGAGCTTCATCTGCCGAATCCCCAGCCACACATAATACACTATGGTTTATAGTATTATCTCCTCCTTCAACACCACTTTTATAATTTACAATAATTCCTCCATCAGCCCAAGAGGTACTAAGTCCCTCATTTATAATAACAGTGAAATCATCATCAAGCAAATAACTGCCTCCTGAAGCATCACCCTTTGTATAGTCCATAAGATTCATTAATTCAGTTTTTAAAGGAAGCCTCCAATCACCACTACAATATGCTTGTGCGTCAGAATATGTTACAGCTTCTTTTGCTGTATTTCTCCAAAGAAGACCTGAGGGTCCTTTTAAATTTCCACCATCATTGACAAAAGTTTTATTACCCACTATGGCTATATAAGAAGCATTTGCATCATAATTTGAAACTATAACTTTTTGTGTAACACTAAATATAAAATCTTTTGATGATGCATTTCCACTACTATCTGTTGCCGTTACTGAAACTGTATAATTGTTTTCACCACCATCTATATATGTTGGAGCTGTAAATGTTAAAGTTTGAGCATTAATTGTTGAATCTGTACTATTTTCACTAAAAGTAGTATTTGCTTCATTGCTTGTAAGTGTAATAGTTCCAACCTTTAACTCTTCAATACTAAATGTATTATTGGCATTTGTAATTATTGGAGCTGTTGTATCAACCGGAGTTGTATCAGGTGGTGGAGTTGAACTATCTCCCCCACAACCAATAGATATAGCAAGAATTGTTGCAAGTGATAAATAAACTAAACTTTTTTTCATAAAAAACTCCTTAAGCAAATATTATTTATACAGTATAGTATTTTATCTTTAGAATTTCCTTTAAAAAGTGTTAAATTATCTATATTTTACAATTATCGATTTCACTTATCTCATACTCTCTATCTAAAAGTTTAAAAACTCTCTGTTTAATTCCCTTTATCGTAAAGCCAAATTTTTCAAAAAGTATATTTGCATCCCCACTTGCACCAAAACTATTCATACACAACACATCATTAGCATAGCGATACCACTCTATACCACTTCCAGCTTCAACTGCCAACACTTTTGTTGATGAATCAATAATCTTCTCTTTATAAGAGTCATCCTGTTCATTAAAGAGATCGAAACAAGGCACACTTACAACATTTGCCTTGATTCCAACTAACTCTAAATGACAAGCAGCTTGCAAACTTGGCATAACTTCACTTCCAGTTGCCATGATAGTAACAGTTGCACCATCTCTTTTTTTAATCATATAACCTCCAAAACTTGCGTCTCCAACATCAACTTTTGATTTTAGAATTTTTAATTTTTGGCGACTTAACACAAATCCACAAGGAGCATTAAGCTCTAATGCTTTTTTCCAACAAGCTACATTTTCACTTCCATCTGCTGGTCGAAATAAATAAAAATTAGGCAATGCTCTAAATTGACTCATATGCTCTATCGGCTGATGAGTAGGGCCATCTTCTCCAACACCGATACTATCATGTGTCCATATAAAATAATTCTTTAACCCCATAAGAGCAGCCAATCTAACCGAAGGCTTCATATAGTCACTAAATACAAAAAAAGTAGCATTAAAAGGTATAAACAATCCATAAAGACTCATGGCATTTGTAATTGCTGCCATGGCATGTTCTCTTATACCAAAGTGCATATTTTTTCCATTTGGAAAATCACCCATACCTTTTAACTCCGTTTTATTTGAAGGGGCAAGATCAGCACTTCCACCTAAAAACCCTGGCAATGCTTTTGAGATTGCATTTAAGATTTGACCATTGCTGTCTCTTGTGGCAACTCCACTTCCCTCTTCAAAACTTGGCCATTGGATGCGAGAAAAATCTGGGTTTAAAAGTAGCTCTAAAGTCGCATTTTGCTCAACTAAAGGAGCATCAGTTATGAGTTTATTCCAAGCTCTTTGGCTAAAATCTCCCTTCTCTATACAAGCTCTAAATGTTTTTAAAACTTCATCATCAACAAAAAAATCACACAATGGATCAAAACCAGCTTTAATTTTTGATCGTTTAATCTCTTCAACACCTAATGGTGAACCATGAGAATTAGCAGTCCCTTCCATCTCATCTGCACCCTTAGCAATTGTCGTTTGTGCAATAATTAAGCATGGCTTATTTTGCACTGTCCTTATCTCAGAAAGTACTTGATCTATCTCTGAATAATTGTGACCATCTATACGAAACACTCTCCATCCCTGTGATTCAAACCTAGCTTTTACATCTTCACTCCAAGCTATGCAAGTATTACCTTCTATGGTGATTTTATTTGAGTCATAAATCAAAACCAAGTTATTAAGATTTTGATGCCCCGCAATAGAACATGCTTCATAACTTATCCCCTCTTCCAAATCCCCATCACCGCAAAGACAATAAACTTTGTGATCTATAATCTTAGCTGTTTCACTATTTAACAACTTCCCTGCATATTTTGCACTCATAGCAAATCCAACTGCATTTGCAACACCTTGTCCTAAAGGTCCTGTTGTCACTTCAATCCCTGGAACTTCTTCATATTCTGGATGCCCTGGGGTTTTGCTTCCATATTGTCTAAAGTTTTTCAAATCATCCATACTCATATCATATCCCCAAAGATAAAGAAGTGAGTAAATCATAGCACTTGCATGTCCCCCACTAAATACCAGCCTATCACGATTTAGCCATTTTGGGTCTTTTGGATTATGATTTAAATGAAGAGATAAAATAGTAACTATGTCAGCCAAGCCCATAGGAGCTCCTGGATGTCCACTATTTGCTTTTTGCACCATATCTGCACTTAAAAATCTTATCGTATTTGCCATATTTGTTAGCATTTTTTTATCTTCCATCACTCTATCCTCTATTTAAAATATTTATCTATACTTGATTGGACTCTATTTTTTAGATTTGCATCTAATGAAGTTATTTGCATCTCAATCTCTCTTAAAATTCTTCTCTTTTCATCTTTAGCTCCATTTACTCCCAAAAGGTTTGTAAATGAGTTCTTATTTTCATCATTTTGTGTCGGCTTTCCTGCTTCATCGCTTGTAAATGTAGCATCAATAATATCATCTTGGACTTGAAACAGTAACCCAATATTTAAACCTATATCATAAAGAAGTTGCTGTTTTTGCTTATCAAGATTTACGATAATCGCACCCATCTTTAAACTTGCTGCTATAAGCTTTGCAGTCTTATGTATATGCAAATATTTAAGCTCTTCAAAAGTTAATTTTTTATCTTCAAAATAGCAATCTATTGCTTGTCCAAGTACCATACCTGAGGTTCCACCATTTACTGAAAGTTCTTTAATAAGATTAATTTTTACATTATCTGCTAATGGTGCGTTAGCAATCATCAAAAAACTATGAGAATTTAATGCATCTCCTACCAAAGTAGCTGTAACTTCATCATAACTCATATGTAGTGTTTTATGTCCTCGTCTTAGCGGTGCATTATCAAACGAAGGAAGATCATCATGAATTAGCGAATATGTATGAAGCATTTCAAGTGCAGTTGCTACCCAAAATGCATTTTTTACTAAAAGTGGCTCATAGGCGTCAACAATTTGAAGTAGCATTAAAGGTCTAAATCTCTTACCACCGGCTTTAAACATCTCTTTTAAAGCTTGATCATAATTTGGATGAAAACTTGGAGCATCTGGTAAATTTTTAAGTAAAAACTCTTCAAAGTCTAGTAAAAGTTTGTCTGTATTATTTCCCTGTGAAGGCACCAAGCCCTCCCAACATTGAAGATGCTGCTAATTTTCTATCCTCTTCAATCATTTTGTTTACATCATTTACAGCGGAGATAATTAAAATCTGCAATGACTCTTTATCTTCTAAAAGCGAATCATCAATATCTATATCGATAATTTCACCTATGCCATTTCCAGTAACTTTTATCAGCCCTCCGCCACTTTTAGAGGTAAACTCTTTATTAGCACTCTCTTCTTGCATCTTTTGGGCATTTTCTTGTGCCTTTTGAAGCATTTCACCCATCTTACTAAAGTCCATATTTTCAAACATAATCTCTTATCTCTTCTATATTATTTTTATCATCCAAAAGCACAACATGAGGCTTAAAAGTATCTGCATCTTGAGTGGTCATACTTGCATATGCTATGATAATTATGATATCACCAATTTCTGCTTTTCTAGCGGCTGCTCCATTGAGGCAGATATCTCTTTTGAATTTCTCTCCCTCAATAACATATGTTGAAAATCTCTCACCATTATTGACATTGACTATATCAACTTTTTGACCAACTCTTAGCTTTGCTGCATCCATTAGCTCTTTATCTATTGTTATAGAACCAACATAGTTTAGATTTGCATCGCTTACAGTTGCTCTGTGAAGTTTACCATATAGCATCTCAATTGTCATAATTTTCCTATCTTCCTACCATTTTCATAGCCTCTTCTGGAGAGAGTGGTTTATCCCAAAACTCTTCATCTATCAAATACTCATCAACTGGCTTCTCACCAATTATGTGTTCATCTATAATCCTATCTATCTTCTCTTTATTAAGTCCTACATACATAAAATGCCCAGGCTCAACTAACATAACTGGACCTTGCTGACAACGATTTAGACATGCTGTTCTAACTGGCACAACAGTTGCGATTAAACCTTTCTCCATAAGCTTCATTCCTAAGTGTTGAAAAAGATCTCTTGTCTCTTCATTTACACAGCTTGGCTTTGGCATCCCTGGAGGTGCTGATTGCTCACATTTAAACATATAAAACGACGGTTGTGGTATTCCCATAATAATTCCCCTAATTTGTAAATTCGTCCAATTGTAATCAATTATATATTAATTTTTTCTTTCAAAATGGCTTTTACAACAACTCTATCATCAAATGGGATAAATTTACTCCTAATTTCTTGAAATTCCTCATCACCTTTACCTAAAATCATCAAAACTTCACCCTCTTCTAGTTCATCTACAGCAACTCTTATAGACTCTTCTCTATCTAGTAAAATTGTAACTTTACTTTTATCTACAATACCGTTATCAATCTCTTCTAATATTTTAAGTGGATCTTCACTTCTTGGATTGTCATTTGTTAAATAAATTTTCTTTGCATATCTATTTGCGATACGACCCATCATAATTCGCTTAGATGCATCCCTATCACCACCGGCTCCAAATACAACAGAGATACTTTTATCTTTTATAGAATCAAGAACTTTATCCATACCATCAGGGGTATGTGCAAAATCAACAATAACCAACGGTCTTTCACTCACAACTTCCATCCGTCCACTAACTCCTGCAAAATTCTGACAAACTTCACAAATTTCAGCTAAAGAGTGATTTGTTAAGAGTTTTACAGATGCAATAGCTGCTGTTATATTATATAAATTAAAAAACCCATGCATCGGTGTATAAAATGGCTCTTGAAATTCAAAGTGTTTTATTGCAGCGGTCAATCCATCATTCATAGAGTATGCTATGATATTAAATGAAGCTGGAACTTCTAATGCATATGTATAACAATTTTTAGGATTAAACTCTATCTTTTTTGCATCTCTATTAATTAATTTTAATGTATCATCAGAAAAAAATGAACTTTTAACCCTCATATACTCTTCAAAACTCCCGTGATAATCTAAATGATCTTGTGTAATATTTGTAAACACCTTTAGTGCAAAATTAAGCCCCTCAATCCTATCTTGAGAGATTGCGTGAGAGCTAACTTCCATTATAAAATATTTACACCCTCGCTCTTTTGCAAGAAATAAGTTATGAAGAGTATCAACTATTGGTTTAGTAGTAAGAGTTTTTCCTTCAACTCTATCTTCATTTATAAAAAAACCACGAGTTCCTACAAAAGCTACTTTTTCACCCAAATCCAAAAGCATAGAGTATATTGCCGCGGCTGTTGTAGTTTTACCATTTGTCCCAGTGATACCAATAATCTTAATATCTTCTATCTCATAAACCTTTTTTAACTCTTCTACTGTTAATATTTGACAAGCTCCATTCTTTTTTGCATCTTGGAGATATTTATGATTTTGTCTGGTATGTAAAAATGCTGTATCTTTATCACATTCTGAAGAATTAGCTGTTACAAATTTGTATATTTGATTTTTGATTTTATATTTCAATGTTTATAAGCACTCAAATTTGTAAAATTTACCTTGAAAAAAAGTTCGCTCGGATAGTAAAGCAATGCATTTTCAATATAATTAAGAGCTAAATCTTTATAATCATGCTCCATCAAAAGTTTAACAAAGTCAATAAAATCCTCTTTTTTATGGATAATTATCTTTGTACTAAACATTATATCTTCCATAGTTTTTTTAAAGCTCTCTTTTCTCTCAACAAGTTTTAAGAAGTCTTTATACTCTATACCATCTTCTAAAGATTCTATATGTGATTCTATAGTATCCAATAATTCAAAAATATAACTATCACTTACATCTATATTTTCAATAATATCTAACAATTTATCATCAGCATTTTCGCTATCTATACTTTTAGTAACTTCATAATAATCAAACAGTGCAATAGCCTCTTCTTCACTCTCACTTGCCAAATCTGATAAAAGAGCACCAATCTTTGCCTCTTTATCATCAGGCGACTCTTTGAGAGCCAATGAATAATTAAAAAGTGCACTCTTATACTCTCTTTTAAAAAAATTACTATTTGCTAACTCTTTGTACATAATATTTATTGTTCCTGTTTTGAAATTTTATCTATCATATCTTCCATACCAACTGCAATATTTATCACTTCTATCTCTGGATGTATATCCATCCTAAGTTGTCTCTCAATACCATATTTTAATGTTTGCCCACTAGAACCACATCCTACACAAGCACCTTGAAGCTGAACAAATACCTTACCGCCCTTTACATCAAGCAGTTTCATCCCACCTCCATCAAGTTCAAGCATAGGCTTTACTTTTTCTAAAGATTTCTCAACAACAGGCAAAAGCTCTTCATCTGTAAATGGAATCATATACACCCCTATATATTTGTTATGCAGATTGTATCATAAAAGTTTAAATTTGAAGATTAAATGTATTTAGTAAGTAGATTTAGAGAAGGTGTTAACTACCTTCTCTATAAAGTTAAACTAGTTCAATAAATGCCATATCAGCAGCATCGCCGCGTCTAATTCTAGTTCTTGTAATTCTTGTATATCCACCTTTTCTATCTTTATACTTAGGTGCAATTTCTTCTATAAGTTTTTTTGTACACTCTTTATCTTGAAGTGAAGCAAAAATAACACGGTGAGCATTAAAATCACCAATTCTTGCTTTTGTTATCAATTTTTCAAAATAACTTCTTAACTCTTTTGCTTTTGGAACTGTAGTCTCAATTTTACCGCTTTTTATCAATGCTATTGACATGTTTTTAAATAACGCTTTTCTATGAGATGAAGTTCTTCCTAACTTTCTATAGCCATGCTTATGTCTCATTTTATCCCTCTTCTAATTGAGCTTTTTGCTCTTGTATATTTTTATTTAATGCTTTTAAAAACTCTTCATCAAACTGAGTTCCAACTGGAAAGCCCATAGCTTGAAGTTTACTTGTAATCTCTTCAAAAGACTTTTTACCTAAGTTTTTCAAACCTTTTAGCTCTAATTCACTCATCATTGAAAGCTCAGCAATATATCTTATTTCTGCTCTATCTAAACAGTTAAAACTTCTAGCACTCAAATTCATATCATTTACACTTTGAAGCAGTTTTTTCATATCCACAGAGTTATCAAAATCATCTTCTGGCGATGAAACATCTATATCTAACGCTTTTCCAAAAATTGCAATTTGATCATTTAATGCTTCGATAGACTCTTTAAATGCTTGAACAGGTGAAATTTGACCATCTGTTTCTATTTCAAATACTATCTTTTCATAAGTTGGATCATCTTCAACAAGCATATTTTCTATTGAATAAATTGCTTTTTTTACAGGTGTGAAAAAAGCATCTATCCCGATATAATCCTCAGGAACATTATCTCTTAACTCTTCACTCGGAATATAACCTATACCCTTTTCTATGATAAGTGTAAAATTAAGTTCAGAATCTTCGTTTATTGTTGCTAAATGAAAATCAGGAGTAACAACTTCTAAATCATCATTTTCAAGATCACTCCCTTTTATATCTTTATCACCACTAAAGCTAAAGTTTGCCTCTACTTTTTTACTATCATTTTTGATTTTAAATCTAATTTTTTTAAGATTTAAAATAAACAGAGATACATCTTCAAGCATACCTTTAATACTGTCAAACTCATGACTAACACCATCAATTTTTAAAGATGTTACAGCATATCCAGCAGAACTTCCATAAAGAAGTCTTCTAAGCGGATGAGCTACTGTTATTGCGAAGCCTGATTGAAAAGGATAAGCAAATATCTTAATTTTGTTTTCACTAACCTGCTCTATCTCTATTTCATGAGGCATATACAAATAAGTACTAATTTTTTTCACTATAGTTCTCCTTTATGCTTACTTAGAGTAAAGCTCGATTATGAGTCTCTCTTCTACTGGGATTATAACCTCTTGTCGCTCTGGAAGTCTTGTAAATATTCCATAACCTTTATCAATCTCTACATCAACCCAAGGAACAATACCAGTTTGTGCAGTTAATTCAACCGCTCTTTTTATTTGAGGATTACTTTTTGATTTCTCTCTAACTTCAATCTTCTGTCCAGGTTTTACTCTATATGAAGGAATATCCAACTTTTTACCATCAACTAAAAGATGTCCGTGAGTTACCAATTGTCTTGCAAAACTTCTTGTTGTTGCAAATCCCATTCTATAAACTACATTGTCTAATCTTCTCTCGATTAATGAAATAAGATTTTCTCCTGTATTTCCTTCCATTCTGTTTGCATCTTGAAATAGTCTTCTAAACTGTTTTTCACTCACACCATACATAAACTTAGCTTTTTGCTTTTCTCTTAATTGTAAACCATATTCACTAATTTTTGTTCGTCTTTGCCCATGTTGCCCAGGAGCATATGGTCTTTTTTCTAAAGCACTCTTACCAGCTAATCTTCTCTCACCCTTAAGTGCTAAGCTAACACCTAATCTTCTTTCGATTTTTTCTACAGGTCCTCTATATCTTGCCATCTCTTGCCCCTACACTCTTCTTCGTTTTGGTGGTCTACAACCATTATGTGGAAGTGGAGTAACATCTTTGAAAAAACTTACTCTAATTCCCTCAATTGCTCCAACACTTTTTACAGCAGTTTCTCTACCAGATCCAGGTCCTTGAACTTTAATTCCAACCTCTTTAATCCCATGATCCATCGCTTTTGCCATCGCATCATCAACCGCTTGTTGTGCAGCATATGGAGTTGATTTTTTACTACCTTTAAAACCAAGGCTTCCAGCACTACTCCAAGCTATTACATTTCCCATCTCATCAGTTATAGTTACAACAGTGTTATTAAATGTAGCAGCAATATGAACTATCCCTTTAGCGATATTTTTCTTTACAACTTTTTTTCTAGTTACTCTTCTTTTTGCCATTAATTATCCCTTATGCTGCGCCGACAGTCTTTTTTCTGCCTTTTCTTGTTCTTGCATTTGTTTTTGTCTTTTGCCCACGAACAGGAAGACCTCGTCTATGCCTAAGACCTCTATAGCTACCTAAATCCATAAGACTTTTTATATCCATAGCAACTTGTTTTCTAAGATCCCCTTCAACCATATAAGAAGCTTGAAGTTCCTTTCTTATTGCAGCAGCATCATCTTCAGTCAATTCAAAAACTCTTTTATCAAATGAAATTCCTACTTTTGTAAGTACATCTCTTGAACTTTTAAGACCTATTCCGAAAATATATGTAAGTCCATACTCAACTCTCTTCTTTTTTGGTAAATCTACACCGGCGATTCTAGCCATGTTTATCCTTGTCTCTGTTTATGTTTTGGATTTTTACAGATAACTCTTACTGCACCTCTTCGTTTGATAATTTTACAATCATCACACATTTTTTTAACCGATGGTCTAACTTTCATGTCAAACTCCTAATTTTATTCTCTTACTTCAAACAATCAACGAAATGGTTTAGTGAAATTTGCTCTAAACCAGCAATTGAAAAAACAGTATCTTTTTTCAATTTCTCTTCATGTAGCATCCCGCTTGAAAAAGAGTCGCATTTTACCTAAGTATAGGTTAAAATCTACTTATACCTAAATGTAATACGACCTTTATCTAAACTATATGGTGTTAATTCAACTTTTACTTTATCCCCTAACATTATCTTTATATAATGCATCCTCATCTTACCAGCTATGTGACAAAGTATCTTATGTCCATTTTCAAGCTCAACTTGAAATGTCGCATTTGGCAATGCTTCAATAACTGTACCATCAATTTCTATGACATCATCTTTAGCCATTTATTCTCCTACTTTTACTCTACCGATAATATTTCGGCTCTATTATTTATCACTGCAACTGTATGTTCATAGTGACTACCTCTAAGTCCATCTTCTGAAACAACCGACCACTTATCATCAAGCACTAATGCTTTTCCTAGTTTCTGACAAATCATCGGTTCTATACAAAAGACCATACCATTTTTTATTTTTGGACCTTGTTTTGGTTTTTTTAATTCCAAATAATTTGGAATTTCAGGCTCTTCATGAGGTTTTCTACCTATACCATGACCACAAAACCCTCGAAGTGGTACATAACCAGCATCAGTGATAAAATACTCTAATGCCAAACTAAGTTCTTTAAATCTCATACCAGGTCTTATAATATCTATCGCATAATAAAGTGCATCTTTTGCACAAGCTATTAACTTCTCATCCTCTAGGCTTATCTTACCTATTGGCAAAGTTATAGCGGCATCACCATACCAACCATTTTTTTCAATACCAATATCAAGACCTAAAATATCTCCATCTTTAACAATAGTTTCATTTGGAACTCCATGAATTATCACACTATTTAACGAAGTACAAACACCTGATGGAAATCCATAAAGCCCTTTAAATGCAGCTCTTGCATCTAGTGATTTTATATAATCTTCACCCATTTCATTTATATGTGAGAGGGTCATACCAGGTCGGATATACTCTTTTAAATGATTTAGTGTTTTTGCGACATATGAGTTTGAAACCCTTAGCTTTTCAATATCTAAGGGCTTCTTAATAGGTATAGCCATCTAGTTAGAGTCCAACATTACCTAAAGTATTGTATTTATTCATATAAACTTGTGCTTCTATTTTTCGCATAGTATCCAAGGCAACTTGGACAACGATAAGAACAGCAACACCACCAAAATAAAATGGCACTCCCATTGCTTTAACAAGAATAAAAGGAAGTGTAGAGATAAGCCCTAAGTAGATTGCTCCACTTGTTGTAAGCCTTCCTGCAACTTCATTTATAAACTCTGCAGTACTTTTACCAGGTCTAACCCCAGGTATAAATCCACCTTGTTTTTTTAAATTTTCTGATATATCTTTTGCATTAAAAACAATAGATGCATAGAAAAATGCAAAAAAGACAACAAATAAAAACATAAGAACATTAAACAAATACCCACCAGGACTCAATGCATCAGAAATTGCCAAAATAGTAGGATTAGTACTACCTTGAAGAAGAGTTGCAGGCATCATTAAAATAGCTGACGCAAATATAGGAGGGATAACTCCGGAGAGATTTACCTTAATTGGAATATAGTTCATCACTCTCTTATTTTGATTGTTAATCATCGTTTTTCTTGAATATGATATAGGAACTCTTCTCTCTCCAAGCTCAACATAGATAATAACACCAATAGTTATTAAAATCACAGCGAGCATACCAATAACAGATAAGAAACTTAGTTCACCAGTATTTACAAGATTTACCGTTCCTCCAATTGCTGATGGGATACTTGAGACAATACCCGCAAAGATAATAAGTGATATACCATTACCAATACCACTTTGAGTGATTTGTTCACCAATCCACATAAGCATCATAGTTCCAGCTAACATTGAAAATGCAGCAATTGGAATAAACAGACTCATATCAATCATAATAGCTGGATTTCCAGCACTTCCTA
>JAMONX010000137.1 GCA_027066435.1 Campylobacterales bacterium
ATTGTCAAATATCCGATTTATCAAAGTTACAAAAGAAAACTTTTAGGATTAAGATAAGTTCATGGAAAATAAAGCTGATAACTTTTTAGATAATATCTCTGTTGCTCGAAAAACTGCAATATTGATAATTGTTATTACGACAGGGGTATTCTTCCTTGGAGCTTTTGGCTACCTAAGTACTTATAAGCTCAAAAAGAGTTTTAGTGATTTTTATGAAACAAGGTATGAATCTACTTTAAAGTTAGAAGAGATTAGCGATATCTATACAAAAGATATTAAAAAGAGTATCTTATTGTGGGAAAATTATAAAATTATAGATGCAAAGATAAGTAATGAAAATCAGAAATTATATAATTTACTTGTAAAAAAAATAGATACACATTTGCAAGAAAGTGAATTTATTTTACTAAAGAGTGATTTAGTTGTATTAAAAAGTTTACTCCTACAAGAAGCTCAAATTGATAAAAGCCTTATTGAGAAAAGATATCATACTTCTATTTGGATATTGATAGGTGTGACTCTTTTTTTATTGGTCTTTTCAACTATTTTTACATATGAGATTATTAAAAATACAAAAAAAATGATTTATACACTCTCTGGTATTGTCAAGAGTAAGATGAGTGATTATGAAGAGTTGGCACACAATTATGAAGAAAAAGTAACAAAAGAGGTTATTAGAAATAGAGAAAAAGATCAGATTATGTACCAACACGCACGACTTGCATCTATGGGTGAGATGATTGGAAATATCGCTCATCAGTGGAGACAGCCACTCAATGCACTGACAATTTTAATCCAAGGTTTTGGAACAAAAAGTATGACTGGAAAGTTAGATCAGGATTTTATTGACAAACAGGTTGATGAAGGGCTTAGGCTTGCAAACCAAATGTCAAGTACAATTGAAGATTTTAGGAACTTTTTTAGTCCTCATCGTCAAAGAGAGTACTTTAGTATCGAACAAACCTTAAAAGAGACATTAGAGCTTGTTGAGTTTTTCTGTAAAGATGAACATATAGATATAACTGTTCAATCCAAAGAGAACCTAAGAGTTTTTGGGTATTCAAATGAGTTTTCACAAGTAATATTAAATCTTATAAATAATGCAAGAGATAACTTCAAACATAGAAATATAAACGACGAGCGAAAAATTTTAATTAAATTAGAAAAAAGAGTGAAGCCAAAACCATTTGCAATAATCTCTTTTATAGACAATGGAGGAGGTATTGAGCCAAAAATAAAAGATAGGATTTTTGAACCATATTTTACTACCAAACATAAATCAACAGGAACAGGAATTGGTCTTTATATGTCAAAACAGATTATAGAAAAGCAGATGCAAGGATTGGTAACTATGAAAAATGTAGAGAGTAAAATGGGAGGAGATAAAAGTTATAAATGTGCACAATTTATTATTGCTATTCCCATAAAGTAATCTAAATTTTACAAATATAAGAAATAAAATTTAAGTTTTAGTCATAAAAAGAGTAAAAAATTAGTAAAATTTATCTACTTTAAACAAATATCTTAGTAGAAATATTGTTTTTTAGTCTATAAAAGGTATCAATATTCCCAACTTACTAGTCTTTATGTTAAATAATTTAAACAAATTTATAAAAAAACTCTCTTTTTTATATAGATTTTATTAAAAAATAATAAAACTTTAGGTATAGTTTCAAAACACTACATAAAAGAAGGGGTAGATTGTGGATTTGAATAGCTTGAAAAACTTGGAGTTACTCTATGTTGAGGATGATATAGATGTTATGAATCAAACAAAGTTAATTTTAGATGACTTTGTAAAAACTGTTCATACTGCTAGTAATGGAGAAGAGGGATTAGAGATTGCATTAAATACGAATATTGATATCATTGTTGTTGATATTAATATGCCTAAGATGAATGGTATTGAGATGATAAAAGCCATCAAAAGTAAACATGAAAAACATATACCGTGTATCATTACAACCGCACATACTGATACAGAATATCTTTTAGATGCAATTAACTTAAAAGTTGATGGTTATATTATAAAGCCTATAAATATTAAAGACTTGATAAATTCAATTTATACAGTCATGCTTCCAATCATACAGAAAAAAGAGATTGAGGGTTGTGCTCATGTTGTAGAATCGCTTGCTGCTCTTGTAGGTGGTAAAAAGATTGAGATTTTGAAGTTTATCATTGATAATCTTGATGAAGAAAATATCTTTTATGGCTCATACCAAGATATCATGGAAGCATTAGATGTTAGTAAACCAACAGTTGTTAATATGTTTAAACAACTTATCGGTGCGGGTATCTTAGAAAAAATTAAAAATAAAGTATATAAATTTAAAAGACAAGATTTGATTAAGTAATTCAGCATTTTTATATTCTAAAATGTTAAAATACTCAAAATTTTTAAAAAGGTACTTTATTATGAAAAAAATAGTCTTAATCTTTTTGATGCTTTTTGCATCAACAATTTATGCTCAATCTGACAAAAGTCAGGTTCAAAACAAAAATAACCCACAAGTTATTTTAGAGACAAATCAGGGGAATATAGAGCTAGAGCTTTACCCTGATATCGCTCCAAAAGCTGTGAAAAATTTTATCGAACTCTCTAAAAAGGGTTATTATGATGGTGTAATTTTTCATAGAGTTATAAAAGGATTTATGATTCAAGGCGGTGACCCTACTGGAACTGGTAGAGGAGGAGAGTCAATATATGGGGATGTTTTTGAAAATGAGCATAAACCAAATGTTGTGTTTGATAAACCAGGCTTTTTAGCTATGGCAAATAGAGGTCCAAATACAAATGGAAGTCAATTTTTCATAACCACACTTCCTACTCCTCACTTAAATGGGGGATACACAATTTTTGGAAAAGTAGTCAAAGGTTTTGATGTAGTTCAAAAGATAGAGAATACAAAGGTAGGCAGGGGAGATCGCCCTGTAACTGATCAAGTTATCAAAAAAGCATATCTTAAAAAATAGAAAGAGTTATTATATGAAAAAAATAGAAGCAATTATAAAACCATTTAAACTTGAAGATGTAAAAGATGCACTTTCAGATATCGAAATTTCTGGTATGACAATTACTGAGGTTAAGGGATATGGAAGACAGCAAGGACACACAGAGCTTTATAGAGGTGCTGAGTATGTTGTAGATTTTTTACCAAAAGTTAAAATTGAACTTGTTGTCAAAGAAAATGATGTTCAAACAGCAATAAATACAATCGCTGAAGCTGCAAAAACTGGAAAAATAGGTGATGGTAAAATTTTTGTCAGCCCGATAGAGAGAATTATCAGAATTAGAACAGGCGAAGAGAACGAAGACGCAGTATAATGGAAGATAGTGCTTATGTTATAGATACATTTTTTACTCTTTTTGCGATGACGCTTATCATCCTTATGGTGCCTGGCTTTGCTATGCTTGAAGCAGGGCTTGTAAGGAGTAAAAATGTATCAACAGTCTTAGCAACCAATATCATGATTTATGCAGTTGCTTCAATGGCATTTTTTCTTTTTGGGTATTCGTTAGCCTTTGGAGATTTTGGTAGTGATAGTATGAGTAAATGGGCAGTTTATCTGTTTCAAATGGCATTTGTAGGAAAAGCTATAAATATCATAAGTGGTGGAATTAGTGAAAGAGTAAAAATTATACCAATTACAATTTTTACTGCTATTATGGGTGCTTTGATATATCCACTTGTCGTAAATATCTCATGGGGAAGTGATTTTTTAGCAGATACTTTTTTAGACTTAAGTATGTATGATTTGGCTGGTTCTACAGTTATTCACTCAACTGGAGGCTGGGCATTGTTGGCGGCTATTATGATTATAGGCTCTAGAAGAGGAAGATATAAAAATGGTAAAATTAGAGTTATTCCTGCTTCAAATATTCCACTTGTTGTATTAGGTGCAATGCTTCTTTGGATAGGTTGGTTTGGTTTTAATGGTGGGTCAGTTGGCTCAATCAGTTCAAAAGAGAGTGCAGATTTGGTTGCTCTTACTATCATGAATACAAATACGGCTGGATTATCAGGTGCAATTATTGTAGCACTTTTGATGTGGTATAAGTATAAAAAACTTGATATTACAATGGTCTTAAATGGTGCACTTGGTGGACTTGTAGCTGTAACTGCAGGACCAGATCTCTATGATATATATACGCCTATTCTTGTAGGAGCTGTTGGAGGGTTACTTGTTGTAATTGCCGTTCCTCTCTTTGATAAACTAAAACTTGATGATCCAGTTGGTGCACTTTCAGTTCATTTGGTAAATGGTATTTGGGGAACATTGGCAGTTGGAATTTTTGCTAGCAATGGTGATACAATTACACTATGGGGGCAGATAAAAGGAATTTTAGTTATAGGGATTTTCGCTTTTGTGGCATCCTATGCAACAATTTATCTAATTAATAAATTTCTACCATTTCGTGCAGATGATGATGACCAACAACAAGGTCTTGATCTTTCTGAATGCGGATTAGAGAGTTATCCAGAATTTGTAAGGAATTAAAAAAATGAAGACAATCTTTCGTGAGTATGATATCAGAGGAATTTTTGAAAAAGAATTAAGTGAGCAAAGTGTTAAGCTTATAGGATATTTTTTAGGTAAAAAAGTTAAAAATGTAGGTGAATATGTATCTATTGGATACGATGCAAGAACTCATTCACCGCAACTTTTAGAGTGGCTTACAAGCGGATTTAACAAAGCTGGAGTTAAAGTTCTTAATATGGGATTAGTTGCAACTCCAATTAACTATTTTTCAAATTATCAAGAGTTTGACTCTATCACACCTAGTGCATCTGTTATGATAACAGGCTCACACAATCCACCAGAATATAATGGATTTAAAATCACTCTAAATCATGCTCCATTTTTTGGAGATGATATCTACTCTCTTGGAGATGAAATCATAGCAAATATCGATATGGTTATAGAGGATAATACAACTGCTACAATTATCGATGTGAAAAACAGATATATTGACTATATGGTTAAAGAGTTTGGGCATCTAAAAGGTCTTGATAAAAAAATCATTTTAGATTGCGGAAATGGAGTTGCTGGAGTTGCTATCGTAGATATATTTGACAGATTAGAACTTAACTATGAGAGTATGTATACAAAACCTGATGGAACTTTTCCAAATCACCATCCAGACCCTTCAGTCGAAGAGAATTTAATAGACATAAAAGCAAAACTAAAAGAGGATTTTGAATTAGGATTTGCATATGATGGAGATGCAGATAGAATTGCAGTTTTAACCAAAAAACACAATATAAAAGGTGATGAACTTGCCATTTTATTTTCAAAAAAGATGAAAAACCCAACAATTATCGGAGAGGTAAAATGCTCACAAGTGATGTACGATGAGATAAATAAAATTGGAACCGCCATCATGTATAAAACTGGACACTCAAACCTAAAAGTAAAGATAAGAGAGACAGGGGCTGATTTGGCAGCTGAGGTAAGTGGACATATCTTTTTCAATGATAGGTATTTTGGCTATGATGACGCACTTTATGCAACTTTGAGAGTGTTAGAACTTGTAAAAGATGGAATGGATTTAGACCAAGAGATAGAAGCTTTACCAAAGACTTACTCCACTGAAGAGATAAAAGTAAAAACAACTGAGGAGGAGAAATTTCCTCTCATAGATAAAGTAAAAGAGCTTCTAAAAAACCCACCAAGTGATTTTCCTAAGATAAAAGAGATTATCGATATCGACGGTGTTAGAGTTATATTTGAAGATGGCTGGGGATTGGTTCGAGCATCCAATACAACACCGGTAATCGTTACAAGATTTGAATCAACAGATGCAAACAGTGCAAAGATTTATGAAGAGAAATTAAATCAATTGATAGAAGAGGCGAAGAGCTTGTTATAGTTTTTACTTTTAAAACTATAAATTTAGCTATATCTATTTTACAATTTCACACTATCTGGAGGCAAGGTTTCAACCTTGTATATTTTAGCTATATATATGATAAAATCTCTTATCTTGGTCTTTTAATCCAGCTTTTAAAGGGTTGTTTTGTATATAGTTATAAGTGATTTCAAAATGTTTTTCATCTCTTATGGCTTTGTCGTAGTAGCCAGTTGCCCAGAATTTTCCATTTTTATTTAAAATTTTATTTATTTTAGATGCTGAGACTCCTTTGAGTGTTTTCATAGTTTTGGCTAACTCCTCTTTTTGATAAAATAGTATATCTTAGATTCACATAATAAGCGAATACCCTACAAGTGATAGTTGGGAGTATCTACTAGAAGAGTTAGATACACTTAATCAATCATAACAAAGCATTAAGGGTAAAAAATGGCATATATCCAACTAAC
>JAMONX010000138.1 GCA_027066435.1 Campylobacterales bacterium
GCTCAGTACCTACTTCTCTATTCACTCTCTTTACCTCAAGGTATGGAGTTAAATGACAAGATGGATATAAATGAACAAAAACTTAGAGTTACAGGACGGATAAATATAGTCGATACTTCAAAAGATCTTGAGATGATAAATTATGCTCATGATTGGTGGGAAAATACACCATATAGTGCCAATGTAAATGGACAAACAGCAATGTTTGCATACATGCAAAGT
Source organism: Campylobacterales bacterium (assembly GCA_027066435.1). Lineage (GTDB taxonomy): Bacteria > Campylobacterota > Campylobacteria > Campylobacterales > QNZT01 > SZUA-1433. The sequence goes on from JAMONX010000138.1 coordinate 223, forward strand.
GATGTGACAGATACACTGATATACTCTCTATCTTTGGCAATATTTTTAGTTTCGATTGTGATGCTTCTTATATTTAAGAGGATAAAACTTCTTTGGGTTTTTGTATTGCCAAACCTCTTACCCGTTATGCTTGTTGTTGGTCTTATGGGTTGGATTGGGATAAATATAGATATAGGAGTAGCGATTGCTGGAGCTATTATCATTGGGGTTGCCGTTGATGATACGATACACTTTTTAGTCAAATACTTTGATGCAAGAAAGAGGGGCTTATCACTTGCCGACTCGTTTGATGAGGTACTTCGCTATGCGGGTCGTGCGATATTTTTTACAACACTTATCTTGAGTGTCTCATTTTCAGTTTTTGCATTTAGCACTTTTACTCCAAATCAAAACTTTGGAATTGTTACGGCATCTGCCCTTATTATCGCATTTGTAGTTGATTTGTTACTACTTCCAGCACTTTTAAGTTTGACAGAGAGAGGAAAGAAGAGTACATAATATATTAATCAATATTGACTTAAACATAAATAATTTACTTTTTAAATAATATTCGCTAAAATTGTGATAAATAATTTATCGGGAGATGTCATGCGAGGGATATTGGTATTAAGTCTTGTTATGTTTTTGTCATTTAGTACATTGGAAGCTAAGGATAATCATCAAGTTGGTTTGAAACTTGGCTTAACATCTATTGACAACAAAGATGGCTGGAACTTTGAGAAAGGTACATTTTTTGTAGATTTACTATTTGATACGCCGACATTTGTAAAACCTCGTATTGATTTAGGTTATGTCAATATAAACGAAGAAGGTAAAGGAGGAGTTGGCTCTTTGCTTCAACTTGCATTTAATGGAGTTTATCAGTTTGATTTAACTGCTTATAACACACCTTTAAGACCTTATGCATTGGCAGGACTTGGATATGAGAGAGTGTTTGATGATACTCCAGTTTTTGAGAGTCAGATATTTATGCAGGCTGGTTTTGGGTTAGAGCATCCTTTAGGTAAGCATATAAATCTAATCTCAGAATTTAGAGCATTGCAGATGTTTGATAGCAGTAATAGTGATGAAGATAATGAATTTGTTGTTACTGTTGGTATCAGTGTTCCACTTTTTGTTGAAGTGGCACAAAATCAGGTTTCACAGGCACCTGCTTCAGTTGTTCAAAAAATACAATATCAAGAGACTGTATATACGGATAGTGATAATGATGGCATAACTGATAACATAGATAAATGTCCCCATACTCCAGCGGGGAAAGAGATAGATAGCAGAGGTTGTATGATTGTAAATGCAATTGTAATTCCAGAAGATGTTGTTTTTGTTGAAGATTCACAAGTTATCCCTTTAGCACCCGTTGCATCTGTAGTAAAAAAGAGTGTATCTACACCTATAAGAAAAAATAGAAAAAATCTTCAAGTTAATTTTGAGTCAAGTTCTTCTGTTATTCTTCCTGGTTCAAAAGGACGCATAAAAGAGTTTGCAAGCTTTTTGAAAAAAAATCCAAAAATTACTGTTACAATTGAAGGTTATACGGACAATAGTGGAATTAGAAATAAAAACTTTACACTCTCAAAACAAAGAGCAAGAGCAGTTCGTACTTTTTTGATAAGATATGGCGTGAAGGCTGGAAGAATAAAAGCAGTTGGAAAAGGGGATTTAAACCCAATTGCTGACAATGAGACAGAGTTAGGACGAGCAAAAAATAGAAGAATTGAAGCTGTACTTCACTAAAAAAAGGAATCAAACATGAAGAGAATTGTTATTTATATATTATCTACTATCTTTGTTTTATTATTTATAAATGGATGTGGTGAGGATAGGAGTCACGGGGATGCAACTATCGTTGAGTTTAAAGCAGGGCAAAAGTGGATTTATGAAACAGATCAAGGCAAAGAGATGCTTAAGAATAACTTTGTCTATATCCCTGGTGGTTTTGATGTTGATGGTGATGGAAATGAAGAGAGTGGTTTTTGGTTAGCACAGTATGAGGCAAAAGAGGATAACCAAACTTTTAAAACTATTGACTTAGATATATCTGGAAATATTCAAAAACTTTTGATAGATAACTTTGAAGTCTATAATCCAGATGACAGATATAAAAGATTTAACAAAACTCTAACAACAAGCAGTAATTATCTAGATGTATCTGCCCAAAATATAGAAAAGCTTGAAGCATTTAGTGTTGTTTTTAAAGATGAAGGAGAATCACTACGAAGTGTAAGTCCTATAGAAGCTGTTATATCGTTAGAAAATTCACAAATAGATGGAGGATTTGATATAAAGCTTCCAACTGAAAAACAGTGGATGCAAATTGTAAAGCTTGTTATCAACAATCCAAGTAATTGGACTGATGAAGAGGTTGGAAAAGGTGAGCTTTATCAGGGAGATAAATATGTTGGAAGCAATAGAAAATCTTTTTTTATAAAAAATTCTATTTTGGGTAAAGACTCTTTAGTTCCTAATGACCATGAAGTAGAAGTATTTGATCTCTCAGGCAGTGTTTCTGAATGGACTTCGGGAATGGTAAAAGCAAGTGATAGGTTTTTAACGGGAAATTCGGGGAAAAAAGAGTATAGTGAAGTTAATAATGCTCCTTTTTGGTGGAAACCGACTTTTGAAGATAAAGTGCTTGGAAGTGGAGATGGAGCTGGGATGTATCATGATGGCTCATCTATTGATGGAGCGAGTGATACATTGTTAATTAGCTCTGATGGAACAGGTGAAGTTGATAAATATGCAGTAGTGGCTCGTGGTGGTTCTAATTCAGCTGATGATAACAATCTTGTTGGTATAAGTGCTGCAAAACTAGGATATGGACCGGGTTATAAAGAGAAAAATATTGGCTTTCGAGCAGCGAGTAACTATCTGACTGATTAAAATTTAGGCAATTTATTGTAAAATTCTTCTAAGGAGTTATTTTGGGAGAATTTATAGCAGAATCAGAAGCTTCAAAAAATGCACTAAATATGGCAAATCTTGCTTCAACTTTACCTGTTCAAGTTTTGATTTTTGGCGAAGTTGGTACGGGAAAGAAAATTTTAGCACAAGTGATTATCCCAGATGCAACTATCTACAAAGCACAAGAGTTAAATCTTCTCATAAATGAAAACAAGATCAATTTAGATGAAATTGAAACTATAATCATATCAAACATTGAAAAAATAAATAATATCAAACAACTTATAGAAAAATTAGAAAAACATCATATCAAAGTGGTAGCAACAGCCGAGGAGGAGAAAGATAGTTTTGGTGAAAAGTTTGCTGTTAGAATTGACTTGGTTCCACTTTCACAGAGGAAGGAGGATTTGAGCGTTCTTACTGTTTCATATCTTTTTGAAGCAAATAGGCTTTTTGATACAAATGTTTCAATAAACGATATGGAACTTGATGTTTCAAAAAATAGTATCTCTTTAAAAGAGTCTATTTATAGAAGTGTCCTTTTTGATTCTGTAGATAAAGAGAAGGTTTTAACTCTTCTTGAAAATTTTCTATATAAAGAGATAGATAGTAGTAGCGATTATAAAGACCTTCTTGAGATATTTGAGATACCACTTATAAGAGCTGCTAGAAGAAGATTTAAAAGCCAGCTGCAAATGGCACAAAAATTAAATATAAATAGGAACACTCTTCGTAAAAAAATAAATCAATATGATTTGGGAGATTAGATGCAAACACTTATAGAATCATTTTCAGAATATGATCTTAATCCATTTATGATTTTTAGCAGTGAAGGAAAACTATTGCATTATAACCAAGAGGGTGAATACCTTTTCTCTTTTGTTTCACCAAAAGAGCTTTATGAATTAGCCATAAATTATGCTCCTAAAAGTTTTGGAATGAGATCTAGCCATATAAATATCAGATATGATAGATATACATTTTGTGCTCTCTTGGTGGGGTATGAGGATGATGAGAGAATTGCTTTAAGGCTTTATAAGGAGATGACAAATATAACTCATAGTTTTGGAAAAGAGAATTTAACACTTACAAATATTTTTTCACTCTTAGAGCTATCAAAAAATAGTGTATTGGCAAATAAGAGTGTATTGATATCTGAATTGTATGATCCTACAATTCCTCAAATGAAGTTGCATGTTGAAAAGTTTTTAAAGCTTTTAAATAAAATATTTGTTGAATATACAGATTCAAGAGAGATAGAGATAAGAGTAAGCTTAAAGATTGGTAAAAATATACTAATAGAAGGTAAATCATACCCCGTTTGCAATATATCAATATCAGATAGAGAATCCAGACTAAAAAATGGTGATATATTTCATACATTAGCAAGAGAAGCAAATGTATTAGTTATTGTAAAAAAAGGTAAAATTATTGTAGAATTCCCAATTATTGCATAATTTGGTTAAGTAATTTATAACATAAAACTAAAAATAAGTTTACAAAAGATAGAATATAGCTTACTAAATATAAGAGGAGTTTATATGAATAAAATAGGTTTAAGTCTAGCGGTAATCGCTATAATAGGAACTGCAGCACATGCAGAGATAAAGTCAGATAGTTTTGGTGGGTCAGCAAGTTTGTTTTATGGAACAAACGATGCGAGTAATGGAGATCTTTTTAATAAGGCTACATCATATGGAGATACAGCTATTAGATTAGGTGGAACTGCACTTGTTGGTTCTTGTGATACTTGTGTAAAATTGAACTATGGTGTTTCTGGTGTTTCTACTTTAGGCTTGGAGAATACTTTAGTTGGTGATACTTGGGTTGATCATAATGGTGGTTTAGGGGATGCAATATGGATTGATACATTAAATCTTACTTTTCAACCATTAAGTGGAGTTACTAATACTACAATGGTAGTTGGTCGTCAAGAACTTTCTACACCAATGGTTTTTACGGAAACTTGGAATATCGCTAGAAATACATTTGATGCAGCAGTTGTTGTTAATAATGATATAACTGATACTACACTAGTTGGTGCGTGGGTTGGTAGAAGTAATGGTATAAATGCACTTTATGCTCTTCCTAAAACACCTGGTTCAGCAACAGTTCGTGCTGCTAATATAGGTGATGGTTATAGTCAATTTTTGACAGCTGAAGGTGCTTATACATTTGGTGCAGTAACAAAACTAATTCCAACTGTAACTGCACAAGCTTGGTATTATATAGCGCCAAGTACTGCAAATGTTGCATGGCTTCAAGCTGAAACAGAAGTAGCTGGATTTTCACTAGGTGGTCAATACGGTATGTTAGATGGTGCTGATAATTCTGATGGTAATGCGATAGGTATAAAAGTCGGTTATAACTATAATGGACTTGGCTTAAGTGCTGCATATTCAACTGTTGATGCAATGACTGGAACATCTGCTGCATTAGGCTTTGTTAATCTTGATGGTGCTCAAACTCCACTCTATACAGCTGGATGGTGGAATGTAGGAGGTCAAGGTGCTCAAGATACTGATTCATTTAATGTTGCAGCTACATATGACATAACTGATATTGCAAATCTTGGTGTATATTTCACAAACTGGGAAAACCAAACTAGTGGTAATGCAGTAAATGAGATTGCAGTAACTGCTGGTAAATCTATTGATAATTTAGATGTAACTTTAGCACTTATTAATACAGATGATGATGCGGCTACTGATGCTGTAACTGATGTACAAGTTTACTTTACTTACAATTTCTAAATCTTTAATTTTTTCTCATTCCCACGCTTTGCGTGGGAATGAATTTGCCTATTATCTCCAAAGCAGATAAGCTACACAAGATACAACAATAACTCCAACAACATTTGCTACAACTCCTATCTTAGCCATAGTCCCCACCTTAATAACCCTAGAACTCATAACAATTGCATTTGGTGGAGTAGCGATTGGAAGCATAAAAGCATAACTAGCGGCAATTGTAGCAACCATCATCATAACTAACCCATCATTTCCCATATCTTTTGCAAATTCGTAAAATATAGGAAGAGCTATGGATGTTAGGGCAGTATTACTTGTAACTTCAGTTGAGAAGCTTACAAATAGTGCAACAAGTACAAACATCCAAAAAAGTGG
>JAMONX010000139.1 GCA_027066435.1 Campylobacterales bacterium
TCCTAATCTCATCAATATGCCAATCTTTACTAAAACCTTGTAGCCAACTATAAAGGTTTATGTCGCCTTTTATAAGGTCTGTTGTGTTTTGTGGAAAATAGCTAGTGTGGATAGTTTGACCCCACTTAATGGTACCAGAATCAGGTTTTAAATTTTCGGTGATAATTTCAAGAAGTGTTGTTTTACCCACACCATTTGTCCCAATAAGTGCAATTTTATCTCCTTTTTCTATCTTAAAAGAGATATTTTCAAGCACTTTTTCACCATCATAACTTTTGCTAATTCCTTCCACTTCAAGCACTTCTGCACCAATATCTCGACAAGGTTTAAATATGATACTAGGGTCTCTTCTACTTGAAACTTGGATTTGACCGATATCTAATTTATCGAGTTGTTTTTGACGGCTCGTTGCTTGTTTTGCTTTAGAAGCATTTGCTGAAAATCTTCTAACAAAGCTCTCTAACTGCTCTTTCTCTTTTAGTTTTTTACTTCTATCTATATCATTTTGTTTAGCAATAATATTTGCAGCTAAATACCAATCATCATAAGTCCCTGTAAATTCACGGATATTTTTAAAATCAACATCAAGGATATGAGTAACAACCGAGTTCAAAAAGTGTCTATCATGAGAGATAACGATAAGCGTTCCATCATGTCGTTTTAACTCATGTTCAAGCCAAGAGATTGCATCTATATCAAGGTTATTTGTAGGCTCATCTAGTAGCAAAATATCAGGTTTTGGAAAAAGAACCTGTGCTAAAAGAATCTTAAATTTATCTCCACCAGTCAATGAGCTCATCTTATCCCCATGCATTGATACTTCAAACCCAAGAGCTGCCAAAAGCTTCTCAACATGAACTTCTGACTCATAAGTTGGATCCTCTTCTGCACAAATGATTTCAAGCTCTGCTAATCTATTATTGACCGCATCATCTTCAAAATCACCTTCCATATAAAGTTTCTCTTTCTCCTTTTGTGCATCAAAGAGTCGTTTGTTTCCATAAAGTACAGCATCTGTGAGTGTAAAATCTTCAAAAGCGTATTGGTTTTGCCCTAAAACTCCCATCTTAAGCCCTGGCTGAAGTTGAACTTCACCACTTGATGGCTCAATTTCACCTGAAAGAATCTTTAAAAATGTACTCTTCCCTGCTCCATTTGCACCGATAAGTCCATATCTCTTACCTTTGTCAAATGAGATATTTATCTTCTCAAAAAGTACTCTTTTGCCATACTGTTGTCTTATATTTACCGCACTAAACATCTTTTGCCTTTAATAAATTAGAAATATTTTCAATTGGTCTACCGATAACTGCTTTACCATCTTTTATAACAATAGGTCTCTCAATTAATCTTGGATTTTCCACTAAGGCTTGGATTAGTTTCTCTTCATCGTTTTCATCTTTGAGATTTAACTCTTTGTAAATATCTTCGCCTTTTCGCATAAGCTCTTTTGCACTCATTCCTAGCATCTTTAAAAGATTTTTAATCTCTTCTTTTGTGTGTGTAACATCAAGATATTTTACTACCTCAGACTCAATTCCCTCACTTGTTAAAAGTTCAAGTGCATTTCTAGACTTACTGCATCTTGGGTTATGCCATATTTGTATGGTGGACATTTAGTTTCCTCTATTTTTTTGAGGATAATACTAAAAAAGGGGTTAAACTCTCAATAATTCTTTTTGTTTCTTCGTCTATTTAGAGACTATCAAATCATAAAAATGATCAATCAACTCAAAAAAGAGTTCATCGTCCATACCTCCACCTGCTGCAAGGGTATTCCAATGTATTGGGAAAGAGAAAAACCAAGTAACTGCTAGATGGAAAGGCTACAAATATACTTTAATTTGTAGCCTTTTTTAGCTCTTTTAAGAAATTTTTCTCTTTTGAGCCACCGATTATATCTTTTCCAACTCTTTTATCAGTTTTTGGATCTATAAAGAAAAAAGATGGCGTACCAGGAGCTTCAAATTTTTTAGGATAAATATCCTCAAACATGATAAGCTCAACTGGCACAAAATTTTCTGTTATGTATTTAGTAATACTATCAGCTTTTAATGGTCCATCTCTCATAAAATCACAAGCATAACAGCCATGTGCAGATAGCATAAGCATAACAGTCTTATTTTCATCCATCGCTTTTATTGTTGCATCTTTATAACTCTTTTCCCACTTGATTTCTCCTGAAAATAGCAGTGAACAGCTAATTGCAAATAAAAAAAATATTCTTTTCAAATTGTCTTCCTTTTGTTTGTTTTTTACATTATAAAGAGTTTTTGTGTACTTTTTGTGAAAACTTCAATATATTAAAGATAAAAGTATCACAAAAAGATAAAAATCAATATATTTAAAAGTATTAATTCATTTATCTCGATGATAAAACCTAGTCCATCGCCATTTAAAAAACCGATATACTTCATCAGCCAAATTTTGAGTAAAAAGGTTATGATAAGTGCGGGCAAAATAATAAATAGATGATTTAAACCAAATAGTATTATCAAAGACAAAATAACAAAAATAATCATCGATTTCTTATCCAAAGGCTTTTTCATTGACTGAATAAATGTTGACTCTTTATGAAAATCAAACCCATAAATCACCAAAACTGCCATCAACCTAGAGATAAATAAAACAGCGATAATTCCTAAATAATATCCCTCTATCAAGAGATAACTTAAAGCTGCAATTTTTGCAATCATAAAAGAAAAAGTTCCTATCGCACCCAATGCTCCAACATTTGGGTCTTTTAAAATTTTATGTACATCTTTACCACTATGCCCTCCATAATATGCATCGGTAATATCAGCAACAGCTTCAAGATGCAAAAATCCATACATAAAAAGATAAAACAGTGAAGCCAAAACTCCAACATATATCTCACTAGCATAAAAAGATAGTAAATGATAAAACAAAATGGTAACAGAAGCTAAGATAAGTCCATTTATAGGGATTGTAAGTGCTAAAAATTTATAAGTTTGACTTGAAAGAGTTTTTACATGATAAGGTGCAGGGATTCGCGTAAAAAAACAGATACTAAGCATTAACCCTTCAAAAAAACTTTTCATTTTATGCGATTTTCTAATCCAACTATGACTTGATAAACTTCATCACAACTTTGAGCTACCATCTGCCCCGCTATTCCAGTTACATCTATATATTTTCGTGAGAGAGAATTCTCTGGTATGATTCCACTATTTACATCATTTAGTACAAATACGATATTTGCGTCTATGGTTAAAACTTTTTTTAATATCTGTTTATAATCTTTATTAGATTCCAAAAGATTCATAATCCACATACTTAAACAATCAACGATATAACTCTCTCCACTCTTGATAACACTCTCAAGTTGCAAAGGTTCTTGAATTGTTATAAAATTTTCAGCCCTTCGTATCTTGTGCTGTTTTAATCTCTCTTGCATCTGGATATCGCCAAAACTGTCATCATAAGTAGCGATATAATAAGGCTTTTTTTCACAAATTTCTAAAATCTTTTTTTCAGCCAGTGAGCTTTTACCACTTTTTTGACCGCCAATATAGAGAATTTTCAAGATGTTAATACCTTTTGGATTTTTGTTAAAATCTCTCCATTTGAAAAATCTAACATCTTTGCATAACAAAGTGCAGCTCCAGCTCCAACACCCTCTTTTGCTTCGCCATCATCATAGAGTTTAAGCACAGGAATATCTGCATCTTCAAAAGAAAAATCGGAGTAATAACCATCAACTTGAAACTTCAACTGTTTTAAAAGAGCTTTTATATCTGAATTTTTATCTTCAAGTACCCATTTTGTAGTCATTAAAGATACATTTTGAGGATCTATCTCTAAGTCTAGAGCATCTACTATCAATAAAACTGCAGCCATTTGAGTGCCACCACCTAAAACAATGTCTCCTTTTTTAGAATACCCACTTACAAAACCAGCAGTAAATAAAAGCATATTGTCAGCCACACATCCTAAACGATTATAGATATCTCCATTTGCATTTTCTAAAGCTTTTTTTACAACTTGCTCTTTTAGTGAAGATGGTGTGTTTAAAAATGATGAACTAAAATACCCATCACTCTTATATCCTAAAATTTTTCCAACCGCATATGCAGTTGTAGTTCCAGATGGTGTAGATTCTCCAAAAATAAGAAGTTCATTTGGGTGGGTATATCGTTTTGCAAAATCTATCCCTTTTTGAATGATACTCTTTGCATCAATCTCTGCTCCATTTATAATGCTTTTAGATTCACAAATACCAACATCATGAAGCTTTTCTACTTTAGGTTTTATCCTAAGTCCAAGATTTAGCGTCTCAAATTTAAAATCAGTCATCTGTTTGACTGCTCGTGTGATAATCGCAGGAGTTGGTACACCTTTTGGAGTTTCAGCCATTTTCTCCAATGAAAAAAGCTTTCCACTATCAACAAACTCTGCATCTAAGGTAGGAGTAAGATGTATGATTCCAGGAATTCCTGCTTGGGTTATGCCCTCTATCTCGCAAGTTTGTGTTACACTTGTTGCTAATAAAAATGTCGCTTTTTTCCCTCTTATTTTTTCTAAAAATTTATCATTGCCTATAAAATGCACTTTATAACTCTCTCCATGTCAAGATTTTGTTTCATCTCTTCTATCAAATATAGAGATATTGTACATTAACTATGACATTTTTTCATAATTTTTAGCCAAGAAGAGTCAAAATGTTTTTTGATATATCCTTCATCGTGAGGGATAGTACACTTGCTACAATCTTGATGAATGATTCCCTCATGCTCTATCTTTGCCCCATCTTTTGAGTCAATACTACACCAACTTTTCAAACTCTTAGCACTATCATCAAAACGAAAATTTGGACAAGCACAAAGATAACAGTTTAGATTAGAAATATCATGACACTTTCTATTTTGAGCAAAAAGAGGACAAAAATCTATATCAGTTTTAGAGATATTTTCCCAACGAAAATACTCTATTAGCTCAAAAGTTGCCACTTTTTTGACAATCTCTTGATGTTTTTTAGAGTGGTTTTTAAACCAAGAAAGATACGACACATAAGCCCCCTAATATTGAGAGTACGATTATATCTACACTATTTTTAATATCCAATACTTTTATGACATCTCTAAAAACTCTTAATTAAATTCTATTTTGTTATAATGACTTAAGTAATGCGAACTTGTGTCGATGTCTATATATTATCAATGGGAAAGGTTTTATACAAAAATGATTTCTGATTATGAAAAATCTGTAAATGACTTAGCAAATAAAGATGCCTCTTTTCAATTTGAAAACAAAGGTGCAAATCACGCTAGAATAGTTGTTTCGGCGATTTTAAATTCTTCTAAAAATATCGTTTATATGTATAGCGGTAGTTTAAGTAGCGATGTTACAGATGATGAAGATTTTCTTAAAACTTTGGATGATTTTTTAGACAAAGAGATAACATTTAAACTATTACTCGATGATATACCCAAAGAGAGCGAACAATCAGAAGCTTTAAAAAAGGTTCTAGATGCATCTACAAATGCACATGTGATTGTTAAAAAAATATCAAAAGAGGCCAAAAAGTTTTTGAAAGATACTGAGCATTTTATAGTAGCTGATCAAAAAGCATATCGGTATGAAACAGATGCAAAAGAGTACAAAGCTTTGTGCAATTTTAATGATGAAGAGTTAAGTAAACAATTAATAGAGTTATTTACCAGAGCATTTGACCTTTGTGAGTATTATATAAAACCCAATGCATGACCAACTACCTAAGTAATTTTCAGTCACTTTTTGAAATTTCTATCGCTTTAAACTTTGCATTTGTTGCACTTACTGCTATTTCTGAAAAAATAAAAGTTTTATTTGAGCATTCAGTTGAAAATAGAGCGAAAAAAACACTTGAAGAGATCAAAGATTTTGAAGATAAATCAAATATATATTTTCAACAAAAGCAGATAGAGAGTTCTCAACAGAAAAAATTAGAAGAGAAAATACAAGATATAAAATCAAGTATCACCTCCGTTGAAAAAAGATTTTTTGAGCTAAAAGAGGATATATTTAACACCCTCATAAATAACTCCAAAAACTTTTACATCATAGTTGCAAATTATGCGATACTTGTTCTGTTTTATAGCGGTCATCTCACTCCACGACACCTAAACAATAATTTTCTCAAAGGAACTCCTCAACAGTCTAAGCAACAATGAGAACTCCTTTTTCTTTATTGTGGAATTGACTAATACGTTTTTTAGCCACTCTAAACCATA
>JAMONX010000140.1 GCA_027066435.1 Campylobacterales bacterium
TTGTGCCGATTATGCTTATTTTTCAACTCTACTCGTTTATGTTGCTTTATGTGGTATGGGTGGCTTGGTTACGCCTCAGACAAGGGTATAGACCAGCACTCTTTTTTATGTTTGGTTGGTTTGCATTAATGTTGGGCGTGTTTATTTCAGATTTTCTTTCTGACGAGTATCTATTTTTTGATTCAATTCTTATCGGTTCTACTATCGAAGCTTTTTTTCTAGCTATTGCTATCTCTTATAAGATGAGAGAGATAAAAGATGAGAAAGAGGAGCAAAAAGAGCTCCTAGTTCATCAAAGCAGATTAGCGTCTATGGGAGAAATGTTGGGAAATATTGCTCATCAATGGCGACAACCACTTACTCGTTTGGGATATATTTTAATGAATATTGAGAAAAAAGATATAGAAAAACATCATGAAAAAAAATTAGAAGAGGCATCTATTCAATTGGAGTTTATGTCTGAAACTATTGATGACTTTAGAAACTTTTATGCACCAAATAAAGCCAAAGAACTATTTTTTTTAGCCAAAGAGAGTCAAATGATAGTTGATATAATATCTTTTAAAGAGATTAAGTTAGATTTAAAAATTATAGAAGATGCAGAGATTTTAAACTATAAAAATGAGTATAAACAGGTATTGCTAAATCTGCTTAGTAATGCCAAAGATGTACTCTTAGAAAGAGAGGTGGCTTCACCTAAAGTTATTATTGAAATTGAAGGTACATTGGTTAAGGTAAGTGATAATGCAGGAGGGATTTATAACAAAGAGATTCAAAAAATATTTGAGCCATATTTTACAACAAAAGAGCGAGGTTTGGGTATTGGGCTTTATATGTCTAAAATAATTATTGAAAAAAATATGGGTGGAACTATAGAGGTTTCTAATGGTAAAAATGGAGCAGTTTTTAGTTTAGATTTTAGGAGAAGTAAGCTATAAAAGGAATATGAAAAAAGCAAAAAAGATAGTAATAGGCTCAAGCGACAACCAATTGGATAGGACTTGAAACTTAACTTTTTTATTAGTCTAATGTGTTACAATTTAGCATGAAACAATCTAAAATACTACTCCACCAGTATAATCATCCATTTGAGCCAATTTTGTTTAGGGATACTAAAATCCTTATACTAGGTACTTTTCCAAGTCTTGATTCTTTTAAGTATGATTTTTACTATGCACATAAACGAAACCAGTTTTGGAAGATACTTTCAGAGATATTTGATATGCCAATAGATACAAATAGGCAAAAAATATCTCTTTTAAAAAAGCAAAATATAGGACTTTGGGATATCATCAAGTCATGTCAAAGAGAAAACTCAAGCGATACAAATCTAAAAAATTGTATTTTACATGATATTCCATTACTGTTAAAAGAGTATCCAAATATCAAAACAATCGCTTTTACTGGATTAAAAGCAGAAAAATTCTATAACAAAAAATATAAAAATCTGCCAATAAAAACTATAGCTTTACCCTCTCCATCACCTGCATTTGCAAGTATGAGTTATCTGCAAAAAAAGGAAATTTATGAGAACAATATAGATATAGCAATCCACATGGGCAGTTCGAGCCATAGGTAGAGCAAATGGATAAAATCGTCTTTTTAATTATACAATCACAACAAAGCATCTTTTTAGTAGAATCTTAGATAAATTTTTAAACTAGGAGCTTATATGACAGATAGTAAATTAATCGAAGGTAATCGCGAATTTGTAAAAGATATTTCAACTGAGCTAGATGCAAAGATGACTATATTGACGGTAAAAGGGCAGAGTCCGAAGACTCTTTTTATAGGTTGTTGTGACTCTAGGGTCGCTCCAAATATTATTACAAATACTCATATTGGAGATTTGTTTATCTCACGAACTATTGGAAACTTTGTCTCTCCCTATGATCCAGATGCTAGTTATCCTGCGAGTGCTTCAGCTGTAGAGTATGCGGTATCAGCGTTAAATGTAGAAACTATTGTTGTTTGTGGGCATACACACTGTGGTGCGATAGCTGGTCTTTTTGGGTTAGATACTTTAGATGATAGAGAGTTTTCAAATACGAAAAAATGGTTAAGTCTTGGTACAAAGGCAAAAGATGAAGTTTTAAAACTGATAACAAAAGATACAAGTGAGCGAGAAAAACTTGAGATGACAGAGAAACTTTCTGCTGTATATCAACTTGATAATCTTTTAACTTATCCAGCTGTAAAAAAGAGAGTAGAAGAGGGCACTTTAACTCTAAATGCTTGGCACTACAATATAGATACGGGTATCGTATCAAGATATGACAGCAAAACAAAAGAGTTTGTGATATAATCAATTAAAAAGGTTATATGTATATGTTCATAGATCATGTTGAGTTGATTCTAAGCTCTGGCAAAGGTGGAGCAGGATCGGTTTCGTTTCGTCAAGAGAAGTTTGTGCTAAAGGGAGGACCTGATGGCGGAGATGGAGGGCGAGGCGGAGATGTCTTTATAAAAGTAGATAAAAATTCCCATACTCTCTCAAGTTTTCGAGGTAAAAACCACCTAAAAGCAAAAAATGGAGTTCCAGGAATGGGACGAAAAAAGTATGGTAAAAAAGGTGAATCTCTCACAGTTGTTGTTCCTCCTGGCACTCAGGTTATAGATGCAGATACGGATGAACTCATTTTAGATATGACTGATGATGGACAAATCGTAAAGTTTTTAGAAGGTGGCAAAGGGGGGCTTGGAAATTGGCACTTTAGAAGTTCAACAAACCAAAGACCAGCTTATGCACAACCAGGACTTCCTGGAATTACAAGACGGGTTAGGTTTGAGCTTAAGCTTATCGCTGATGTTGGGCTTGTGGGCTTTCCAAATGTCGGTAAATCAACTCTAATCTCTATACTCTCAAATGCAACTCCTGAAGTTGCAAATTATGAGTTTACAACTCTAACTCCAAAGCTAGGAGTCGTAATGGTTGATGAATATACTTCATTTGTTATGGCTGATATCCCTGGAATCATCGGTGGTGCTAGTGAAGGAAAAGGTTTGGGATTGGAGTTTTTGAAACATATCGAACGGACTAAGTTTTTGCTTTTTATGCTTGATGTTGCAAATTATCGTACTTTAGAAGAGCAGTATGATACTTTAAAATTAGAGTTGGAGAGTTTTTCTCCTCTTATGAAAACAAGAGATTTTGCTATTGCTTTGAGTCGGATGGATAGTGTTCTTGAAGAGGAGGCTTTAGAAAAGATTGAAAACTTTATCTCTTATGTTGAGTTAGAGGGTGATAAGCATAACAATTTATACCATTTTGACAAGAGTTATAAAACTTATGTTCAACCTATCGATGAATTTGAAGATTATGACCATAGTAAGCCATTTTTTATAGCTCCAATATCTTCTATGACAAAGCTAAATATAAATCCTCTAAAATTTTCACTTTTAGATGCAGTTAAAAAAGTTAGAGATGAAGCGGATAGTTATTAAAGTCGGTAGTCATGTATTGACTGAGCAAAATAGGCTTGCACGAGAACGGATTACAAATTTAGTCTCTTTTTTGGCAGATTTACGAAAAAAATATGAAGTTATTCTTGTCTCCTCAGGTGCGGTGGCGGCAGGTTATTCAAAATTAAAACTTGATAAATCAATTTTAGGAAATAGACAAGCAATTGCAGCGGTAGGTCAGCCCTATCTTATGAGTGTTTATGCTAAAAAGCTAGGTGTTTTTGGGATAGTGACAGCACAAGTACTTTTAAATGCTTCTGATTTTGATTCGAGAAAAAGTACGAAGAATGCAAAAAATGCAATTGATGTTTTGATAAAAAAAGGTGTAATTCCAATCATAAATGAAAATGATGCCACTGATATCTCAGAACTTGTTTTTGGAGACAATGACCAGATGTCAGCTCATGTTGCTCACTTTTTTGATGCTCATATGCTTGTAATTCTCTCAGATATTGATGGCTTTTATGACAAAGACCCAAGAGAGTTTAAAGATGCAAAAATGCGAAAAAATGTTAGTGAAATCTTAGATAAAGATCTTGATGTCCCTTGCATCCCAAATGGCTCTTTTGCAACTGGAGGGATTGTTACAAAACTAAAAGCTGCAAAGTTTATTTTAGCAAATAACAAAGAGATGTTTATGGCTAGTGGTTTTGAACTATTAGATGCAAAGAGTTTTCTTCTTGATGGAGTGCATCTAAAGGGAACACATTTTAAGAGAGATAGATAATGCGAGTATTGTTTATGGGAACGCCCTCATATGCGACCGAAATTTTAAAAGCACTTATTTTAGATGATGAGGTAGCAGTTATCGCTTTGGTAACTCAGCCTGATAAGCCCGTTGGAAGAAAACAGATATTAACCCCTCCAGATACAAAGAGATATCTGATAGAAAATGAGATAGATTTGAAACTCTATCAGCCCTCTACTTTAAAAAATGAAGAATCTTTTAAATATATCAGTGAGTTAAAACCTGATTTTATAGTAGTTGCAGCTTATGGGCAGATACTTCCAAAAGATATACTTGATATCGCTCCTTGTATCAATCTTCACGCTTCAATACTTCCTCTATATCGAGGGGCAAGTCCAATTCAAGATGCAATTTTACACCAAGATAAGTTTACAGGTGTTTGTTCGATGCTTATGGATGTTGGTTTGGATACTGGGAATATTTTAGGATTTTCATATCTTGAGATTGACAAACTAGATGCATCTGGATTATTTTTAAAATTATCACATCTTGCATCTAAGCTTACTATAGATACTTTAAAAAACTTTGACAATATTGTTCCATTGAAGCAAAACTCTTGTGAGGCTAGTTACTCTAAGAAAATCTTCAAAGAGGGTGGTCTGTTGGACTTAGTAGATGCATCTAGTTGTGAAGCAAGGTATCGAGCATTTATCTTTTGGCCCGGTGTTTTTTTAGAGAGTGGCTTGAAGTTAAAAACGCTCTTTTTGGATTCAACAGAAGGTTTAAATAAAAAAGCAGAAATTTTAAAAATAGAAAAACAATCTATAATTATAGGATGCAAAAAAGGAGCGTTGGAAGTTTCAAGAGTACAACCACCATCAAAAAAAGAGATGTCTGTTATTGATTATATTCGAGGTAAAAGGCTTGGTGTTGGAGATTATCTATCTTAAAGAGACAACTTCTACTCATAAAGTTTTAATCTCTAAACTTCAAAATAGAGAGTTAAAAGCACCAGTTGCATTAGTTGCAGATAAGCAAACACAAGGTGTTGGGAGTCGTGAAAACTCTTGGATAGGATATGAAGGAAATCTATTTTTATCATTCTCTCTAAAACTAGAGACTTTGCCACAAGATTTACCAAAAAGTGCAATCTCAATCTATTTTTCATATATGATGAAAGAAGTTTTAAATAAATCTGGATCATCTGTCTTTTTGAAATGGCCAAATGATTTTTATATTGATGATAAAAAGATTGGTGGAACTATAACAAAAATCTTAAATGATGAAATATTAGTTTGTTCAATGGGAATAAATTTAAAAAATTCACCAGAAGAATTTTCAATTATTGATATAAATATTGATAAAATTTTATTGATTGAATCTCTATTTTTAAAACTAAAAGAAGATATTTTTTGGAAGGATATTTTTAGAAAATATCAGGTAGAATTTAAGAAATCAAGGTATTTCTCATACTATGATAAGATGCAAAAAAAGAAGGTATCTCTAAAATTTGCAAGGCTTTTAGACGATGGATCGATAGAGTTAAATGGAAGAAAGGTTTACAGCTTAAGATGAGTGAAATTATAGCAATCGCAAACCAAAAAGGTGGCGTAGGAAAGACAACAACCGCAGTAAATTTAGCGGCCTCTTTGGCTGTTGCTGAAAAAAGAGTATTACTCGTAGACATAGATCCTCAAGCAAATGCAACAACTGGGCTAGGGTTTGCACGAAGCGATTTTGAGTTTAATATCTATCATGTTTTAATTAATAGAAAAAAGATGAGCGATATTATTATGAAAACAGATATTGACTTGCTTGATTTAGCACCTGCAAATATCGGACTTGTAGGGGTAGAAAAAGATTTTTATGATAGTGATAACAAAGGCAAAGAGCTTGTCTTGAAAGAGAAACTTTATGAGATAAAAGATAAGTATGATTATATCATTTTAGACTCTCCTCCAGCTCTAGGTCCCATCACTATAAATGGACTGAGTGCTGCAAATTCTGTTATCATTCCTATACAATGTGAATTTTATGCATTGGAAGGATTAGCTCAACTTTTAAATACTGTAAAACTCATAAAAAGAACGATTAATCCCAAGCTTAGTATAAAAGGTTTTTTACCAACTATGTACAGTGCTCAAAACAACCTATCTAAACAAGTTTTTTCAGATTTAAAGCAACACTTTAAAAGTAAACTATTTGAAGATAGAAAAAATTCATCTTATATCGTAATTCCTAGAAATGTAAAGTTAGCAGAATCCCCTAGCTTTGGAAAGCCTATTATCCTCTATGATGTAAAATCTATAGGTTCTCGCTCTTACCAAAATTTAGCACAGACAATTATAGCAAGTTAGGAGTAAATATGGCAGTAAAAAATAGACTAGGTCGTGGACTTAGTTCAATTTTAGATGATGTAGAAGATGCTTATAGAAAAGATGTTGAGCAAGACTCATCTATGATTAAAGAGGTTAACCTTGATAATATTGTTCCGAATATTCACCAACCAAGAAAACATTTTGACCAACAAGCTTTAAAAGATTTATCTAACTCAATAGTAAAACATGGGCTTTTACAACCGATAGTTGTAGTTGAAAAAGATAATGGATATATGATAATTGCAGGTGAGAGAAGATATCGTGCTTCAAAGTTAGCAAATCTTACTAAAATAGATGCGATTGTTGCAAATTATGATTCAAAAAATCTTCGTGAACTTGCACTTATAGAAAATATTCAAAGAGAAAACTTATCTCCACTAGAGTTAGCTAACTCATATAAAGAGTTAATTGAAGAGTACGAGATAACACAAGAAGAACTTAGTAATATCTTATACAAAAGCAGGTCTCAAATTACAAATACATTAAGACTTCTTAGCTTAACACCACATGTGCAAGAGTTATTAAATAGTGGGAAAATCACTCAAGGACATGCTAAAGTAATAGTTGGGCTTGATGAAAAAACAGAAATTATGATAGCAGATACTATTGTGGGACAAAAACTTAGTGTTAGAGATAGTGAAGATTTGATAAAAAGTATCAAAAATACTCCTCCAGAAAAGGTATCGGTTAAAAAAGATTTTTCTGATTTAAAAGAGATAAATGTTATATCACACAAATTAAAAGAGTTAGGCTTTAACTCTAAAAAAAGTGGTAATAAATTAATTTTAAATTTTAGAGATAATAACGAAATAGAGAGCTTTCTAAAAGTAATTGAGTAGAACTTATATATTCATTTATAATTATTATGATACAATCACCACGATTTATTTATATTAAGTATTAAACTAGATTAAGAAGGATGTAGATGTTAGACATTAGCTTTGGATTGCTGATATTTGTAGCAGTGCTATTTTTGGCACTTGTGTATGTGTTGAATGATATGCTTTATAAACCACTTTTAGCTTTTATGGAAAAAAGAGATAAGTCAATTAGAGATGATTTAGCGTCATCGCAAAAAAACAATGATGAAATTGAAGCTGCTTTAGCTGAGGCAAATGAGAAGATTTCTATTGCAAAAGCTAAAGCTTCTGATATAAGAGGTGAGGCGGTAGTAAAAGCTAAAGAGTTAGCCGCACAAAAGATAGAAGAGAGTAAAAGTACAATTGAGAGTCAATACGCTTCATTCATTGAGCAGTTAGCTAAAGATAAAGATACTCTTAAAAAGAGCATCTCTTCAAATTTATCATCTTACCAAGATGGTATTGCTGCAAAAATAAAAAATATCTAAAAAAGGAGTCCGTTTGAAATTAAAGTACTTTGTACTAGTGTTGTTAGCACCTGCGGTTATGTTCGCATCTGGTGATGGTGAAGGTAAAACTGATTTTGTTCCAAGAGTCATTAACTTTGCAATTTTTGCAGGAATTTTATATTATCTTCTTGCGAAGCCTATAAAAGAGTTTTTTGTTGGAAGAACGAATGATATTGCTGATAAGTTGACTGAAATACAAGATAAGTTAAAAAAGACAAAAGAAGATAAAGAGAAAGCTCTTCAAAAAGTTAAAGATGCAGATAATATTGCAGAGGATATAATAGAAACTGCAAAGACTGAAGCAAAAATGCTTGAAGAAAAAATCGAACAAAATCTAAAAACTGATTTAGAAAACCTACAAAAATCTTATAAAGACCGAATTGAGGTTGAAGAGAAGAAGATGACTAGAAATGTTGTTGGAGAAGTTGTTGAAGATATGTTTAAGGGTAAAAAAACAGAACTTAAAGATAAAGACTTTTTAAATATCATCAAAAAGAAGGTTGCATAAATGAGTAGTGTAATAGCAAAAAAATATGTTAAAGCTTTAATCTCTTCTCTTGATGATAAAGCTCTTGTTTCAACACTTGGAAATTTAAAAACTATAGTTCCTTCATTTGCAAATAAAAAGTTTAATGAGATTCTCGGTTCACATAATATAACAAACAGTCAAAGAGAAGCTTTTATTCTCTCTTTGTTTAAAAACCCTGACGAAAAGTTTACAAACTTTTTAAAGATTTTAAATGCAAATGGTAGATTATCTGATATCCCAGCGATTACGCATGAGCTGTCAAAGCAGATTTCACTTAAAAACAATGAATACGAGGGATTGCTTATAAGTAATTTTAAAGTAGATAAAGCAGATATCAAAGAGATAGAGGAAAATATTAGTAAAAAGTTAGATGCAACGATAAAATTAACAAATAAGGTGAGTGAAAACTCTGGTATCAAAGTTGAAGTTGAAAGTCTAGGTGTGGAGGTTAGTTTTTCATCTGATAGGCTAAAGTCTCAAATGACTGAACATATATTAAAAACATTATAAAAATAACAAGGAGACGAATAAGTGAGTGCAAAAGTAAAAGCTGATGAGATTAGCGCTCTTATACAAGAGAGAATTGATAACTTTGAGCTAAAAGTAGATATTGAAGAGACAGGTAAAGTTATTCAATATGCAGATGGTATTGCTAGAGTATACGGACTTAACAATGTTATGGCTGGTGAAATGGTTGAATTTGAAAATGGTGAAAGAGGAATGGCTCTTAACCTTGAAGAATCAATTGTAGGTGTTGTAATACTTGGAAAAGGTGTTGGTATTTCTGAGGGTTCTACTGTAAAAAGACTTGGTCGTCTTTTAAAAGTTCCTGTTGGTGATGAGATGCTAGGTCGTGTTGTAAATGCACTTGGTGAGCCGATTGATGGAAAAGGTGCTATAAAAGCAGCTGATCATAAATTTATCGAAGAGAAAGCTCCCGGAATTATGGCTAGAAAGTCAGTTCACGAGCCACTTCAAACTGGTATCAAAGCAATTGATGCACTTGTGCCAATTGGTCGAGGGCAGAGAGAACTTATCATCGGTGATAGACAAACTGGTAAAACTACAGTAGCAATAGATGCTATCATTAACCAGAAAGGTCAAGATGTTGTTTGTATATATGTTGCAATTGGACAAAAACAATCAACTGTTGCACAAGTTGTTAAAAAACTTGAAGAACACGGTGCTTTAGAGTATACTATTATTGTAGAGGCAGGGGCAAGTGATTCTGCAGCTTTACAATTTTTAGCTCCATACACTGGTGTTACAATGGGTGAATTTTTTAGAGATAGTTCAAGACATGCATTGATAGTTTATGATGATCTTACAAAACATGCGGTTGCATATAGAGAGATGTCTTTGATTTTAAGAAGACCTCCAGGTCGAGAAGCTTATCCAGGTGATGTTTTTTATCTTCACTCAAGATTGCTTGAGCGAGCTGCCAAATTAAGTGATGCTTTGGGTGCTGGTTCTATGACAGCACTTCCTATCATCGAAACTCAAGCGGGAGATGTTTCGGCCTATATTCCGACAAATGTTATCTCTATTACTGATGGTCAAATTTTCCTAGAAACTGACCTTTTTAACTCAGGTATCAGACCTGCTATCAATGTTGGACTTTCAGTTTCAAGAGTTGGTGGAGCTGCACAAATTAAAGCTACAAAACAAGTTGCAGGAACTTTAAGGCTAGATCTTGCACAATATAGAGAGCTTCAAGCATTTGCACAATTTGCATCTGATCTTGATCAATCAAGTAGAGATCAATTAGAACGAGGTCAGAGAATGGTAGAAATTCTTAAACAAGGGCCGTATGCTCCAGTGCCAGTTGAGAAACAAGTTGCTATTATTTATGCAGGGGCAAATGGAATACTTGATGATATTCCTGCAAGTGATGTTGTTAAATTTGAAGAGGGTCTTTTCCCATTTTTGGAAGCTAAATATCCAAAAATTTTAGAGGCAATTGTAGCTGATAAAAAGATTACAGATGAGACTGATGAGTTATTAAAAACTGCTTTGGGTGAATTTAAAGCGACATTTATTGTCAAGTAAGGTTTAAAACATGGCAAATTTAAAAGATATAAAAAGAAATATCAAGAGTGTAAAAAATACTCAAAAGACGACAAAAGCTATGAAGCTTGTCTCAACTGCTAAGTTAAAAAAAGCAGAAGAGGCGGCAAAAAAAAGTCGCGAATATGCCAATAAACTAAATGAGATGCTTTCAGAAATATCTGAAAAAATAAATCATTTTAAAGTTGGTGGTTCAACAAGCCGTTTTTTTGAAGAGAATAATAGTCCAAAAGTCGTTGATATTCTATTTGTAACTGCAGATAAAGGTCTTTGTGGAGGTTTTAATATTCAGACTATAAAAAGAGTAAAATCTATAATGGCTGAGTATGAAAACAGTGATACAAAAATAAGACTTAGAGCAGTTGGGCGAAAAGGTATTGATTATTTTAAATTTCAAGAGACTGAACTTCTTGAAAAAGATATAGGAGTTAGTTCATCTCCAACATATGAAAAAGCTCAAACAGTTGTTCAAAAAGCTGTTGATGATTTTGTAAATGGAGAGAGTGAAAAAGTTATTTTAGTTCATAATGGTTATGTTAATATAATCACTCAGAAGGTTAAACAAATTGGACTTATCCCTGTTGATACTATCAAGATTGAGACAAAAGATGCTGATTCTATGATGGAAATTGAGGGTGAAGAAGAAGAAAAAGTATTAGATGAATTAGTTAGAAAATACTTTGAATACAATATGTATTATGCTTTGATTGACTCTTTGGCAGCTGAACATAGTGCAAGAATGCAGGCTATGGATAATGCTACAAATAATGCAAGAGAGAAAGTAAATCAATTAACAATAAAATATAATAAAGCAAGACAAGAAGCAATTACCACAGAGCTTATTGAAATTATCGGTGGTATGGAAGCATTAAATTAATTATGAAAAACAAGGAGCAGAATCAAATGAAGGGTGTTATTTCTCAAGTAATTGGTCCCGTTGTTGATGTTGATTTTAAAGGTCAACTTCCAGCAATAAATGAGGCTATTGAAGTAAACTATGAAGTAGAAGGAAATGCGCAAAAGCTTATTTTAGAAGTTGCTGCACATGTAGGTGATGGTCGAGTTAGAACTATTGCTATGGATATGAGTGAAGGTTTAAGAAGAGGTTTAGAAGCTACAGCTCTAGGTTCTCCTATTAAAGTACCAGTTGGTGAAGAAGTTCTCGGAAGAATTTTTAATGTTATTGGTGAAGTTATTGATGAAGGAAAACCAGTTAAAGCGAAGCAAACTTGGTCAATTCATAGAGATCCTCCTCCGTTTGAAGATCAAAGTACAACTTCTGAGGTTTTTGAAACAGGTATAAAAGTTGTTGATCTTTTAGCACCGTATGCAAAAGGTGGAAAAGTTGGACTATTTGGAGGAGCTGGTGTTGGTAAGACAGTAATTATTATGGAGCTTATTCATAATGTTGCTTTTAAACATAGTGGATATTCTGTATTTGCTGGTGTTGGTGAGAGAACAAGAGAGGGTAATGATCTTTATGAAGAGATGAAAGAGTCAAATGTTCTTGACAAAGTTGCTCTGTGTTATGGTCAGATGAGTGAGCCTCCTGGAGCTAGAAATAGAATTGCATTAACAGGTCTTACAATGGCTGAGTATTTTAGAGACGAGATGGGTCTTGATGTCTTGATGTTTATCGATAATATCTTTAGATTTTCTCAAAGTGGATCTGAGATGTCAGCACTTCTTGGAAGAATTCCAAGTGCGGTTGGTTATCAGCCAACACTTGCTCGTGAGATGGGTATACTACAAGAGAGAATTACATCTACAAAAAAAGGTTCAATTACTTCTGTTCAAGCAGTTTATGTTCCTGCAGATGATTTAACTGATCCTGCTCCTGCAACGGTTTTTGCTCACTTAGATGCTACTACCGTATTAAATAGAAGTATCGCTGAAAAAGGTATCTATCCTGCGGTTGATCCACTAGATTCAACTTCAAGAATGTTAGATCCTCAAATTATTGGTGATGAACATTATAATATTGCTAGAGGGGTACAATCTGTACTTCAAAAATATAAAGATCTTCAAGATATTATTGCAATTCTTGGTATGGATGAGCTTAGTGAAGAAGATAAGCAAGTAGTTGAGAGAGCTAGAAAAATTGAAAAATATCTATCTCAACCATTTTTTGTTGCAGAGATATTCACAGGAAGTCCAGGAAAATATGTAGCACTTGAAGATACGCTAGCAGGATTTAAAGGTATATTAGCTGGAGAGTATGATGACTTACCAGAAAATGCATTTTATATGGTTGGTGATATGAAAGAAGCACAAGAAAAAGCGGAGAAGATGAAAGGGTAGAGATATGGCTACTATGAAATGTGAAATCATCACTCCAAGTGGATTGATTTTTTCTGATGATATTGTTAGTGTTACACTTCCTGGAAGTGAAGGGGAGTTTGGTGTGCTACCAAACCATGCCTCTTTGGTATCACTTCTTTCAAGTGGTGTTATTGAGATAGAAAAAGAGGATAAGAAAAAAGAGTTAGTGGCTATAAACTGGGGTCATGTAAAAGTTGACGAAGGAAAAGTAACAATTCTTGCTGAAGGTGCGGTTGCTATATCTGGAAGTGGTTCTGATATTGCAAAGTCGCTTCAAGAAGCTAAAGAACTTATCTCTAGTATGAGTGATTCTGCTCCTGCAATTGCAGCTGCTACTGCAAAACTTGAAAGTGCTGCCAAAGGTAATCTCTAAAGGATTTTAATGGAATTATTAATTACATATATAGCTGATGGTGGCATCATCGCTATATTGGTCTTTATTTGGTTGTCGATATATTTTATTACAACGATATGGAT
Organism: Campylobacterales bacterium; assembly: GCA_027066435.1. Classification (GTDB taxonomy): domain Bacteria; phylum Campylobacterota; class Campylobacteria; order Campylobacterales; family QNZT01; genus SZUA-1433. The sequence continues at coordinate 13,293 of JAMONX010000140.1, forward strand.
TTGGGTTTCAAGAGTTTTAGCCTTAAACAGTTGGGAGAAGAGTGAAAAATCATCTCTTGAATCGTTGCTTCGTGGTATTCCTAAGATAAAAAGAAGCTCAATTTTGAGTAACTGTTTACAAAATGAAGAGACAAAAACATCATTAGAAATATGTAGGAATATTGCAGAAAAAAAAGCAACTTCATATCTATCAATGCTTTCAGTAATTGCGTCAACTGCTCCGTTTATTGGGTTATTTGGTACTATTGTATCTATTTTAAAAACATTTGCTGAGCTTGGCAATGCCAAAAGTGCCTCTCTTAGTGTTATAGCTCCTGCAATTAGTGAAGCTTTGGTAGTTACTGCTGCTGGTATTTTTGTTGCAATTCCTGCTTATACTGCTCATGTACTCTTAAAAAGAAAAGCATATGATCTTTTGAGCATTATTCAAAGAGAGATTGAGCTTTTACAATCAACTTTTCCATCTAAAGAATCAGGTATACAAAAGTATGAATTTTAATTGGGATGAAGAGCCGGATTTAAATATTACCCCTTTGGTTGATATTATGCTTGTTCTTATGGCAATTTTGATGGTTTCTGCCCCTATTATGGAATATCAAGATGATATAAATTTGCCAGCTGGTTCACAAACAAAGGCTGTACAAAAAATTCCTGATTTGTCTATTAGAATTGATGGTAAAAGGGTAATTTATATAAAAGATAAAAAATATAACTTTTCTACTTTTGCTGATGATTTTGTATTGGGAGCAAATAAATATCCTAAAGAGACAGTTGTTTATATAAAAGGGGATAAAACTCTAAAATATAACGATATTATGTTTATACTCAAAGTTGTTAAAGATTCAGGTTTTTCAAAAGTATCACTCGTAACAAATGGCTGAAAAAAATCTATATAAAACAATTGCACTTATTGTTGCAATACTAATCTATCTTTTAGTAGCATTTTCTCTTGCTAACTATATAAGAGAGGATGCAAAGAAGATAAAAGATTATGGTTTTAATGTTGAAGATGCAATAGTTGTAAATATTGATTCACTGCTAAAAGAGGAGCCAAAACCTGTTGAAAAGATAAAACCAACTCCTGTGCAAATTCCACAACCAGAAACAAAGCCATCTCCTATACCTGAACCAGAGCCTATAGAAAAAGTACCTCCTATTATCTTACCTCCTGATGATCAACCCCAAGAAGAGAAAAAAGAAGCTCCTAAAGAGAGTAGAGATAAAGAGGAAAAAACTGCAAAAGATCTCTTTTCAACTCTTCGTACCGATGATTATAAAAAGGCGATGACTGAAAGACAAAAGCAAGAAGCAGCAAGAGCTAGTAGATTGGCAAAACAAAAAGCTGAAGATGCAAAAAGAGAGAAGCAAAGACAAGAGAAACAGAAGCAAAGAGAGGCAAAAGAGGCACAAAAATTAGTACAACAGATGCAAATTTCTACACCTTCAGAACATAAAAAAAGTGGACAACAACATGAATATTGGAGTTTTGTATCAAATAAGATAATGGCAAAATGGGAGAGAACTATCGCAACAGAGAGTGGATTAAGTGCAACTGTAAGTATCAGGATAGATAAGAATGGAAAGTTAACTTATAGAGATTTGAAATCTTCATATAATTCTCTTTTTGATACAAAACTTAAGGTGTTTCTTGATAATTTAGAGTATGAGAGATTTCCAAAATATAAAAATGGTCCGTATATTGAGGCGGAGTTTGAATTTACAGATAAAGAGAAAGGTATATAGATGAGAGTATTATTGATTTTATCTCTATTTTTGATTAATTTAGTTGCATTTGACTCAACAATTCAAATTGTAAAAAATTTAGAGAAGCATCCAAGACTTGTAGTGGTGGATGCTGGAAGTTTAAATGTAGATGAGAAGATAAAAAGAAAATTTTTAAAACTTCTAATTGGTGATTTAAAAGTTTCTGCACACTTTAATGTAGATGATAGTTATGCAAAAATGGACTATTTAAGCAACAATGGTTTAGCAACTCTTGCAAAAAGTGGAGTTGAACTAATAGTTAAATGTAAAATAGAAAAAAATACTTCAGCAAAGCTAACAGCAAGTGCCAAACTGATAAATGCAAAAAATGGTGATTTAATATATGAAAAATTTTACTCTATATCAAAGCCAAATAGGTATCCTTTTTTAGCACATAATGTTGCGATTGATATCAATAAGTATTTTGGAGCACCTTCGATATCTTGGATGAAAAATTATATTATATTTGCTAGATATACTAAATCTGGTGAGAGTGAAATTGTTGTTTCTGATTATACTCTTAGTTTTAAAAAGGTAATCGTAAAAGGTGGATTAAATATTTTCCCTAAATGGGCAAATGCAAAACAAGATTCATTTTACTATACTTCATACAATGGTTTGCATCCAACACTTTATCTTGTAAATATATATACAGGCAAAAAAAGAAAGATTGTCTCAAGTCCTGGGATGGTTGTCTGTTCTGATGTTAGTCGTGATGGTTCCAAACTTCTTATAACAATGGCTCCAAATGATCAGCCTGATATCTATCTTTATGATGTAAATAGTGGTTCAAAAAAGAGATTAACAAAATATAGTGGAATTGATGTAGGCGGTAGTTTTGTTGATAATGATCAAAATATTGTTTTTGTTTCAGAGAGATTAGGTTATCCAAATATTTTCTCAAAAAGTATCAACGGTTCAAATGTTGAGCAGATGATTTATCACGGAAAAAACAATAGTTCTTGTTCAACATTTGGAAAGTATATAGTCTATTCAAGTAGGGAAGGGCAAAATTCATTTGGTAAAAACACTTTTAATCTCTATCTGATTTCAACTCAAACTGATTATATTAGAAAATTAACGACTAGTGGGAAGAATATGTTTCCTAGATTTGCTGATGATGGTGAGAGTGTTATTTTTATAAAGTATATAGGTCAAAAAAGTGCATTGGGGGTCTTAAGACTCAATGCAAATAAGAGTTTTTTGTTTCCACTAAATGCTGGAAAGATTCAATCAATAGACTGGTAATTAAACTACTTTAATAATTAAATTTTTATTAAGTAAATAATGCTAGAATTTTTAAAATTTATTCAAGGAAGAGTAATGAAAACAAATACTCTATTATCTCTTATATTAACAATTTTTATATTTTCAGGCTGTTCTCAAAAGACACCTGAAATTGATACAGATAGCGTTGTTGATTCAGGGTATAGTACACCATCTACAGATATCTCAAATGATGGACAAATTGATAGCATGAATACGATGAACCAAGATGTAACATTTGGTTCAGACGAAGAGCGAATTGGTGCTATCCAAAATGAGGTTCAAACGGTATATTTTGCAACTGATAGCTATCAGCTCTCATCAAGTGAGATGGAGAAAGTAGAACAAAATTCACATATCTTTAATGGAGACTTAGCATCTGATCTTTCAATTAAGCTTGAGGGAAATTGTGACGAATGGGGTACAGATGAGTATAATTATGCTCTTGGTCTCAAACGAGCTAAAAGTGTTAAAGACTTGTTAGAGAGTTCAGGTGTTGATGTTGGACGAATGGCTCTTATTAGTTATGGTGAGAGTAAACCGATATGTTCTGAACATAATGATGGATGTTGGCAACAAAATAGAAGAGTTGATTTTCTTCTTTTGCCATGAAGGTATAGTCGTTGATTAAGTATATTTTTATTATTACTTTTTTTATATCTTCACTCTATTGTGTAGAGAGATCTGCGTTTGGAGCGGGTGATATAAATAGTGATAATCCATACGGTTTAAGTGAAAGTGAAAAGATAATTTTTGCTAATAAAAAGAAGATATCGCTTCAAGAGAAAAAAATTTTACGACTACAAGAACAGTTGGAAGGTATTAGAAGTGTTGTTGATTCTGTAAGTTCAAAACTTGGTAAAACTACTCAAAGAATTAATATTTTGGACAAAGAAGACTCTTCTGTTAATGCAAATGAATTTAGTGAAATTAAAAATGATATATCAGAACTCAAAAGAGTACAGAGTGAAAATTATGAGAAGATAAACTCTGTACTTAGAAAACTGAGTGAGATGATAGATGAAATTGATAACAGCTATGTAACAGAGCAAGAGCTTTCAAAAGTAATGGAAAAAAAACATACTACCAATAGATCGATAAAACCAAAACTTACAAATTCGCAAAAGTTAAAGGATTCAGTCGCTTTATATCGTAAAAAGCATTATACTAAGGCTTTTGCTATATTTACACAACTTGCAAATGACAACTATAAACCTGCAACTTCTAACTACTATCTAGGTGAGATATCCTATTATAAGAAGCGTTATTCAGATGCAATAGTCTATTATAAAAAGAGTGTTGGATACTATGATAGAGCTTCATATATGCCAACACTTTTGCTTCATACTGGGATAGCATTTGATAAGTTAGATGATATAGAAAATAGAGAGAAATTTTTTGGAGTTTTAAACTCCTCATACCCACAAAGTGAAGAGGCAAAAATAGCAGAAAAATATCTAAACTAAGATTATTTAGATAAAATCTACATCTTTAAAATTAATAAGGAAATATTTATGAAAATAGAAGACAAATGTGTAGTATCAATAGAGTACGAATTAACAGAAGCTGGTAAATCTGATATCATTGATTCAAATAAGGGTGAAACACCGTTGGAATTTATTACAGGTTTTGGTCAAATAATACCTGGATTAGAAAGTCAATTGATGGATTTGTCTATTGGTGAAAAGGCTGATATAAAAGTAGACGCTGCGGATGCATATGGTACTTTAAATGAAGAAGCTGTTGAAACACTTCCAAGGGAACAGTTTGCTGGACTTGAACTTAGTGAAGGTATGCCACTTTATGGACAAGGTGAAAATGGTGAAACAGTTACAGTTACTGTAAAAGAGTTTACAGATGATACTGTTACAATCGATTATAACCATCCTTTAGCTGGTCAAGATTTGATGTTCTCGGTAAGTGTTTTAGATGTAAGAGAGGCAACTGAAGATGAAAAAACTACTGGACAAGTTGGTGGTGGACACGATGGTGCTGGAAGTTGTGGAACTGGTGGTGGATGTGGTTGTAAAGGATAACAATGGCACTCTATATTACAGGGCATAAAATTCCTGATTCTGACTCTATATGTTCGGCTATTGCAGTTGCGTATCTTAAAAATACTCTAGGAATTGAAGCAGTTGCTTGCAAGCAGGGGGATATCAATCCTGAGACTAGATTTATTTTAGAAAAGTTTGGATTTGATGAACCTATAACAAAAACTTCATATGCCCGATGTGATACATTTATCACTGATACTACTGATCTCGCTCTTTGTCCTGATGATATCTTGGACGCAAATGTTGTAGGAGTGGTAGATCACCATAAGCTTGGAGACTTGACTACATCTTCCCCTCTTGAAGCTTGGATTAGACCCGTTGGATGTTCAAATACTATTGTAAAAGAGATGTTTGATTATTATGGAGTTTCAATCCCTAAAAATTTAGCAGGTATTATGACCTGTGCGATACTTAGCGATACTGTTATTTTCAAATCTCCAACTTGTACAAAAGAGGATACAAAAGCTGTTAAAGAGTTAGCAAAGATAGCAGGGATAGATAATCCAAAAGAGCTTGGGATGGAGATGTTTAAGATAAAATCAGCAGTTTTGGGCTCTTCCATAAGAGAACTTGTTATGAGAGATTTTAAAGATTTTAATATGAGTGGCACAAAAGTTGGTATTGGGCAACTTGAAGTTGTTGATTTGTCAATTTTTGACAATATGAAAGATGAGTTGCTAAAAGATTTAGAGACTTTGAGAGTTGAAGGCGATAGAAATAGTGTGCTTCTACTTTTGACTGATATTATGAAAGAGGGATCAGAGCTACTTATATCAAGCTTGGATATCTCAAAAATAGAGAAGGCATTTGATAAAAAATCTGTTGATTCTAAAATGTGGCTTGATGGAGTGCTTAGTAGAAAAAAACAAGTTGTTCCATTTTTGGAGAAAGTGTTTAAATAACACTTCTTTATGAAACTACTCTTTATATGCAACCATATTGACTCCAGACTCAAAAAGAAGATTGAGGAGTTAGAAGCATCTGATATCAAAGTGAACTCTCTAATTCTTAGTGAATTTGCTCTAGTTAAAGAATCCAAAAAAGAGATAATCAATATTGAAAATAGTAACTTAGAGATAATTTTTAAAAACTTAAAATATAAAAAGCTATTTGATTCAATGAACAAATATGATGGTGTGAATATCTACAAGTGTAGTACAATTTGTGCTCCATATGTTGATAATATTAAAAAAATCTCAAAGAGATATCTTGTAACTGCAGATGAGAAGATAGTTGAAAAAAATAGACATATTATAAAACTTTTTGATCAAGCTAGTTGTATATTGTTTGAAAATGAGAAGTCTCTTAGTGAGTTTGAAAACTGTTTTGGGTATGATGAAAAGACATTAATTGATAGAGACCCTTGTCATCTTTTTACAAGTATTGACAATATTGATAAAAGTGAATTAGCTAAGTTTCAAAAGTTTTTAAATATAAGTAGAAAAAAAAACCTTGTCTATTGTGATTTGAGTATAAATTTAGAGGAGCAGATATCTTTTATAGATGACCTTCTAAAACTTTCACATGAACAATTAAGAAAAACTACATTTGTATTTGATCCATCAAGTTCTGATATTGTTACTAAAGAGTCCTTGATTGAGTATTTGCGTGAAAAAAGATTTGATTATCTGCTTCCTGATTCTCTTCTTACTGATGGACAAAAAGCTATGTTGATAGTAAGTTGTGATAGTTGTATACTGCTTCCTGGGTTTAATCCCCAAAGTGTTTTATACCCCGCCCTTTATACAAAAAATCATATTTATAAATATCATGATATCTCTAAGAGTAAATTTTTAGATAGTCACGATATTTTTATAGATACATTTGAAAATTTTGAGAATAGATTGACATTTAATGATGATAGCCATAATTTAACAGATGAATTTTTGGAAAAGAATCAAAGTGAAATCACAAAACTTTTTCATCCTAAAAATTGTTTAAAAAACTATCTGGAGGTTTTGAAGATTTTATGATTATTGATACACATGTGCATCTTGATGATAAGCGATATGATGAAGACTTAGATTCAGTAATCAAAAGAGCTCACGAAAATGGTGTTAGGGGAGCTTTAATCCCTGGAGCAGATCCAAAAGATTTGCAAAAGGCTATAGATATATGTGAAAGATATGAAAATATATATTTTGCTGTTGGTGTTCACCCATACCATGCAAAAGAGTTTGATATAGATTATTTAAAACGATTTGCATCTCACCCTAAGTGTATAGCTGTGGGAGAGTGTGGTTTGGATTATTTTAGGCTTTCTAAAGATGATAAAGCAAAAGGGATAGAAAAAAAACTTCAAAAAGATATTTTCATAGCACAAATAAGATTAGCAATAGAGCTTAAAAAACCACTTATTGTTCATATACGAGAGGCTTCATATGATAGTAAAGAGATCCTTATAAATGAAAATGCTAGAGAAGTTGGTGGAGTGCTTCACTGTTATAATGCTAGTGAAATTTTGCTAGAGCTTGATAAATATGGGTTTTATTTTGGGATAGGTGGAGTTATCACTTTTAAAAATGCTAAAAAATTGGTTGAGATTCTTCCAAAGATTCCACTACAAAAGATTATTTTAGAGACTGATGGACCTTATCTCACTCCTCATCCTCATAGAGGTGAAAGAAATGAGCCACTATATACAACTTTTGTGCAAAAGAGAATTTCTGAAATTTTAGATATAGAAGAGAATAAATTAGAAAATATCATAAGTCAAAACACTAATTCACTCTTCAAAGAGTTTAAATGAGTTATTTTTGAAAAAGATCTTTTTGATAATAGCACTGTTTTTAACTCTTTTGGATGCAAAAGAGTTAAAACTTAGCAAACTTGATGAAATTAGGATTTTGAGTAGTTTGGATATCGATGCTTCTTATATGAATGATGCAAAATATATAAAAATGAAAAATAATATTGACGAGCTTAAAGTAATCTATTTTTTAAGAACTCTTAAAAAAGGGGATATTTTTATGCCAAATCTTCATGAATTACTTGGAGAGTCCCAAATACCAGATACATTTCTTTATATGGCAATGATAGAATCAAGATTCCTAGCAGATGTGAAATCTCATAAGAATGCAGCAGGACTTTGGCAGATTATGCCTTTGACTGCCAAAAAGTTTAGTCTCAAAATCAATCATAGTGTTGATGAGAGATTAGATCCAATCAAGTCTACAAAAGTTGCAATAAAGTATTTAAATTATCTCCATGAGCGTTTTGGGAAGTGGTACCTTGCTGCAATTGCTTATAATTGCGGTGAAACTAAACTAGCAAGAGTGATAAGAAAAATAGGAACTGATGATTTATCAGTTTTGGTTGATGATAATAATAAACATCTTCCACAAGAGACAAGAGACTATATTAGACGAATTGTAATTGCTGCACTTTTAGCGTACGATGATGAGATAATTATAAAAAACAATGCTAACCATCTCTTTGGTAACTGTACAAATTCAAAGCTTGTAGAAGTCTTTTTTAGCGGAGGAATGAGCTTAGATACTATCTCTAAAAAAGTTGGTATATCTCTAAAAAAGATAAAAACATGTAATCCACATTTACTAAATTCAAAACTACCTTCATATAAAAAGAAATATCATGTCTATTTGCCAGAGGAGTATTTAGACAACCTTAGAGATGGTAATCAGAGAATTTCTGTTGGTCGTTTTACATATACTATAAAAAGTGGAGATACACTCTCTTTGATAAGTAAAAAATTTAACATAAGAATTGAAGCTATAAAAAATCTTAACCCAAATCTAAAAGAGATATTAAGAATTGGAGAGAATATAATTTTAATGGGTGATAGTACACCAGAATTACAATCCCCAAAAGTAGAAAAAAAGCAAAAGATTCAGATAGTGCAAAATGAGCCAAAAAGTGGTGAAATTTTCACATACTTTGTACAAAAGGATGACACTCCTTACTCAATCAGCTTAAAATTTAATAATACACTCTCTACTCTAACAGAACTAAATCCGAATTTTCCTAAAATAAAAGAGGGTATGGCTATAAAAGTTAAACATTAACCTACCAATGCTGACATATAACCAACTACACTTATATCATCTCCACTTGCATCATAACTAGTACGATAATCGATAAGCTGACTTTTAAGAGATCTGTTTTTTGCAGCCATCATCAGTGCTTTTACCCCTATAATACCACAAGCTTCACAACCTCTCATACCTTCAATGTCAAGCTCTTTTATAGCTTTTAGACAGATGCTATCAAGAGTGTTTGCATCTGAGAGTTTATAAAAATGACTTAAATCTGTACTAATAACAATCAAAGTATTTTCATCTGCCATTACCTCTTCAACCAAAGGCACTAACTGTTGATACTCTATCTCACCATAAACTATCTCTACTACCTTTGCATCTGGAAAATAGTGTCTGATAAATGGCATTTGAGTCTCTGTAGAGTGTTCAAAGTGAAGTCTCTCTTCAAAAGTTAAAAAATTATATTTTTGCCCCAACGAACGGCTATAAGTAACATCAATTTCCAAATCCCCACATGGAGTATCATAATAATTTTGCAGTGCGATACTCGCTCCTTTAATATACTCTCTATGACTTGGACCTATAACAACCACTCTTTTTATAAGATTTTTATCTATCAGTTTATAGGCACAATTTGCAGTAAATCCGCTATAAATATACCCTGCATGTGGAGAGATAATAGCTTTTGGATTAAAAGATATTTGGTGAAACTCCTTTTGTATAGTATCAAATTTAGCTATTATCTGCTCTATCTCTTCGCAACTGCTAGGATAAAAACTTCCAGCTACACTCATCTCTCTATGACTCATCATAAGCTCCTTTGGTTATCTTTTCTACTTGATAAGTAAATATTTGTGGATGATTTAGAAGGCAGTTTGTACTAAGACCTGCTTTTTGACAAAGATGTGTAAAAAATAGATCAAACGAAGGCAACTGTTCCCAAACTTGAGGTAAAAAAGTGGATTGATAATTACCATCTCTTAAAACAACACCATCTATATTTACACTGATTTTGCTTTTTAACTCTTCTATATCTTTGTAAGATATCTCCTTTGGTATACTAAGTAAAGAGATTTCTATATCAATCCTTGAAAACTCCTCTTCACTTAGAGGTGGAAATCTAGGATCTTCAAAAGCAGCTGCTTTTGCATTGTGTACTAAATCATCCAATAAGCTCCTATGCGCGATTATCGAACCGATACAACCTCTCAACTTTCCATCAAGTGTTAAAGTGACAAAAACAGCTCCCTGTTCTAACAGCTCTGGGTTATCTTTAGATAGTGTTTTAGTGTCAAGTGTTGTTTTGCCAAAGTGACTTTTTATAGAGTTTTTGGCTATTTCTAATAATAAAGTTTTTTTCATCTCAATCCTTATATTTTAGGAATTAAACTCGAAAATGTAAGTTTAGTCCTGTAATTATAGGATTTTAATGCTAAAGATATTTGTGGCTAAAGTCATACTTTCAAAAAAGTCCTTAGTTAATATCTTTTATTTGTATTTACCAATAAATCTTTTTGATTTAACCCTTCTAAAAGAGTAAGAATATTTTTAAGAGAAAAAAGTTTTAAATTTTCACCTTTCTCTTTTTTAAGTTCATTTGAAAATTTATTTTTGGAAAATATGACAAAAGTATCTATATCTAATTCTGCTCTCTTACAGTTTTCTTTTAGCTTTGCCAGTTCATTTTTGCCAGCTTTGGCCTTAGAGTATTTACATAAACCTGCAATCATCTTGCCAGATTTTGTCTTAGCCAAGATATCTATCTCAACATTTTTATCCCAATATGAACCTATACGCTCTATTGGGTCTTCATCAAAGCTATTTTTTACAAGTTCCATTGCAAGTTGCTCTAAAATATGATTACAAAAGTCTTGTTGAATGTGAACCCAACGCTCTTTTAGCTCTTTGTAATCTCCCTCTTTGATACCTTTATAATATGGTGAGATGCAAGAGAACCAAAAACGCATGAAAGGTTGTGTAAAAAGAAGTTTTTCAGATATTTCATCGTCAGCTACTGGTTTTTCAATAGATTTGTCAATTATCAAAAATCCATTATCAACAAGAAAATCTATAGAGTTTTCTCCCACATTTCTTCCAACATTAGCTTTTTTAAATGCAGAATGTTCTCGTCTATCTCCAGTTGCAAGGGCTGTGAGTAGTAAGTGGTGAATGTTGTTACTTTTTGTAATAGTTGTGATGTCTGCATGAATATATTTATAGTTTTTTAAAATCTTCTTTTCTATTAAAAAATCAAGAGATTTTGACATGTTTACATCCCATCCCATTCCGCCAAAAACAGCAAAGTATTCTATCGCTTTGTCTAAGTCTGTGATAGAATTTTGAAAGCAAAAAGAGCGAAATTGTTGTAGAAGTGTTGGATGTTTTGACATAAGTTTGACCTTGGTTTGTTTTTTTGAGAGTATAGCTGAAT
>JAMONX010000141.1 GCA_027066435.1 Campylobacterales bacterium
AGATACGATTCCAAGACCTTGATTGTAATTTTGAACGACCATTTGATTCATGGACAAAACCTAAACGAACACCTTTTAGACCACTTATTTTATCTATATTTTCAGGTGTAGGAAAAGTGATAAATATTTCTGGTTCATAATTAGTTTCACGAAAAGGTGAAGAGGGAGAATAGATTTGCCACCAAACTTTTTGAGTATATGCAAAGATAACTGCTTCATTAAGACCAAGTAGATTAAAAGATAGAGGTTTCCTTAGGCTAATTTGAAATTCAGCTTCGTATTTTTTGTTATATGTTTGAGAATCTGAAACTATACCATTTTCACTCCAATAAGGATATTTGGTCAAAGATGATGAAAAAGGTAATATATAGTTTGTTTTATATGCATATAAACCAAAATCTGAACTAAGATAGCGTTCAATCAAGGACTTTGCATCTGCATCAATTTTATCTATTTTTTGAAGCAAAAAACGATGCATTTTGCTATCATCATCTAAATTATCAATCTCATTACCCTGTAAAACAACTACGGCAATTGTAGCTAAAAGAGATAGTTTTAATATCTTATATGACTTTATCATTTTTTAAACTCCAACTGAGATAACCTTTTTGTTTTCTATCTTTAAAATTCTATCACAAAGAGGGTACATTGCTTCGTCATGAGTTACCATTATAACAGCAACATTTTGATCTAAGGCTATTTTTTTAAGCATCTTAACAACATTAACAGAACGAGCTAAATCTAGTGCTGCGGTTGGTTCATCTGCAAGTATAATTTCAGGCTTATTTGCCAATGCTCTAGCTATGGCAACTCTTTGGTTTTGTCCTCCTGAGAGTTGTGAAGGTTTTGCATTTGCTTTGTCAGGTATGTCAAAATATTTCAAAAGCTCCATAGCCTCTTTTTCGGACTCTTTTTTTGAGATACCATTAGTTTGTGGAACCAAAGTAACATTTTCTAAAACTGTTAAAAAAGGGATAAGATAGTGGGCTTGAAATATAAAACCAATTTTTTCTCTTCGTATTTTTCTTGTCTCTTTTGTTAGCCACTTGTTGTCATAGACTTTTTCATCACCAAGATAGATAGTTCCAGAAGTTGGCTCTTCGACGCATCCTATCATCATAAGAAGTGTTGTTTTTCCAGCTCCACTTGGAGCTATGAGTGCTACTAGCTCTCCTTTGTTTACGCTAAAAGAGGCTCCATTTATTACTTCGACAAGGTTTTCACCAGATCCAAAGTTTTTAACTAAATTTTCAACTCGAATACTTTGTTCTTTCATATCAACCTCCAATAGCTGCAGCTGGATCTGCACTGATAACTTTTTTGACTCCAATAAAGGAGGATAAAATAGAAAAAATCATCACAACTAAAAAAAGCATCCAAGCATCAGGTGTCTCTAAAACAACTCTTTTTGGAAAGTTTTCATAGATTAGATGTGAAAAAATATTTCCAAATATAAAAGCTAAAAGTCCAAGAAGTAGAGTCTCTTGTACAATCATTTTGATAATCATGCCATTTGGTATTCCTATGAGCTTCATTATTGAGATTTCTTTCATCTTTTCTAAAGTCATAGTGTAGATTATTAGTGCGATAATTATTGTAGAAACAGCGACCAAAATAGCAGTAAACATACCTATTTGTTTAGATGCTTTTTCAATAAGATTTTTTGTAAGAATCTCTTTTTGTTCTGCTTTTGTATAGACACTTTTATGTTTATAATCCCTTATCTCTTGTGCTACACTATCAGGAGAATAGCCTGGATTTAGTGATGCAACGATAGCATTTACCATATGAGAATCACGGTTTATTATACCTCTTGCTCGGTCACTTCTTATTCGAGAGTTTGAGTAGGAAAATTGTAACTCTTGAGCATCTTTTAAACTTATATAAACCAAAGGATCACCGCCAGAAGAGACAGTTCCTTTTGTGATGCCCACTACTTTAAAGTCATCTCTTCCTAATCTAATATTCTCACCTATGCTAAAGCCTGTTTTATCTGTTACTACTATCTCATAATGGCTTTGTTTTAGAGTTCGACCCTCTACAATTCGTTTTGGGTTAATAGCATTGAAACTTCCAAAAGGATCAAACCCAACTGCTACAACACGAACAGGTTTAGAAGATGTTGGGAGTTGGATATTTTGAAATGTTAAAGCTTCAGCTTTATCAATTCCTGAAATAGTACGGAGTCTATCTTTTAAATCTTCATGTACTCTTGAAGCTTCTGCAAATGGTCCGAGCGTATTCTCTTGAACTATCCATAAATCAACATTTAAATCATTTAAAAGTACCTCTGCATCTACAATCATTCCACGATAAACTCCTATCATAATAAGAACGATACCAAGTAGCATCCCAACACCCATAGAAGTAACGATAAACTTTCCTAAACCGTGTGCTATATCTTTTTGTGCTAAATTAATCATTAGTGAACGCTCATTCCCTCTTTAAGAGTTTTGTTTTTCGGATTTGTGAGTAAAATCTTTGAATCTTTATCAAGACCTTTTATACCTAACTCTTTTTCACCTCTTGCAATAATCTCAATATATTGTAAGTGTGCTTTATTATCTTGTGCTATCCAAACACCAACTTTTTCACCTTTAAAAATAGTAGCAGTAGATGGAATTTTCATAATATTTTTAAATTGTTTTGTAGCAATAAAAACTTCTGCTTGTTCATTTATAAAAAATGGAATTGGTAATTTATCAAACGCTATATTTACTTCTCTCTCTCCAGTTACAGCGTCACTTTGAGCTGAGATTTCTTTAACATATCCACTAAACTTTTTATCACTTTGTGAGCGAAGTACGATATCTGTTTTTTGTCCAATTTTTATATCTGCACTAATCTTTTCATCAACATAAGCTTTAATCCAAACTGTTTTTGGATCTACAATTTTTAGTATACTTTGCGATGGAGTTACACTTTGATCTACTTGTGAATCTTTTGAGATGATATATCCATCAATAGGAGCATATATTTTATAACGAGAGAGTTTAATTTTAAGTGCTTCAACACCTTTTGATGCACGAGTTACCTCTATTTTTGCAGAGTTGATATGTGCTTTTGCTGAATTTAGTTGAGCATTTATCGCATCAAAATCAGCTTTGGCTTTGTCATATTCAGATTGTGAAACAAAAGATTGTTCTTTTAGTTTTGAATAACGCTTATAGGTATCATAAGCTAAATCTTTTTTTACTTGTAAACTTTTGAGCTCTTTTTGAGCAGCTTCTAGTTCAGAGATTGCTTTTTGTACAGAGATTTTAGCACTCTCTAAAAGCTCTGGTATATCAACACTATCCATAATAACAAGTAAATCACCTTTTTTTACCCATAAGCCTTCATCACTTAAAATTGATAAAATCTTTCCACCCATCTGTGCATTGATAGTATAGATATTTTTTGCACCAACATTGCCGATACCAAAAACTTCAACATCTAAGGATCCAATGGTAGGAGAGATGGTTTTATATGTCGATTTTGGGATATAAACTTTACTATAAAAGATAAATCCTCCAATTCCTATAATCGCAAATATAATTAAATATTTTACTACTTTACTCATGATATCTCTCCTTTTAAATATTTGATTCGATTGATGATAATACTTTTTGCATAATAGGCTTCAAGAGTACCAAGACGGGCATCTAATAGAAGTGAAATAGCATCAAGAACTTCTATATAAGTTGTTAAGCCTTCTTTGTATCTTGCTTCAAGAACATTTTTTGTCTCAATTGCTGCTTTTTCTTGTGCCTGTTTTGCTTTTATAGTGGCTTTATATCTTTTGATATCGATAAAAAGTGAGTTTATCTCATCTTTGAGTGCTAAAATCTTTGAATCCTTTTTCTCTTTTGCTAATAGTAAACCTATCTGAGCTTTTTCTGCTTGTGATGTAGTTCTCCCTCCACTATAAAGAGGAACATTTAGGGTTACTCCAATAAGCTTAGAGTCATAACTGTTTAGAGTGTTTAAGTGGTTATATGATGCAACTGCATCTACTGATCCATAGTGAGATGCTTTTGCTGATTTATGAAGAAGTCTATTTTTATCTATATTTTGAGTATCCATTTGTAGCTGATAATTGTTTTGTAAAATCTTTTCTTCTATATCTGTATCAAAATGGTAATCTTTTTTGATAACACTGTATTCTAACTCTATATCATCTTTTATCTCCTGTTTGATATAAAGAGAGAGTGTTGTTTTTGCTTTTTCATATGCAGCCTTAGAAGAGGCTAATTTATCTTTTGCAATATACACCGCGGATAAAAACCGACTAGCATCTGCATCAGTTTTTAACCCTTGTTTTACAAGTGCCTTTGATTGTTCATAATAAGCTTTTTTAGCTTCTAAATCTTTTTGCCTCACCTCTATTGCTTCTTTTTGAACAACTATAAGTCCATAAAGAGATTTTACTTTATATACCATCAAAGCTTTTGAATCTTCGAGTAATAGTTTAGAAATATCTTCATCCAATTTTGAAGCTTTAATTTTTGATGATGTTTTAGAAAAGTCCCATATTTTTTGTTTTAAGTTTAGCCCGATACTCCAACTATCTTCATCTATTGTATGAAATGAACCATTTACCGGGAGTGCATAAGTTTGCAAAGGGTTATATTCTGCATGTAGATTTACTTGAGGCAGATAATCAGCAGATGCAACGGTATAACTTTTTTTTGATTGCTCAACTTTAAGTATAAAGGACTTTATATCTGGATGATTTGAGAGTGTTTTATCAATACACTCATTTAGTGTAAGTTTTTGTGAATAAAGTCCACTTGTTAAAAATATACCTATAAGTAGTAACCTTTTTTTCATCTTTTCCCTCCTAATTTTATCTATAAGTATACAGGTATAGTATGAATTGAATGTGAATAAATTAAATTGAGATTTTTTCTCCCTCTTTGACAATATGCACTTTATTTGTCACGCTATTTTCAATTGCTTTTTTAAAGATATCTTGTTTCTCTCTTTCCCCATGGATGAGATATATATCTCCAAGAGTGTCAAAGTTTTCTATCCACTCTAGTAGCTCATTTTGATCAGCATGTGCTGAGAAACCATTGATAGTGTGGATTCTTGCATTTACACGAACTTTTTCATGATAGAGTTTTATCCACTCTGCACCTTCAACAATTTTTCGCCCTAAAGTTCCATATGCTTGAAATCCTACAAAGATGACACTGTTTTTTGAATTCCAGATACGATTTTTAAAATGGTGTAAAATTCTGCCACCTGTACACATTCCACTACCTGCAATTATAATGCAACTATCTTGTTCATTTATCTTTTTTGATTCATCTGCTTTTAATGTATATTTTAGATAAGGAAAATCAAATACTGTTCCATCTCTTTTTAAAAAGTCATTGCAACACTCGCTTAGTTCATCATGGTAAAAATTATAGAGATTAGTCGCTCGAATCGCCATTGGGGAGTCAAGATAAATTTTGCATTTTGGCAGTTCATCTTTATCATACATCTGTTTTAGGATGCATAATATCTCTTGGGTTCTTTCTATCGCAAATGAGGGAATTAAAACACTTCCTTGTGAAAGCAATGTCTCTTGGATGACTTTTTTAAACTCCTCTATACTCTCTTTAATTCCTTTATGATTTCGATCTCCATAAGTTGATTCTATATATAGAGTGTCAGCTTTTTTTACTTGCGTAGGGGAGGGCATAACCATATCATTGTGATTTCCTAAGTCCCCACTAAAAACTATACTTTTTTGTATATCATTTTCAATAAAATCTATCTCAATAGTTGCAGAATCTAAAATATGACCAGCATTTCTAAAAATTACATCAATATCCTTGTAAATAGATATAGTCTCATTATAGGTGGCATATTGAATAGATAAATTATAGACAGCTTTTACATCTTCTAGCGTGTAAAGTGGTTGTTGCACTCTTTTTTCTGT